>CBIHPQ010000357.1:0-7224 GCA_966211825.1 uncultured Dyadobacter sp. | reverse complement strand
AGTCTTTTTGCAGATTCACACCAGCCATGAAAAACGAAGCATCACAAACTTTAAGACTAGCATTCCCTATTATCATCGGAGAACTGGCCCAAATGGCCCTCCACCTCATCGACAGCGCCATGGTCGGCGCTATCAGCTACAAGCAGCTTGCCGCCGCCGCACTGGTGATCAATGCGATGAACATCCCGTTCGTGATCGGTATCGGCATGACGATCTCCGTTTCGCAGATGGTGTCACTCGCCAATGGCCGTCGCGACGCACAGCAGGTTTCGCATTATCTGTTCAATGGTTTCTGCCTTTGTACGCTCACGGCGCTGGCGATTTCCATTATATTGCTTTTTGGAAAAGATTACCTGCGCAACCTCGGCCAGGACCCGGAGGTGGTCGAGCTCGCCATTCCGTTTATGCGGCTCATGGGGCTTTCCATTATCCCAATGCTACTCTTCATGACTTTGAAGCAGTTTGCCGACGGCCTGGAACACACCCGCACGGCGATGATCTTCTCATTGGCGGGTATGCCTGTTAACATCATGCTCAACTGGTTGCTCATTTACGGCAACTGGGGCTTCCCCCGCCTCGAACTGGAAGGGGCAGGCTGGGCGACGCTCATTACCCGCACGATGATGTTCCTGGCATTGCTATTCGTAATTTTAAGGCATAAAACTTTTGAAAAATACATCGCCGTAAGCCGTAATCAATGGTATTTCAAATGGCAGACGTGGCGCGAGCTCCTGCACATAGGTGTACCGAGCAGCTTGCAGATCGGCATGGAAGCCGGGGCATTCGCGGTCTCGGGTATTATCATTGGTACTTTGGGGGCGGTGTCGCAGGCAGCGCACCAGATCGCCCTGAGCTGTGCCTCGTTTACATTTATGGTTTCGATGGGCCTCGCGCAGGCGGGCTCGATACGCGTGAGCAATGCGCTCGGGCGTAGTGATTGGAAGAAGATTTTTGTGATCGGCAAAAGTACGCTGGTAACGGCATTGATCTACGGCACATTATGCGCGATCACGTTCGGGGTGTTGCGTAACCATCTGCCTATTGCATTCAACGATAACACCGAGGTGGTCACACTAGCTGCATTACTACTCCTTTTTGCAGCCGTTTTCCAGATTTCGGACAGCACCCAGGCCATCGGCGCCGGTTTGTTGAGAGGTATTAAGGATGTAAAAACCCCTACGATTCTCATCGGTATCGCCTATTGGGTGATCGGAATCCCGGTTGGCTACACGCTCGCCTTCCATTTCGGTATGGGCTCGTCGGGAATGTGGCTGGGGTTGATTCTGGGATTGACGCTGGCATCGATCTTCCTGATGACCCGTTTCTTCAAAATGGCGAGAAGAAATCAGGTTTAGACAAAACTTCATCAAAATCCGACTTGTTGATAAGGATATAATTGCGAAACTTCGTCATTATCCCAGTGCGCTTTCAAAACTCAAATTCTTATCCACAAAAATCTGATTCAATGGATTTCAATTCCACGTTAAGGAACATCTTTGTAGAAGAAAAAGACATTCCTGCGGAGTTCAGCCTGCCATCCCTGATCCACCAGCGCGAGTACCTTTGCAATGGCGAAATGAAGACCTGGGACGGACCGTTCCATGAAGTTTACTCGCCCATTTGCGTGCAAACCGCGAACGGCCTCGAACGCAAACTGATTGGCAGTTACCCGTTATGCACCGCTACCGAAGCGTCGGAAGCGCTGGAAGCGGCCGTATCCGCCTACAACAGCGGTCGCGGCGAATGGCCCACGATGGGTGTTGCCGAGCGCATTCACTGCGTCGAGCAGTTTACAGGCCGGATGATCGAGCAAAAAGATCTTATCGTAAAGCTCATCATGTGGGAAATCGGTAAATCATTTGCCGACTCCGTGAAAGAATTCGATCGTACCGTTGAATACATCTACGCCACCATCGATTCGCTCAAAAACCTCGACCGCGATTCCTCCGGTTTTGACATCGTCGATGGTATTGCGGCGCAGGTAAGGCGCTCCCCGCTGGGCGTGGTGCTTTGTATGGGGCCGTTCAACTACCCGCTCAACGAAACCTTCACGACCCTGATCCCGGCGCTGATCATGGGTAACACATTACTTTTCAAACCCCCGAAATTCGGAACGCTGCTGCATTACCCATTGCAGGAAGCCTTCCGTGATTGTTTTCCGAAGGGTGTGGTGAATGTGATTTACGGCCGTGGCAACACCATTGTTCCTGGCTTGATGCAATCCGGCAAAATCAATGTACTTACTCTGATCGGTTCGAGCAAGGTTGCCAACGAGTTGAAGAAATCCCACCCGAAAGTGAACCGTCTGCGAGCAGTACTGGGTCTGGATGCCAAGAATGCGGCTATCGTTACGCCGCATGCCGACCTTGGCCTGGCCGTGAAAGAGATCATTACCGGATCATTGTCGTTTAATGGCCAGCGTTGTACGGCATTGAAAATCATCTGGGTACACCGCAGCGTTGCGGACGCATTTCTTGAAAAATTCAGTGCAGCTGTGGCAGAATTGAAGTACGGTATGCCCTGGGAAAAAGGCGTATCGCTTACCCCCCTGCCGGAAACCAACAAAATCGAGTACCTCAACGACTGCATTGCCGATGCGGAAGCAAACGGTGCAAAGGTCGTTAACGAAAACGGTGGCAAATCGGAAGGATCGTTCTTCTACCCGGCTGTCGTGTACCCGGTAAACAACCAAATGAAGCTATACCACGAAGAGCAGTTCGGCCCGATCGTGCCAGTGGTACCTTTCGACGATCTCGAAGAAACCATCGAGTTCCTCATCGAATCGACGCACGGCCAGCAGGTAAGTATTTTCAGCAACAACGCCGACGAAGTTGCTGCGCTCATCGACCCGTTGGTAAACCAGGTTAGCCGTGTGAACATTAACACGCAATGCCAGCGTGGCCCGGACGTGTTCCCGTTCACCGGCCGCAAAGACAGCGCCGAAGGCACGCTCTCCGTAGCCGACGCCATCCGCGCCTTCTCGATCCGCTCTCTGGTAGCATTCAAAATGAACGACGCCAACAAGCAGCTGATCAACGAGATCGTGCATGAGGATTCTTCGAACTTTTTGAGCACCAAGTTTATATTCTGATTTTTCAGCAACTCTTTTTTTACCAACCGCCCATTCGCTCAACCGGATGGGCGGTTTTTTGTGCCGGAGGATAAGTGGTGGTGAATGAAGTGATAAGGGGATTGTAGAAGTGTGCTTTGGTTTTTGTTTAAGCACACTATTTCATGAATAAAAATATCTACCCATTTCAGAACATTGAAGAAGACTTCATCTATTTTTTTATCAGTGAGGGGATTCACGGAAAAATTCAGAAAGTAGTTTCTATAACTCCACTGCACGACGACTTAGGTAACCATTTCAAACCACAGTACAATTTGGGATTCGGTGACTTAGTGGGCATTAATGGTGAATGGATCATCAGTGACGCCGTCAGAAGCGGGAATGGCGACATGTCGAAAGTTATGGCAACCGTCGCTCGAATAGGAATGGAGTTTCTTAACAAACATCCTGAGGCAACTTTGTCATTTGTGGGATATGTTGATGAAAAGTCTGCTCTTCAAGGTAAGAATCATCGCAATATCGTTTATCAAAGGGGAATCAGTTCGAATTGGTCGGAACTTTCGACTTATTATAATTTTTGGGGTGTCAAAGAGGGGCGTATTGAACAATATATTGCCGACAGACAATACGATCGCATACTGATCAAACACAAATAATTGTTAACTTTAAATGTACCTTAGGATGAACACTTACATGGAAAAGAATAAGGAAGCGGAGTATGAAGCCAATATGGCAAAAATCCTTGAAGACAAAGACAAAATCATTGAGGCAGTTCGCAACTCTCCCTTTTTTAAAAGAAAACACGATGAGGCGGTTGAGCAACTATCCAAGCTCAAACCACCTTTTCCCTGGGATGATGATCGTGCTTAGAAGAAGGACTAAGATAATTATCCGAAGTAAATCAGCCGCATCCACTATCGTATATACGGCTGATTATTTTCGATATTACAAATTCGCCTCCGCAAGCACCCTTTCAATCTCCCCTTTCGGCGTAACGCCGGTTTTTTTCCAAACCACCTGGTTACCCCTGTAAAGAATCAATGTCGGCAAGGCAGTCACACCCAGCTCTTTCGTAAGCGCCTTGTTTTCATAGGCCTCAATCGTAATTACTTTCACCGCGCTGGCCTGCTCGTGTTTGATAGAATCCACAATCGGCGCAAGCCGCTTGCAGGAACCGCAATAGCGTGAGCCGAAATCGACGAGGACGAGCTTGTCCGATTTCAAAGACGCCTGGTAATCGCTCAGCGAGAGGCCCGGGCCGACCGTGGAAACTACCGGCTTGCCCAATCCGATCCATTTGCTCAGCCCGCCCGGCAGTTCGGTAACGTCCTTGAAACCTTTGTCGCGCAGGTCTTTGGCGAGTTTGCCGCTGCGGCCGTTGGCGATGGAATAAATGAAGGTCGGCTTGCTTTTGTCCAGACTGGCGATCGCTTTCGAGAAATCCGCTTCGTTGGCGACGCTGAAACTCGTGGCGCCTTCGAGGTGGTTCTGTGCATATTCCTCGGGCAGGCGGGCGTCGAGGATCTGCGCGTTCTTTCCGGCTTTGCTCAGCCGCGATTCAAATTCTTCAAATGAGACGAGGTCGCGCTTGGGCGCTGTTTGCGCGTTTGCAACGGCCTGGGCATTCAGGGCGGTGTGGGCAAAAAGCAACCATACCAGTGCGAACAATGGTTTAAAAGTTTTCATCTAAAATGTGTTTAAAGTGATTACTGCTTTCGGTGGTTGGCCTTGGCTATCGACTTTTCTTTTTACTTCGAACTTTTGAAATTTTCCAGCAACACTTTGGCTGCGCGGATGTCATAATCGAACATTTCCGGCTTCTGCCCTGCGATCTTCTCGGCATCTGCAATAGCCGGCGCGGCATCTTCTCCCGTCAGGTCGAGGATGTTGAGCGCCTGCAGGCGTGCGTAAGGATTGTCGCTTTTCAATGCAGCGGCTAATGCCGAAATGGCGCCGGATTTGTCGGCAGCGGTTACGTACAATGCCTCCGCCGCGGCAATGCGAACGGCTATTTCCGGGTCCTGCAATGCTTTTTGCAAAGCCGATTTGCCCGTTGCTGCTTTCAGGACGGTGAGGCCCGTAGCCGCCCAGTAGCGAACTACCGGATCGCTGTCGCTCAATGCCTTGATCAGCGTCTGCGTGTGAGCAGGATTTCGGGAGGACGCGATATCGGCCGTCGAAACGATTTTTTCCAGATCATACTTGCCGCTGCGAGCATAATCATACAAAGGCGTCGTTTTAGCGATTTCATAAATAATGGCCTCCGGGATGAAACCTACGTCTTTATAACTTCTCACCCATTGCTCGTTAGCCTTCCGCAACCTTTCCAGCTCCTTTTTGTATTTCGGATCATCCGCGAGGTTCTTAACATTGTGCGGATCTGCCTCCACATCGAAAAGTTCCTCGGCAGGCTTCGGCTCCCAGAATCCGGACTGTACCGCATTCAGTTTGCCGGCCTTGTACAGATCTTCCCAAGACTTCACCGACGGCGCCCGCCATAAGTATTCCAGGTATTGACCATAAATTTTATTAGGTAAATAATTCCGGATATAGCGAAACTTCTTGTCCCGCACCGACCGCGACATATCGATCCGCTCGTCCATCCTACCCCGGAAACCGAATGCATACTGCGGCTCAGGCTTCTGCTGCTTGCCCAGGAAGGCACCGCCCTGCATATAATCAGGCACTTTAATATCCACCAGACTTAAAACAGTTGGCGCAAAATCGAGGAATGTCACCAGCCTGTCGGACACGCTGCCCTGCTTTTCCTTCGCCAGATGCGCATATTTCGGAGGCAAATGGACGATCAAAGGCACATGCAGGCCCGATTCGTACATAAACCGCTTGCTTCGTGCAAGCACACCGCCATTGTCTGCATAATAGAACACGATGGTATTTTCGGCCAAACCTTCATCCTGCAATTCTTTGAGCAGCTTTGCAAACTGCCTGTCCATTTCTTCCAGCTTGTCGTAATACTGCGCCCAATCGTGTTTCAGTTCAGGCGTCGCCGGGTGGTAAGGTGGCAGCGGCACTTTTTCAGGATCGTGTTTTAATGCAGGCAGCGGCTCGTGGAGCGAACTTTCATGGGATACATTTAAATTAAATACTGCAAAACACGGCTGGCCCGGCTTCCGGTTTTTATAGGTGGCCTTGTTGCTCGATTCGTCCCATGCGTCGGGCTGATCCGTCGTGTTATAGTCCTTTTTAGCATTATTGGTCGTGTAGTAGCCAGCCTCCCGCAGATATTTTGGGAAAAACTTCACGAATGCGGGTGACGGGTACGTGCTCCGCATATGCTCGGTCCCGAGCGAAGGCGGGTACATGCCCGTGATGAGCGTGTTACGCGAGGGCGCACACACTGGAGCCGTCGAGAATGCATTTTTGTACCGGATACTCTCCGTCGCAAACTTGTCCAGGTTGGGCGTCGTCGCGAATTTGTCGCCATAGCTGCCGAGGAGGATCGTATTGTCCTCGCTCACGATCCAGAGGATGTTCGGACGGTCCTGCGCAATGGCCGGATGTAATGCGATGCCAAATATCGCCCAAAGAATGTTACGGATCGGTTTGTTCATTTGCGTGGTTGTTACATCGCTACGCGATTTTCGCCGTTCATGAATGTGTTGTTTTCTACCAATATTACGTCGCTACGCGACTTGCGCTAATCCGGTATCACTGAGCATGTTCTATCAAATGCATTTTTCCGGTTAAAACAGTTTTCTAATGCCGTCAGGCATGTAATATTGGTAGCAACAAGTTGTTACAAACCTTCCGATAAATGCCGTCGGGCATGAAACAACAAATCAAGAGCCGTTACTTCGTCCCCAAAACGGCCTGTTGGGCCGGTGCGAGATCGATCGTTACCCGGTTGATCTTGCCGGTAAATGCAAAAGGCACTTTGTAAGTATCTCCTACCGGCGTCAGGTCGTCGAAACCGACATTTACACCCTCGTGCAGGTACAATGCATCCGCAGTTTTGGCCAGCGTTCCCTCTCCTACTTTCGCATTATTGACATACAAAGTCACCGCACCGCCGCCATTCTGATCGTACTGAACACTGGCTTTCAGCTCAACTTTTCCGCTTGGCAATGTCGCATTCGAAGAACTCACCACATATTTGTTACCATCGCCCACCGCGTAAACAAACTGCAACTTCT
>CBIHPQ010000356.1:0-7239 GCA_966211825.1 uncultured Dyadobacter sp. | reverse complement strand
TGCCCCGGCAACATTCGTTTCGTGGTAATTGAGCACATAATCGGCTCCGAGTGCTTGTGCGCAGTAATGCATTGACTCTTCCCTGCCGGCCGTAGTGACCACTTTACAGCCCGCGTGCTTCGCGAGCTGGATCGCCAGGTGCCCTACCCCACCTGCCCCGGCGTGGATGACGACGAGGTCGCCTGGCCTGATACGCAACCGGTCGAACAAGGCTTCGTAGGCCGTGATCCCTACCAATGGCACGGCAGCCGCAACGGCATCGCCGAGCGTACCTGCGTGTGCACAAGAGCGGTGGTCGAGGGCAACATATTCCGCATTCGCGCCGTTGCGGAACGGTGTAGGTGAGCCTGTTACCCTGTCGCCAATGTTGAAACCGGTAACTTCTGTGCCTTTTTCGACCACTATTCCGCAAACGTCGAAGCCAAGCGTTAGCGGAAAGTTTCTTGGGACGGATGCCTTGCTGCGGATCCGGCAGTCTAGCGGGTTGACGCTCGTTGTCAACACTTTCAGGACAAGATCGTTGGGAAGAGGCACCGGATCGGGTACTTCCTGCATGGAAAACACCTCACGCGCAACGCCGTGCGCGGTAATTACATTTGCTTTCATAAAATCGGTTTTTCGGCAAATGTATCTATGGCTTCCCTACCCGGCTTGCGTGAGTGGGAGGGCTATTTGCGCGATCGGGAGCTTTTGAAAACCGATGGCCGGGCACCGTGCTTGCGCAAAAAAGCATTCGAAAACGCCGCCGTACTTTCATAGCCGCATTGAAGGGCTATCTGCGTAATGTCGAGGGCTGTGTCCAATAGTAAGGCAGCAGCATGTTCGAGGCGGAGATCGGATTGGTACTGAAAGACCGATGTCCGCATTTGCTCACGGAAGAGCTGTTTGAGATGAAAAGTATTGGTCCCAACCATCTTTGAGAGTTCGGCGATGGTGAGGTAGCGGTCGGCTCGTTGAATATGCCAGATGGCTTCCTGTAAAAGGTCTCTCGCGTGTGTACGCGTGCGGCCTGCTGGCGGACCCGCCAGCGCGTGCACGGCGAGGCTGAAAAGCTGGTCCGTGATTAGTTTTTCCTCAAAAAGACGGAGTAGCCCCGGGTTTTCACGCGACAGATTTTTCAGCTGCAAGAATGCATTTGAACAATCAGCGGATAGCTTCATAGCAGGCATTTTCCGTTCGAACACCACCGGCATATCGCGTTCCAGCAGGGCCGTATTCGCTTCGGAAAGATGGATATGTATGACTTTAAATTGCGTATCAGCCGGTAATGTGGCTTTGTAAGGTTCCTGCTCGGTACGGTAAAACAGCCCCTGCCCTGCACGAAAACGATATTCCGCGGAGTTCCTCGGCACCGACCGTGATTCGCCTGCAATGCAAAGGACCATTTTATAGAAGCTCGACGGATAGCTCACATTTAATGTATGCCCCACATTTGTCTGAAAATCAAACCAATGCAAACCGGGCACTAACGTTTGCTGCGACTGCTCATAATGGTGATAGAGCTGCGCTCCGCCGAAAATACGGTCGGGTTTTCCGGGAAAAAGTGTTTCGTTCTGATAGGAAATCCGCATGGCCTGGGCACATTTCAATTCCCGCAAAATAAAACACTTTCCCGAAAAACCCGACGCGCGAGTTACTAATAGGCCGCTTCCAGCGCGGTTTCCACCACCACTTTCTCCTCCCCGATTTTCGGCGGCAAGAGTTTGTACATCACCGGCGTTACCAGGCGCGAAAGCAGCGTCGAGCTGATCAACCCGCCGATCAGCACCAGTGCCAGCGGCGAATACAATGCGCTGTACTCGATTACGAGCGGCAGCAACCCGCCGATTGCCGTCATGGAAGTGAGCAATATCGGTACGAAACGGATTTCGCCCGCTTCGATGATCGCTTCCTCAATGCCTTTGCCCTGCTCGCGGAGCTGGTTGGTAAAGTCGACCACCAGCAGCGAGTTTTTCACTTCAATACCCACCAATGCAATGAAACCGATCGTGGCTGTGAACGAGAGCGTTTCGCCCGTCAGGAACAGCATTGCCAGACCGCCCACAATACCCAGCGGGATCACCGACAGGACGATCAGGATGCTTTTGAAGGTTTTGAATTCCAATATCAATACCCCCAGAAAACCAAACACGGTAACCAGTATAATGAGGCCCAGGCCGCCAAAACTCTCTTCCTGGCTCTCTTTTTCGCCGGCTACTTTGAAATGCTGGCCTTTCTCAAATTTGAACTGGTTGAGTTTCGCCGTGATGTCGTCGTTCATTTTCTGGACATTGTAGCCCGGTTTCGCAAATGCCGAGACGGTCACGTAGCGGTCCTTGTCGTAATGCCGGATCTGGTTCGGCGAGCTCTCCATTTCAATGGTCGCGATGTTTTTCAGAGGAATGCTCGCACCCGATGCCGAGGTCACGTACAGTTTGTCGAACACACTGTAATCCTGAATGGCGGCATTGCGCGGGACGGACACATTGATATTGTAACTATCCGCCTTGCCCACATCTTCGCGGAAAGTGGCCACATTCAGCCCGGCAGCCCCCAGCCGCACCGTACGATCGATGTCGGCCGAGGAAATGCCCAGCGTTCCGGCTTTCTGCTTGTTGATGTTGATGCGTAAATCGGTCGGTTGCACGAGCAACGGGTTGTTGACGTAGATGGTGCCTTCTGTTTTGGTCAACAGATCGGCCACACGGAATGCGGTTTTGCGCAAGTCTTCGAGGTCTTCCCCATAAATGCGGTAGGCCAGCGGCGCTTCGATCAGCGGTCCTTGCTCAAAGTCTTTTACCTTGATATCGGCCCCCGGATAGCGTTCCAGTCTCTTACGCAGCTTTTCGATCACTTCTACCTTTTCTTCTGTTTCAAGCCCTTCCACCTGCACGAAAATCTCTGCAAAGTTCTCGCTTTCATTCCTTTGGATTACATTATAATAAACCCGCGGATTTCCCTTGCCCACATTGGTCGAAAAGGAAGTAATGAGCGGCTCCTGTTTGAGAACGCCCTCCACATAGCGGGCGATCTCGTTCGTCTTTTTAAGGTTGGTACCCTGCGGCGTTTCAATGTCGATCAAAAACATCGGTTTCTCCGATTTGGGGAAAAGGCTGTTGCCGATGAGCGGTACCAATGCCAGCGAGCCTGCGAAAATGAGCCCGGCGATGAGTAAGGTCGTTTTAGGCCAATGCAATGCACGGTCGAGCACGCTGCCGTAAGTTTTGTGAATGCCTTTTTTCATACCTCGCAGTAACCAGTTACCTTCCTCGCCGGCATGAGGTTTCAGGATCACGCTCGACAGGAACGGCACCACGGTAAGCGAAACGAGCATCGAAGCGAACACCGTCGTAATCACCGACATCGGCAAGCTGCGGATAAAGTCACCCGCGCCTTCGGGCAGGAATACCAGCGGCAGGAATGCGAAAATCAATAAAATCGTACAGCCAACTACCGCCAACCCGATCTGCGACGACGCCTGGATGGCCGCCTCCACCTTGCCATAACCCATCCGCAAGTACCGTTCGATGTTCTCTACTACCACAATGCTGTCGTCCACGAGGATCCCCAGCGCGACGATCATCCCGACAATGCTGAGCTGGTTGATATTATAACCCAGCAAGTTCATGATCGTGAGCCCGATCGCCAGTGAAAGCGGGATGGAAATCATTACCACGAGCGACGCCCGCGTACCCAGCGGCAGCAAGGTGAGCAGTACCAGCAATATGGCTATTCCAAAATCCCGTGCGAAATGCGACAGCCGGGTATCCACGCTACTGGCCTGATCGAAAACCTTGATCATTTCAATGTTGGAAGGCAGGTCTTTTTGAAACTGCGCCACAACGGGCTCCACCTGATCACGCACGGCGATGATGTTTTCGCCTTCTTTCTGGCTCACGTTCACGAAACTGCACCGGAAGCCATTCAGGCGGGTAATGTGCGTTTCGTCCTCGTAACCCATTTTCACATCGGCCACGTCTTTGAGGTACACGATCTTGCCGTCGGAGCGCGAAACTACCGTGTTGGCCACTTCATCGAGCGTGCGGTAATTGCCGCTCGTTTTGATGTTGAGCTTTTTGGTAGCCATACTAATGCTACCGCCGGGAATGTTCACGCCCTCGCTCTGTAATGCGCCCACGATCTGGTCCTGGGTCAGTTTCTGCTGCGCAATCTTCTGCAAATTCAGGCTAACCTTTACCTGCGGCTCCGGAATGCCCGAATATTCTACTTTTTTGAGTGTTTTGATCTTTTCCAGCCGTTCCTTGAAGTCTTTGGAATACTTCTTCAACTGCGCATAACTCGCGTTTTCGCTGATGAGCGCGTACTGGTAAATACTTACGTCGGATGGTATCTGTTTGTTGATGCGGATGTCGGCAATGTCGGCCGGAAGCTGCGAACGGAGCGCATTGATCTCCCGGACTACCTCCTGGTACTTGTCATCCGGGTCGGAACTGTATTTGTACATGATCTGGATCACGGCGAGACCGTCGCGGATGTCCGTGATAATGTGCTTCATATCGTCGAGCTCGTTGATCTTCTTCTCCATCGGGTCCACCACGAGTTGCTCCATATCTTTCGGATTGGCGCCGGGGTACACGATTACGACGGTAAATTGCGGCGGATGAATGTCCGGGTCCTCGCTCCGGGGCATGGTGAAGAGCGAGTACAGCCCCAGCGCCAGCACACCCAGGAATATCACCAGCGTAAACTGGTAATTCTTGACTGCAAATTCAGGTAATTTCATGGTCTTTGCGGTTGAAGTGGGTTACTGAACTACTTTAATCACCGATCCTTCGGCCAGGTAAGCCGATCCCTCGCGTATCACCTGCGCACCGGCGTCGATGCCCGCGAGGATAAATGCCTTGTCGCCTTGGAGGAATGCGATCTTCACGCGCTTTTTCTGCGCCCGGTTACCATCTGCCACGAACACGAATGCGCTGTCATTTTCCCCTTCGATCAATGCGTCGACCGGGACGGAAACCATGCTGGTTTTTTCTTTGGGGTAAATCTGTACTTTGGCAAAAAGGCCACTGGCAAGCTTTGCAGCTGGTTTATTGAGCGTAATTTCCGCCTGGTACAATCCCGAAACCGGGTCGCTTGCCTGCGCGAGGGTTTTTACATTGCCTGTAAAAGTCTGTGGATAGGCATCGAAATGGATCTCGGCTTTCTCGCCACCTTTGAGGCGCGCCCAATCTTTGTCGGTAAGGCCGCATTTCACCACCCAGTCGCTGCTGCTCGTGCTGCTGATGTGCAGGATAGGCGTGCCCCCTTGTACCTGCTCGCCGGCGTTCTGCAATTTTTGCATTACCACACCGTCGGCGGTCGAGAAAATTTTGGTTTGGGACAAATTGAATTTCACGATATCAAGCTGTTTTTCAGCGAGTACCAGTGCGGTTTGCGTGTTTTCGAGCTGTTCTTTGGTAGCCACGCTGTCGCGGTAAAGGTTTTGCACCCGGCGGGCGTCGCGCTGGGCTTTGGCAAAATTCTCTTCCGCCTGGCCGATCTGCGCTGCAATCTCGGTCGTATTCAGGGTGGCCAGCAGCTGGCCTTTGCGCACTTTATCACCTTCTTCAACCAGGATATCCTTCACGATACCACCGATCTTGAATGACAGTCGTGCTTCGTTTTCGGAACCCAGCAAGCCGGATGTTTCCACGGCCTGCGACTGCGTCAATGCGGCCGAACTGATGATTTTTACCGGGATCGTGTCGTCGGTCCGTTCCGGTTTCTTTTCTTCCTTGCACGCGGACGCGAACAGCGCAGCCGCCAGCACGTAGGCGTATATGAGGGGATGTGTTGTAGCTTTCATATCATTGTTAGTTTGAGAATAAGTAGCTGGCCCGGGCCCGTTCCAGCTCAGCGGCGCGGGTTTGGACATTCAAATAGGAAATACTCTGTTGAAGCTGGTCATTGATCAGCCGGTTCTGGGCATCGAGCAATTCGATATACAGCAGCTGACCTTCGCGGTAAAGCTTCTGCTGGTCCTGGTAATATTGCTGCGACAATGCGGTTTGGCTTTTGGTAGCCTGGTAAGTAAGCACCGCCGATTGAAAAGTATTAGAAGCCGTTTTGTTTTGAAATTGAAGCTGTTGTTCTACCTGACTGATCTGCTCGCCGGTCGCTTTCTGCTCCATTTCGGCCTGCTTCACTTTATACTGCGTGCGGTTATTGGCAAAAACCCGCCAGTCGAGCGTCACCCCGAAAAGGTAATAGCGGGTGTCCCGGTTGAAATTCACAAAATCACCCTGCGAACCGAGGTCGATAAAGGTCGATAACTTCGGTAATGCCCCCGCCCGTGCCAGCTGGCCCGACAATGCATTGATCTTCGAAAGCGATTCCAGCTTGGCCAGCTCCTCTCTCCTACCCGAAACGGCAGTGTCCGTCAGTATCCCGGATTCGTTTGGCTGAGCGATTTCCAGACCCGTTTCCAGGGGACTATTCAGCAGGAAATTGAAATATGCTTTGGCATTGGCAGCCTGGTTACGGGCATCCACGAGCCTGGCTTCGAGCCCGATGAGCTCATTCTCGGAGCGGCTCACCACGGTGCGGATTGCCTTGTCGTTCTTCACCAGCGCCTGGTTGAACCGCAGGTTCTCCCGTGCCAGCGAAACGGCGCTTTCCAGGATGCGGATCGCCTCGTCGGACTGCTGGCAGGCATAATAGCCCAGCTTAATTTCCTTCACTAACTCTCGACGATAAACGTCGACTTCGGCCTGCTGCAAATGGATCTGCTCCTTCCGGATCTTGGTATTATAAGTGATTTCGGCATTATAAAGCGGCAGCGAAGTCCTGAACTTGGCATCATAGTAATTCCTCGGGTTGAACGTCTGGCTCACATTGTCGACTTTCGGAAATGCCGAAGAATTGGTCAACTCATTGAGGGAGTTATAGACAGGGTTCAGCAGGTCGCCAATGGGGATGCTGATTTTGCGGCCGCCGCGCGAGTCAAGATAAGAAGTACTGAAATTGACTTCGGGATAAAAGAACGTCCGCGCTTCTTTGAGGGCAAACAGGTTCCTTTCGAGGATAAAGCGCTGTTGTTTAAGTCCTTGGTTATTCCGCAGCCCCTGGTCAATGTAGGTTTGTAGCCGCGCGTCTTGCCCTCGTACGGGTGTGAAGATGCTCAGCAAAGGCACAAGGAGATACTGCCAATGCCGGAGCATGGGATTCAAAAATCGTATCATTTTAAGTAATGTTTAGTTTATGAACAGTGTTTAGTGAGTGGCAAAATTTTTTACTTTTTCAAATTGGCTAAAAATA
>CBIHPQ010000355.1:0-7274 GCA_966211825.1 uncultured Dyadobacter sp. | reverse complement strand
TGGTCGACAAAGTGTATGTAACAGGTTGCTTGTCACACCGTTACAAGGATGAACTTTCGGTTGAAATACCTACTGTGGATGCCTGGTTCGGGACCAATGAGCTTCCCCGCCTGCTCAAAACCCTCAAAGCCGACTACAAACACGAACTCGTAGGCGAGCGCCTCCTCACGACGCCCGCGCATTATGCATACCTGAAAATAGCCGAGGGCTGCGACCGCCCGTGTTCGTTCTGCGCGATCCCGCTCATGCGCGGGGGCCATGTTTCGAGGTCGATCGACGACCTGGTAAAAGAAGCGAAATCACTGGCAAAACGCGGTACCAAAGAGCTCATCCTCATCGCCCAGGACCTCACTTACTATGGCCTGGATATTTACAAAAAAAGAAATCTTTCCGACCTGCTCCGTAGCCTTTCCGACGTGGAAGGCATCGATTGGATCCGCCTGCAATATGCCTATCCCGCAGGTTTCCCAATGGACGTTCTCGATGTGATGAACGAGCGCAGCAACATTGCCAAATACCTCGATATGCCCCTGCAATCGGGCTCGACGGAGATGCTGAAACTCATGCGCAGAGGCATTACGCGTGAAAAAACCGAAGCGCTGATTCACTCGATCCGCGACAAAGTGCCTGATATCGCATTGCGCACGACGCTCATCGTCGGCCACCCCGGCGAAACGGAAGCGCTTTTCGATGAAACCTACGAGTTCGTTGAAAAAATGCGTTTTGATCGCCTGGGCGCATTCCAGTACTCGCACGAGGACAATACGCATTCCTTCACTATGCCGGACGATATTGATCCGGAAGTGAAACAGGAGCGTGCCGATGCCATTATGGAATTGCAGCAAGGCATTTCGGCGGAGCTTAACCAGCAAAAAGTCGGCAAAACATTCAAGGTACTTTTCGATCGGAAGGAGGGAGGCTACTTCATCGGCCGCACGGAGTTCGATTCACCGGAGGTGGACAACGAAGTACTTGTGCCAGCGAGCCAGTATGTGCGGTTGGGCGATTATGCGCAGGTGAAAGTGACGTCGGCAGAGGAATTTGACCTTTACGGCGAAGTGATTTCCTGATGCTATTTCCGGCAAATGGTGTCTTTGCCTAAATTTGCCTCTCAATTTGAAAAAGAACAATTCTTAAAAAGCATGTTACAACGTATTCAAACTATCTTCCTGGCAATGGTCGTCATCGGAATGGGTATTTTCCTTGCCTTCCCGATCTGGTCCAAAGTAGCATTAGCGGGAGGACAAAGCGCCGAACTGACGGCCTTGAGGCTGCATCATCAGATCAATGAAGTACAATCCAATGTCCAGCCGGTATATTACCTCGTGGCGCTGGCCATCCTTACAGCCGGTGTCGCGGCCTACGCGATTTTACAATTCAAAAACCGTATTCTGCAATCGGCGTTGTGTGCAGTGAACTCGATATTGATGACCGTGACAATGGGTCTGGTGATCTATTTCACCTTTTACAAAACGGCGAAACTGTTCGACCCGGAACTGACCGGCAAATACGATATCGGCTTTTACGGACTGGTAGGCGCCATGCTCGCCAACGTGTTTGCCAACCGTTTCATCCGCAAGGACGAGCGCGAGGTACAGCAATCGAAAAGATTCAGATAATGCAATAATGTCAGTCTGAGCGAAGTCGAAGACAGTCCGTACGGCACATCGTGCTTGCCCTTCGACTTCGCTTGCCCTTCGACTTCGCTTGCCCTTCGACTTCGCTCAGGATGACGTATTGCAAGTCCGCGCTGCCGCGAACGTCTCCTTCTTGCTACACCAATCCCTCGCGCAATAAATCGTGCAAATGCACGAACCCCAGCGCCTTACCCTCTTCCACCACCACCACTTGCGTAATGCTTTTAGACTGCATTACTTCCAGCGCATTCACGGCATATTCATCCGGCGAAACGGTAATCGGTGATTTGGTCATAATATCCCGGGCATGAAGGTCCAGAAGCCCGGCCGCGCCATAGGTTTTCAGCATTCTCCTCAGGTCGCCGTCGGTGATAATGCCGGCCATTGTACCATTTTCAGCCACTACCGCCGTTGCGCCGAGGCGTTTTGAAGTCATTTCCAGAATTACTTCCTGCAAGGTAGCGTGCTCGCTCACAGTCGGTAATGCATTATGCGGGTAAATATCGCAGACTTTGAGGTAAAGCCGCTTGCCCAGCGAACCGCCGGGATGGAAACGTGCGAAATCGTCGTGTGTAAAGCCGCGTGCTTCGAGCAGGCATATCGCAAGCGCGTCGCCGAGGGCCATGGTTACCGAAGTGCTCGTCGTAGGCGCGAGGTTGAGCGGGTCCGCCTCTGCGGGTGCGTGTGCATGGAGCGTGAGAATGCAGTTTTTGGCCAGATAGGAATCCCGGTTGCTCACCATGGCGATCATCGGTACGCCCGCCCGTTTCAGCAGCGGCACCAGCACTTTGATTTCCGGTGTATCGCCGCTTTTGGAGATCACGATCACCACGTCGTTGTCCTGGATCATACCCAGATCTCCGTGAATTGCGTCGGCCGCGTGCATAAATAATGCCGGCGTTCCGGTGGAGTTCAGTGTAGCTACGATCTTCTGTCCTACAATAGCGCTTTTACCCACACCAGAGATTACAACCCGCCCTCCGGAATGTAAAATGGTATATACGCATTTTTCAAATTCCTCATCAATCAATTCAATCAGATTACGTACAGCTTCTGCCTCTTGACGTAATACTTCTTTTGCTATTGACTGAATATTTTTTATTAATTTCAAATCTGAAACACAGTTTAGAGAGACAAAAACGTCATTATTTATTTCAAAGCGCAAAGATAGGGAAGTTTGGAATAACCATTTTGTGAACAGAGTATGGTACAGCAGGTTGATAAAGTCGTAACAGACACATTAAAAGGGAAGCTTAAAGAAATATTTGGATATAGTCAGTTCCGCGGAGATCAGGAAGTTATCATACAAAATATCCTTTTAGGTAAGAATACATTCGTGATCATGCCCACGGGCGCAGGCAAGTCACTCTGCTACCAGCTTCCTGCTCTCGTCAGCGATGGACTGACTATCGTGATTTCCCCGTTGATCGCTTTGATGAAAAACCAGGTCGATCAGCTTACTGCGTTCGGTATCAATGCCCAATTCCTGAATTCTACGCTTACAAAGGCCGAAATGACGCGCGTTAAGACCGACGCGCTCGACGGAAGCCTGAAACTGCTTTATATTGCCCCGGAGTCGCTCACTAAAGAGGATAACCTGGATTTTCTCAAAAGAGTGAAAATATCCTTTGTAGCGATCGACGAGGCACACTGTATTTCAGAATGGGGCCACGATTTCCGCCCCGAATACCGCCGTATTTACGGAATTATCGAGAATATCGGCAGGCTGCCCATCATCGCGCTCACGGCCACTGCCACACCGAAAGTGCAGCAGGATATTCGCAAGAACCTGCAAATGGAAGAGGCAGAAACGTATAAATCGTCTTTCAACCGGAAAAACCTTTACTACGAAATCCGTCCGAAAAAGGACGTCAAAAAGCAGCTTATCCGCTATATCCGTAACAACAAAGGCAAATCGGGAATCGTGTATTGCCTGAGCCGGAAGACCGTGGAAGAAGTAGCGGAGCTCTTGAATGTCAACGACGTACGTGCATTACCGTATCATGCTGGGCTCGACGCGGGCACGCGGATGTCCAATCAGGATGCTTTCCTGAATGAAGAATGCGACGTGATCGTGGCGACCATCGCGTTCGGAATGGGGATCGATAAGCCGGATGTGCGTTTTGTGATCCATTACGATGTTCCCAAGTCTCTCGAAGGCTATTATCAGGAAACAGGCCGTGCAGGCCGCGACGGGCTGGAAGGTAACTGTCTGATGTTTTACAGCTACGACGACATTCAGAAGCTCGAAAAGTTTAATAAGGACAAAACCGTTACGGAACGCGATAATGCACGGCATTTGCTGAACGAAATGGTAGCCTATTCGACATTGGGCGTATGCCGCCGCAGGCAGCTGCTGAGTTATTTTGGGGAATATCTTGAAAAAGACTGCGGCTACTGCGACAACTGTAACAAGGCGACGGAGAAGATCAAAGTTCAGGAAGATGTAATCCTGATCCTTAAAGCAGTTTCGCTTACCGAAAATCGTTTCGACGCCGACCACATTGCCGACTTGCTCACGGCTACCGATAACCAGTACGTGAAAAGTTACGAGCATGACCAGCTGGAAGTGTTTGGTAAAGGCATAGAACTGAATGAATCGCGTGATTACTGGGTGTCGGCCATCCGCCAGCTCGTGATTTTCGGGTATCTTGAAAAAGATGTGGAGAATTACGGCGTGATCAGGCTGGGCGAAAAAGGCGCCAACTACCTGAACGATCCGTACCCGGTGACGCTTCAGAAGGACCACAACTTCGATGAAGAAGAGGTGAAAGCGGAGGACGACGACAAGGAAGCCGTGAACGGAAGCGGAAGCGCGCATGCTTATGACGAAGCATTGCTCGGAATGCTCAAAGCGTTGCGCAAAAAGGTGGCGAAGGAGAAAAACCTGCCTCCTTATGTCATCTTCCAGGATCCTTCGATGGAAGAAATGGCCACTACCTACCCTACTACCCAGCAGGAAATGGCGCAGATCAATGGCGTGGGCATGGGTAAGGTCCAGAAATTCGGACGGCCGTTTATCGAGCTCATTTCACGTTATGTAGAGGAAAACGAGATTGAAACGGCGAAAGACGTAGTGATCAAATCCACTGTCAATAAGTCCAAGATCAAGATTTTCATCATCCAGCAGGTCGACAGGAAGGTAAGTCTCGACGAGATTGCCGAAGTAAAGGACCTTGCATTATCCGATGTCATCGAAGAAGTGGAGCACATTTGCTATTCGGGCACGAAGCTCAATCTGGATTACTATATCAACCAGGTGATCGATCGTGAGCGGCAGCAGGATATTTATGATTATTTTATGTCAGCCGAAACCGACAATATTGCTACGGCGCTGCATGAGTTTGACGGAGATGAGGTGAGCGAGGAGGAATTGCGGCTGATGCGGATCAAGTTTTTGTCGGAACTAGCCAACTAGCACCCCCGGAATTCTAGCCGGACAATCAGAATTTTTTGAATTTTTAAAACCTGTTATGAACATACTCATCTTGGGATCAGGCGGAAGAGAACATGCTTTTGCCTGGAAAATAGCCCAAAGCCCTCTTTGCGATACCTTGTTTTTGGCTCCGGGAAATGCCGGGACAGCGGGCGTAGCAACGAACCTATCAATTTCTTACAACGATTTTGACGCCATTGCCAACGCGGTAATTGAAAATAATATCGAACTCGTGATCGTAGGACCCGAAGAACCGCTGGTGAATGGGGTAGTCGATTATTTTAATGCCCGGGAAGATCTATCCAAAGTACGCATCATAGGGCCGGATAAAACCGGTGCACAGCTTGAAGGAAGCAAGGATTTCTCAAAACAGTTCATGCAGAAATACGGCATTCCTACCGCGGCTTCACGCACATTTACAGCCGAAGAGCTCGAAATAGGTTTGGAATACCTCGAAAACCACTCGCTGCCGATCGTACTGAAAGCCGACGGCCTCGCTGCGGGCAAGGGCGTGATCATCGCCGAGAAGCATTCCGAGGCGATTCAGGCATTCCGTGAAATGCTGCTGGACGGCAAATTTGGTAAGGCCGGCAGTAAAGTTGTCGTAGAACAATTCCTGAAAGGGATAGAATTATCGGTTTTTGTGCTTACTGATGGGGAGCACTATAAAATCCTGCCCGAGGCGAAGGATTACAAGCGTATCGGCGAGAACGATACGGGCCTGAATACGGGCGGAATGGGCGCAGTGTCGCCTGTCGTGTTTGCAGATGCGAATTTTATCAGGAAAGTAGAGGAAAAGGTCGTTAAACCTACACTGTATGGCCTTCAAAGCGAAGGAATTAAATATGTAGGCTTCATATTCATCGGTCTGATGAACATCAAAGGCGAACCTTATGTCATTGAATACAACGTCCGTATGGGCGACCCTGAAACAGAAGTAGTGATCCCACGTATCCAGTCGGATTTTGCGATGCTTATGGCATCGACGGCCAAAGGCACTTTGCAGGATTTCGAATTGCAGATCTCACCGCAGGTGGCCGTAACGACGGTAGTGGTATCAGGCGGTTATCCCGAAGATTACGAAAAAGGAAAAGTGATTTCGGGACCAGAAAAAGTGGACGATGTGCATGTATTCCATGCAGGTACCACTTTTAATGCAAACGCCGAAGTCGTGACAAACGGAGGACGGGTTATGGCATTGACAGGCCTGGCCAATTCCCTCGAAAACGCAGTGCACAAGTCACAGCGGGCTGCTCAGGCGGTTCAATATGAAGGGAAGTATTTCCGGCACGATATTGGCGTGGATTTAATTCGTTATAACGATTGATGAAGCGGAGTAATTATGGGATGTGGATCATGTTCATCCGGGGGCTGCGGTACTAACGGTACGGCCGTCGCGGGATGTGGAAGTAAAGGAAACTGCGCAACTGGCGGATGCAATAAAATGAATGTTTTCGATTGGCTCAGTCATATGGACGTGCCATCGGGACAGCGTTTTGATGTAATCGAAGTCAAGTTCAAAGGAGGCAGAAAGGAATATTTCCGGAATATAAATCAGCTGGAATTCATCACAGGCGACTATGTGGTCTGTGAAATGGCGTCCGGCCAGCATATTGGTACGGTATCGTTGCAGGGAGAACTCGTGCGCCTTCAGATGAAGCGCAAGAGCGTCCAGATGAACGACGACCTGCACGTGATCTATCGCATCGCGACGGAAAAGGACCTCGACAAGTTCACGCAGGCGATGGCGCGCGAGATGCCTACGCTCTACCGCACACGGGAGATTATCCGGGATATGAAGCTCAATATGAAGCTTTCGGATGTGGAATACCAGTCGGACAATACCAAAACGACATTCTACTATTCGTCGGAAGAGCGTGTGGATTTCCGGGAGCTGATCAAAATGCTGGCTTCGGAATTCAAGGTGCGTATCGAAATGCGGCAGATCAGTCTGCGGCAGGAAGCGAGCCGTTTAGGCGGATTAGGTTCCTGTGGCCGCGAGCTTTGCTGCTCTACCTGGCTGACCGATTTCAAGAATATTTCTACCGCTGCTGCGCGTTATCAGAATCTTTCATTGAACCCGGCCAAGCTGTCGGGCCAATGCGGAAGGCTGAAATGTTGTCTGAATTACGAGCTCGAAACCTATATCGATGCATTGCGGGATATCCCGACGGTGGATGCGCCACTGAAAACCAAAAAGG
>CBIHPQ010000354.1:0-7315 GCA_966211825.1 uncultured Dyadobacter sp. | reverse complement strand
GTTTGTAGAACCATCCCACAGAAGAGAACATCAGAATCCTCGCACCGGCTGGATCGAAGTCATTTGCGGATCCATGTTTTCCGGCAAAACCGAGGAACTCATCCGCAGACTGAACCGCGCCAAAATTGCCCGGCAGCGGATACAGATTTTCAAACCTGCTCTCGATAAACGCTACCACGAAGAGAACATTGTTTCTCACAACGACAATTCGATTGCCTCGATACCCGTACAATCGTCCCAGCAAATATCAGACCTGGCCCAAAATTGCGAGGTTGTAGGACTAGACGAAGCTCAGTTTTTTGATGAAGGGATCGTGGAAGTTTGCGACCGGCTGGCCAATAACGGCAAGCGCGTGATCATTGCCGGCCTGGATATGGATTATATGGGTAAACCCTTCGGCTGTATGCCCCAGCTGATGGCCATTGCGGAGTATGTTACCAAAGTTCACGCTATATGCATGGTGTGTGGGGAAGTTGCCTCGCATTCCTACCGTCTTTCACCATCCCATGAGCGCGTACTGCTCGGCGAAACCGATTTGTATGAAGCACGATGCCGCAGGTGCTTCAACCTGGGCGAACAAGCTTATGAACTGATGTCAAAATGAAGAGAAAATGGCTGCTGATCCTTTCACTCGCAGTGAATGCGGTTTTGGTCGCAGCCTTTTTGGCATTCGGCTATATTTACAGGGACAAAATTGCGCAGCGATTTGTGCAGCTCAAAGGCAATCCGAAGATTGTGATGTACGGCAACTCCATTACCTCGCAGGGCAAATGGGTAGAGTTACTGGGCCGGACCGATGTTATGAACAATGCATTGCCCGGGCAGGCTACCTATCACTTTCTGCAACTGATCCAATCGCACGTGATCGACCTTCATCCCAAAGTTTGCTTTATCAAAGGGGGGATCAACGACATTACCGTGGGTGTGGCGCAGGAGAAAATTCAGGACAATTTCAGGACGATGCTGGAAATGCTGGTTCAAAACGGTATCACACCGGTTGTGACCCTAACCGTCTATGAACAGCATAATCCTTACAGCAAAAAGGAAGTCGATGCATTGAACCGCTTCCTGGTTTCTTATTGTACTAAAAACAATATTACCTGGATCGACCTGAACCGCTACATTTGCGACTCCACCGGCCTGCGGGCTGAATATGCCGTCGACAAAACGCATTTGAACACCCGGGCCTACGAAATCTGGGCGAGGGAAATCACGAGGATTTTGAAAGAGAAAAACATTTGAAAACAACAAAGCCGCTCCTTTCGAAGCGGCTTTGTTATTTATGATCGGTTCCGATCTTAGGCATTCACCTGGTTCATCACCTCGGTTTGCTTGCGGATCGACTCCATGTGAACGAGTTTGAATAGTTCGTCCACCAGGTTCGGATACAAATTGAGGCTTCTTCCCCAACCAGCACGGGTTTCCAATACTTCCCGGAAACGGTCAACCTGGTAAGCAGCTACGTTGTTATCGCGTTTGTACTCGGCCAGTTTCTCAACCAGGGCCATGCGGTTTGCCAGCGTTTCGAGCAATTCACGATCGAGGTTATCGATCTTGCCGCGAATAATCTCCAATTGTGAGGAATAGTCGCTGCCGTAAGACTCTTTACGAACGTGCAGGTCGTGCAGCATTTGTCCCAATGCAGCAGGCGTAAGCTGTTGTGCAGCGTCAGACCATGCCTTATCCGGGTCGCGGTGCGATTCGATGATCAGACCGTCGTAGTGAAGGTCAAGCGCGCGCTGAGCGATTTCGTACAAATAAGCACGCTTTCCGGCCATGTGGCTAGGGTCACCGATTACCGGCAACTGAGGGAAAATCGTTTTCAGCTCGATCGCAATGTTCCACATCGGCGAGTTGCGGTACTTGTGCTCCTGTGCGTTCGAGAAACCGCGGTGGATCGCACCGAGTTTTTTCACGCCAGCCTGGTTAAGGCGTTCCAGTGCTCCTACCCACAGTTGCAGGTCAGGATTCACAGGGTTTTTAACCAAAACAGGTACATCAATTCCTTTCAGGGCATCAGCAAGTTCCTGAACGTTGAACGGGTTCACGGTTGTACGCGCACCGACCCAAAGGATATCAACGCCGTATTTCAATGCCAGTTCGATATGCTGGGGCGTAGCAACTTCCACAGCCACAGGCAAGCCTGTTTGCTGTTTCACAGCCTGCAACCATGGCAAAGCAGCCTCTCCCATGCCTTCAAAGCTGCCTGGACGAGTCCTCGGTTTCCACACACCTGCACGGATCACGTGCGCAAATCCTTCCTCTTTGATCTGGGTTGCGGTTTCTAACATTTGTTCCTCGGTCTCTGCGCTGCAAGGCCCGGCGATTACCAAAGGCTTTCCTTCGGTATTGATCCAACTGCTCAGCGGTAGGATATCTAAAGAAGCATTCATACTCAAAAACTTGTCCTTGATAAAAAATTGATAATTGTAATATTTTGATCCTGTATAATGCGTATTTCTACGATTGCCCGTACATTTGATGCCACAAAAGTCAATCAACTTCTTAACGTGTATTACTTTCTTCCTGTGGTTCGATAATGGATTGTTAAACAGTTACTCAGGAAAAACGTACATCAAAAATGGCATATCCGTCACCAAACGACCAAATACCTGTATTTTTTGAAGATACTTCCGTCGCCTTTGCCTCCAAATCAGACGCCAAACTAAGGAAGACATACTGGTTATTCAGCCTTATGAATCAGGCTCGAGTGGTAAATTTAGGCACTTTTTTTATAAAGCTTGCACTAAAACTCAACTTACCTATAAAAAATCTCATCCGGGTCACGATTTTTGAACAATTCTGTGGCGGTGAGACAATTAACGACTGCGACGCGACGATCGCTTCCCTGCGCCAGTCGGACATTGGTACGATACTGGACTATTCCGTTGAAGGAGAAGATGAAGAAGCCAGTTTCGACGCAACAGCGGCAGAAATCCTTCAAACCATCAACAAGGCCGCGGGCTCCGATACGATCCCTTTTTCAGTTTTTAAAGTCACGGGCGTAGCCTCGTCCGACCTGCTCGAAAAGGTCCAGCGGAAGGATGAGCTGTCAGACGACGATCAAATAGCATTCGAACGGGCACGCCAGCGCGTGCTACGCCTGTGCGCACACGCCTACGAGCACAATGTCCGGATTTTTATCGATGCCGAGGAAAGCTGGATCCAGGGCGTGATCGACGATCTGGCTTATGAAATGATGCAGCAGTTCAACCGTGAGCGCCCGATCGTTTACAATACCTACCAGCTCTACCGCCACGAAACGCTCGAAGCATTGAAGACCGCATTTCTGACCGCACGCCAAAAAGGCTATTACCTGGGCGGGAAACTGGTGCGCGGCGCATATATGGAAAAAGAAAGGTTGCGCGCACGAGAGCAGGAGTATTTCAACCCTATTCACACGTCCAAGGAGGCAACCGATACCGATTACAACCTCGCAGTCGACTTCTGCCTTGACCGGATTGAACACATTTCGATCTGCCTGGGAACGCACAATGAATACAGCTCCCAATACTGCGCCCTCAAAATGCGGAAGCTCGGCATCGCCCGCAACGACGACCGCATCTGGTTCGCACAGCTGCTCGGGATGAGCGATAATATCTCCTTCAATCTGGCGAAGGCCGGCTATAATGTGGCGAAGTACGTCCCCTATGGCCCTATCGACGCGGTATTGCCTTATCTGATCCGCCGCGCGGAGGAAAACACTTCCATAGCGGGCCAGAGCAGCCGGGAGTTTTTGTTAGTTAAAAGTGAATTGAAGAGAAGAGGAATCGGTTCTTTATAAGTAAGTTATTACTTTCGCATTCCAAAATTTTGTCCATTGTATTAAAAACCGAATGAACCAATCCAGAAATCCAACCCCTTACCTACTTCTCAGCATACTCCTCATCGGGATTGATCAGGCTTCCAAACTTCTGGTTCATCAATACATGCAACCCGGCTTTTCAGGACAGATCGCGCTGATCGGGGATTGGTTGAAACTGCATTATGTACTAAACCCCGGCATGGCTTTCGGCATGCAGCTGGGGCACGAATACGGCAAACTGTTCCTTACATTGTTCCGCCTCGTGGCCATGGTCGCTATTGGCGGCTATATGATCCACCTCGCACGCGCAGGCGCCTCCAAGGGCTTGCTTTGGGCATTAGCGATGATCCTAGCCGGAGCGGTTGGGAATGTGATCGACAGTACTTTTTACGGCGTGCTGCTCGGCAATGCGCCTTACGGCTCTCCTACCCCGTGGTTCCACGGCCAGGTGATCGATATGATCTTCGTCGATTTCTGGGAAGGATTTATCCCCGACTGGGTGCCGGTTTGGGGCGGGCAGTATTACTCGACACCGATCTTTAACATCGCCGATTCATGCATTTTTCTCGGCGTTTGCAGCATATTGATCTTCCAGGGGAGCTTTCATTCTCATGGGCCGGAAGAGGGAGAGAAGGAGGAAAGGGAAGAAAGAGAGGAAGGGGATGCTGATTTCAGCGGTTCTTCTTCGACCGAAACTACCACGGGCGACACGGAGTTGAGGCCACAGGATGATATTCCGACATCTACTTCGTCCAGTCAGGAAGAGGATGAAAATAAAAAAGAGAGCATTTAGCTCTCTTTTTTGTTGGCATGTATTGGGCTTTTTAGTTCTCGTCTATCGTGTAGGGAACGAAATCCTTGAATGTCTTTTTAATCGCAGCGTCTGTCGCCTCTTTCTTGTTCTCCCAGTTGGCGTCGAGTTCTAACGCTACCAAACCGCTGAGGTTCATTAATGCCTTGAATTCGTCGAGCTTTCTGATAAAGTCCGGCTGGCGGCGGGCCGATTTCTGGCCCCACTCCCGTGCAAACACGTCGCCCTTATTTTGCAGTTCGTTTTTCTTTTGCATTACGTAGTTAAAGCGATCAAGCAAGCCATTCACCGACTTTCCTATCACCTCCGTGGCTTCCAGCGTTCCTACCGTTGCCACAGTGGTTCCGCCGATCGTGGTAATGTAGCCGCGCGTCTGCTGATCTTTCGTGGCAATCACCGGCGCAAGGCCCGTGGTAGCCCCCAGGGAGGCGTTTAGCAGTGATCTGCTGCGCTTGCCTTTCTTGGCTCGGGTATAAGCCCTCTTCAATTGACCTTCCTTTTCAGTCATTTGCTCAATAAGTCCCCACGCATTCACGAGCGAGCCCCTGTACAGGTTATACACGTACGTGTCGCGCAAGCTTTCATCCACCGTATTCTTGATTACAAACTTGACCGTGCGCTCCTTCTTGTTCTGAGCCTTATCAAGCACATAAAAAATAATATTGAATGCGAGCGTATCGAAGGGGTCCTTCACAAAGTCATAACCCGGCTCCCAAATGAACTCGTAGCTTGTTGGCGTATTTTTAACCAATGCACTCTGAGGAACCTTTTTGTTTTCCGAAATAAAATTGAATGTGGTGATATCCTCCTCCCCGTTCGGATCCGACAATGTGAATCGAAGGTTGATGCGGTTATTCTCGGCGCTACGTATAATCGTATTCTGGGGAATAATGGTAAAATCCGGCGCGAGGTCCATCTGGGTAACATCGAGCTTTAAACGCCCCTTGGTGCGTGCCTTCGAAGGCTGGTCCTCAACGTAAAATTCCATGTAACGGGCTCCCTTTTTCAGGATACCAAACTGCTGGCTCGACGGCTCCCAGGTAATCTCACCCGCGGCCGACAATTTCATGCCTTCAGGCATTTCTTCCAGGATGGGCACGAAGACGATCGGATCACCGTCCTGGTCGCGGACTGCGCCCATGTCGATCTTGTAAACATTCTGCGTTTTGTACTGCACGTAGAACGGCTGCAACTCGTCGACCTGCGGAGGCCGGTTCACGTGGTTGACTTTAAAAACAATCTCGCGCGACGCATTATCGCCGCCGATGCTTTGCGCTTCGAACACCACCGGGAATGTCTTGGTCGTATTAATACGGTCGGCAATATCGAAACCGGGCGTCCACACGAAATGACCGGTAGAGTCGAATTTCATATCCTTCACCAATCCGCTCGCCACTGAATACCTTATCGAATCGCTCTTCCCTCCTTTGGTTTGTAAATGAAAATTGATCTCCTTTCCTTCATACAACACGTTCCATTCAGGTTCGGCTGGGAAAACAAGTTGTAACGGGCCCGTTGAGGTATTGTTCTTCATATTATCCTGCCCCTGCACCCTCAACACTAGAAAAACGGGTATCAGTAGTATCAGTATTTTATGAATTTTTCTTGTTAGCATGACATCAAAAATATAATTAATTCCATGGTTGACAGAATACTTTGATCTTAACGCAAAACTAGTAAATCCTGTATAGAATGCCCTGTGATTAGTTGTAAAATTGAAACCTGTGAAAGTACGCATCCACGGGAAAAATCAGTTTGTACTTTTCAAATACGGACTTCCGAATGGGTTTATAAATAAAGCAAGTCTGGCACCTTTCAACGCTCAAAGCAAAAACCGGAGCGCAATCCTTTTTAAGACTGCGCTCCGGTTCTTAAAGTTCAATATTTACCGTATTATTTTTTCTTTGGGGCTGTTGCCGGCGTGGTAGCAGGAGCTGATGCAGGCTTAGCCGCAGGGGTTGTTGCTGCTGGTGCAGCTGCTTCTACTTTGTCAGGATCAACACCCAATTTCCGAAGAATCAGGTTGGTTGCATTGTTTTCTTCCGATGCCGCGAAAAGGATGATAGGAGTTGTTCCGGCACCTGCGTCCATGTTCAGGATATACAGGAATCCGCTTTCTTTACCTACCTCCTGGATCGCGTTGTTAACTTTTGTCAGGATCGGTTCGAGCAACTGCTGTTGTTTTGTTTGCAGGGAAGTTTGCGCATTGTTACGCATTTCCTCGATACGGGTCGAAAGGTTTTGCAACTCTTTTTCTTTGTCAGCGCGGATAACATCTGTCATGTTCGCGCCGTTTTTCTGATACGATTCGTATTTCTCCTGAGCCTCTTTGTAAGTTTCTCCGATCGCTTTATCCAGCTGCGCTTTTGTTACTTCAAGCTGGTTTTGCATCACTTTTGCTTCCGGCAATTTGCCGATTATATAGTCGACATTCGTATAACCTATTTTAGTAGGCCCGCCTGCCGGAGTAGTCTGGGCTAAGAGAGGGGTGGTGATTATGGTCATCACGACCAGAATAGCCATCAATTTTTGTTTCATTGCTCTGTTACTTATTTAAGTTTACTGGTTGTACTTTTTTGTTTCGGTGAGTTTTGCGCAGGTGCCCCTGGCTGCTGCTGGGCCGGCTGTTCTGTTTTACCGGCTTTGTCAGTGCCTCCTGTTTTGTCATTGCCTCCTGCTTTATTGGCTTTCGGGTCGAT
>CBIHPQ010000353.1:0-7330 GCA_966211825.1 uncultured Dyadobacter sp. | reverse complement strand
TACACCAGACGACAAAGGTGGTAATTTTTTTGCAAAACTTATGTTTGAGCAGTTTCTGGGAAAGTTAAGGAAGTATGAAATCCGGATGCGGAAAGCAGTGACCAGCGAGCGTTACGGCAATTTCCATTCGGTTTTCAAAGGGTCCGGCCTGGAATTCGATGACCTGCGTTTGTACCAGTATGGCGACGACGTCCGCGCTATCGACTGGAACACTTCGGCCAAAGGCCACGGCACATTTGTCAAGATTTTCAAGGAGGATAAAGAACAGACCGCATTCTTTATGCTCGACGTGAGCGCGTCGCAGCAGGTAGGGGAGATCAAGAAGCTGAAAATCGATATTGCCAAGGAAATATGCGGGGTACTCACGCTGTCGGCCATTCAGGAAGCTAGCCGGGTGGGGTTACTGTGCTTTTCGGACCGAAATGAGCGGTATATCCGCCCGTCCGACGGCATGAAGCACGGCTATGGCCTGATTTCGGAGCTTTACAAACTCGTTCCTGAATCAACCAAAACCAATATTGCCGACGCCATTCTCGTGGCGCTGAATGTGCTCCGCCGCCGCAGCTTGATATTCCTGATATCGGATTTTATTGACAACAACTACCACCATAACCTCAAAGCGCTGGCCCGCAAGCACGACCTCATCGTGATCCACCTCTACGATTCGAGGGAGGTGAACCTGCCCGGATTGGGCATTATCCCGCTTTATGATGCCGAGAAGAAAACGACCGTTTGGGTCAACACATCGTCGAGGCAATACCGCGAAGAGATGGCCAACCGTTTCGGCAAAAGAAGTGCCGAGCTACAACGGCTGTGCCACCAGAACCGCGCCGACTATATTTCCATCAATACCCAGGAAGATTATGTGCCGGCCCTGATCCATATGTTCAAAGTGAGGCGTTATACCAAAAGTGCGGCACCATCCAATGGCTAGGGTTTTTCAGGTAATCTTTTCGGTAGCAATGTGTTTTTTGCTATGCTTTCAGGGCATGGCAAGAGACGCGCGCAAGCAGCGCATGAAACCGCAAGGCATTTTTCTGACCGATAGCGTGGAAGTGGGCAAACCGGTTTACTTTTCCCTGAGCGTACGCCACAGCCCCGAGTCCGAGATCTTCTTTCCCGACAGCACATTCGACTTCTCGCCATTTGAACTGGTATCCCAAAGAACTTTCGTGTCCAGCACCGACGCCCGCGGCACGCTCGACAGTGCGGTTTACCACCTTATTTCATTCGATGTTTCGAAAGTCCAGAAACTCCGGTTGCCGGTATTTGTATACCAAAAGAAAGACTGTACCGCTGTATTTGCCACACCCGACTCCGTCCTGCTTATCAGGAGCAATAACATCGACCTCCGCAAGAAACCGGTACTGAAAGCAGAAACGCGGCTGGTACCGCTGAGCAGGGAATTCAATTTTTCCATGCTGATAGGCTCGGTAGCGTTGATTATCGGCGTTGTAGGAAGCATTTACTGGGTTTTTGGAAGGGATATTTACAAACAATGGCAGTTGCTAAAATTGCAGCGGCGGCATTTGGAATATGTGCGGTCGTTCAACCGCCTTATGCGCAGCGCGCGCGAGAAGAGCAATATCAAGGATGCGGAAAAGGCTATTATTATCTGGAAAAATTACCTGGAACGCTTGGAGAAAAAGCCATTTGCAACTTACACTACCCGAGAAATTATTGACAATATGCCCGACGACGAGCTGGCCGAAGCATTGAAAAACATGGACAGCATCGTATACGGACAAAGCCGCTCGGGAAACATGGATGTGTACCTCGAAGTGCTGAAAACAGGCGCTACCCGTTTGTACCGGGCCAAAAGGAAATTTGTACTCGACAGCCCCGTCGCTTAACCCGATCTTGATGGAAAACTGGTTTTCTCTGGAATGGTTTGGTTACAGCACGCTGAGGTCGTATGAATGGGTATATCCCTATTTCCTCTACTTGCTGCCGCTGGTACCGTTCCTTTTCTGGCTCCGCAATGCATTGCACCGCAAGCACAAGCAGCGGCTCACGATCACCTACACTTCGGTGACAGGTTTCCGGAGCTGGCTCACATTGCTGCGGTTTGTGCAACCGGTTTGCGTTGGGTTAGCCATTTGCCTGATTCTGGTAGCGCTGGCGAGGCCGCAGGTGGTTTCGGAACGGAAGGACCAGTATTCCGAAGGGATCGACATTATGCTGTTGCTCGATATTTCCGACTCTATGATCGAGAAGGATTTGAGCCCCAACCGCCTCGAAGCCGCTAAAAGAATGGCCCGGCAGTTCATTAAAGGCAGGTTACAGGACCGCATCGGGCTGATCGTCTTCGCCGGCGAGGCCGTGTCGCTGTGCCCGCTTACGACGGATTACGAGCTACTGTACGGGTTTCTCGACGAAGTTACGCCCAGCCTCATTCCCACGCCGGGAACGGCAATCGGCAGTGCATTGGCTGTGGCGGTGAACAGAATGCGTGATACGCCCGGCGAAAGCAAGGTAGCGATCCTGATCAGCGACGGCGATAACACGTCCGGTAACCTCGGGCCTACCACCTCTGCGCAGCTCGCGAATGCATTTGGCGTGAAAGTATATACGATTTCAGTTGGCCGGCCTAAAAAAACGTCCAAAGCCGACACTACGGCCACCGCAGGCGCATTAATGGATGAAGGAGAGCTGCAAAATATTGCGGGAATCGGCAATGGTAAGTATTTTCGTGCTACCGATAACACGGCGCTGGAAACGGTTTTTCAACAGATCGACCAGCTCGAAAAGGTAAAATCGCGTGATGTGCTGTCGCGTGATGTGAAGGATTACTACCGTGTTTACCTCTATTGGGCGGTGACGTTGCTGCTTGCGGCGATCGGGACGAAGAGTACATTTATGGCCAACATTCTGGAAGATTAATGCTGAAACCTTATTACAATATGGATGCCGTCGAGGCGGGACTGGACGAGGTAGGAAGAGGCTGCCTGGCCGGACCTGTTGTGGCAGCGGCGGTGATCCTGCCGCGGGATTACAGGCATTCATTCCTGAATGATTCCAAGCAGCTCACCCGCGTACAACGCCTGGATCTGGAAAAGGAAATTATCCGTGAATCGATCTCGTGGGCGGTTGCAGAGGTAGATAACCTTGAAATAGATCGCATTAATATTCTGAAAGCGAGTTTCCTCGCCATGCACCGAGCGGTGGACAAGCTGAGGGTACGTCCCGAGCATTTACTTGTCGATGGTAACCGTTTCACGCCTTATCCGATGATCCCGCACACCTGCATTATCAAAGGCGATGCGCATTATCTATCCATTGCCGCAGCTTCGGTTTTGGCCAAAAACTACCGCGACGAGCTGATGGCCAATCTTTCCCGGCAGTTCCCGCATTATGGCTGGGAGCAAAACGTCGGTTACCCAACGATTCATCACCGCAAAGCCATTGGGCTACACGGGCCTTGTTCCTATCACCGCATGACTTTCAAGTTGCTGAAAGAAGAGGAGGATCAGTCGGTTGAAGAAACCGAGGATTTGGGCTTTTTATAAAGCGGAACCGTACTGCATGGTTCGCCGAACATCAGGCTTTGCACAACCGGTTTCAGGAGCTTGCTTACCGCCACGTAGGCTGACACGGGTACATCGACCTTGCTGCAACCCTTTACTACCACCCTTTTTCCCGCAAATTCTTCCGGGCTCAGTTTCGCGATGGGATCTGCAAAAAGCTTGTCTTCGAGCGCATTCAGATCACCAAATACAAATGCATTGGCATAAGGTTCGAGCTGAACTGCGAGGAGCATATATGCCCAGGTTGGTACGATTGCATCTTCGGAACAAATAATCGCAACGTTTTTGCCCTGGTATTGCGACCAGTCGTGGCTTTTAAGAAAATCACGGAAGTCCTTTTCACGGAGGATCATTCCCTGCCAGAGATTGTCCTTAATATCGTAAACAATGCGTTCGCCGGGATGATAAAGTTCTTCTAGGTCGAGTGAGACAATGCCGCTGGTAGCAACCCGGTTTACTATTTCGTCAGTTTCCATTCTAAAAATCCATTTATAAAAAGGCTAACAACAAAAAGCGGGCGATTGTTTGGCAAATCTCCTAAAATCCGCCGCTTATTGCACGAGCGCGCTTGCCTTACGCGGTGCGGGTGCCATGAAATCTTTCAGGTAATAGGGTTCAAACGACGCCACATCTTCAAATTGGCCGTTTTTAAAGGCAATTGCTCCCAGCTGGCCAATGGTACGGGCCGATGGTTTGATTTCTTCGGCAGGAAAAACCGCATAAGGATGTTTTTCGAGCAACGGCTTGCATTTAGCCGCGCCGTCGCCAAAGAATACGACTTTATGATCCGCGAGCAAATCCTGGAACGACGTTTCGTCCATCACGACTGCCTGTGTATCCCTGACCATTGCATTATTTGCATCGAAAACCGCCGCGTAAACTTCCATTCGCCGCGCATCGATCATCGGGCACAGCAAATGCCCGGGAAAGAACGGTGCAAGCTGCAAGGCCATTGCCTGCAAGGTGTTGATGGCTATGAGCGGCTTGTCGAGCGCGTAACACAAGCCCTTTGCGGTGGATACGCCTACGCGCAGGCCCGTATACGAGCCGGGGCCCTTGGCAACGACGATCGCGTCGATGTCCGAAAGTTTGAAACCCGTATGCGTAACACTGTCGCGCATGAGCGTAGTGAGCATTGCGGACGAGGATTTGTCGGTAAAAAGATCGTAGGCAGCCAGCAGGCCTGTGTCATTGTGCACGGCCACCGAGCATCCGCGGATCGAGGTATCGATACTTAGTAGAAGCATATAAAACAAAAAGCCCGCCGCGAGCGACGGGCCGGATGGTACTATTTCTTTTTCAGGATCTGGCTATAACGGGCAGGCTCTTTGAAAAGCGCCAATGCGGCTTTTACTTCGGGATCTTCATTGAATGAAGCTTCCCGCATGCCTTTTTCCAGATAATAATGCTTGATAATTTCTTCCTGCAGAATTTGCTTGATCTCAGGTTTGAAGATCTGCAAATCATTGTCTTTGCTGTGAGATAATTTCGATTTCAATGCTTTGAGTTGATCCTCAATCACTTCCAAAGACTTTTCCTTTTTAGCAGACGCTTCCAGATTATTCAGGTCACGCTCGACCTGCGTTGTATAATCATATTCCTTGTCGCCCAGCCATTTGGTGAATGCAGCATAGTCCGCGTCCGACAGGCTGAATTCTTTGGCGGGTTTGATCGTCGGATGTTCGAAATGATATTTCACCGCGTAGTCAAAAAACAGGCGATTGCGGCCCAGCGAAATGGCCAGCGGCGAGAAGTTTTCTTTTTCAGTGATAATATCAGGCAAAATACCGCCGCCATCGAATACTACGCGGCCATTTTTCGTCTTGAACTCCGTCATGAGCGAGTCAGGGATTTTCCCTACGCTGCCGTCGTCGTTGCGGTGGCTGTAATCGATCGCCTGGATGCAGCGGCCGCTTGGGATGTAATATTTGGCAGTGGTGATCTTCATTTTGGTGTTGAATGAAAGGTCACGCGTAGTTTGTACCAGCCCTTTTCCGTAAGTACGCTGGCCGATCAGCACGCCGCGGTCGTAATCCTGGATCACCCCCGAAACGATTTCCGCGGCCGAAGCGCTGCGGTTGTTGGTCAAAACCACAACCGGTATTTCAGTATCAAGCGCCGGGTTATAAGCGGTGTAGGTTTTGTTCCATTCGCTCACTTTTCCCTTGGTCGAAACGACCTCTTCACCTTTTGGAATAAATATATTGGATATTTCAATGGCCATATTCAGCAACCCGCCCGGATTGTCGCGTAGGTCGAGCACGACGGATTTCATGCCTTTGCCTTTCAGCTCCTGAAATGCATTACGCACTTCCCTGGAAGCGGTGGCAGTGAAATCTTTGAGATCGATATAACCTACTTCTTCATTCAGCATGCCGTAATAAGGCACGTTTGTGACCTTTACAATGTCGCGATTGAGGCTGATTTCCAGCGGTTTGGTATTACCGTAACGTTTCACGGTGAGCGTGACGCTGGTTTGTGTCTGGCCTTTCAGCAGCTTTCCGGTGTCGAAATCCTCGCGCGTTGAAAGGTCGATTCCGTTGATCTTGGTGATCTCATCTCCGAGTTGGAGGCCAGCTTTCTGCGCCGGGGTATCTTCATACACCATCATCACCGTATGCTTGCCATCCGCGGAGTTGACCATCGCGCCGATGCCGTTGTATTTGCCGGTGGTGAGGGTCATATAATCCTCGATATCGTCCTCGGCATAATATACGGTATAAGGGTCGAGTGAGCGGAGCATATTGTCGATGCTCGTCTTAATCAGCTGGTTGGGATTGATCTCATCGACGTAATACGCATTCAATTCCTTGAAAAGCGTCGCATAGATGTCCAGATTCCGCGCGATTTCGAAAAGGCGGTCGTCCTGACGGAAGGAAACGAATGCCAGACCACCCACAACGGGAGCGGCCAGCAAAATGGAACGAAGATACTTTTTCATCTATGTTCAGGAATTGGATTGTTCTTTGTGAAAGGCGGGCGGCAGTTTTTCGAGCTTTTTGAGCGACTGCTTCATGGCCGTTTCAATAACGTCATATGAGGCTATTTCTTTTGCAAGATACAAAAAAGCAATGTAGGAAGGGCGCGTTTCGGCAGGTAATGACACGAGCGCGGATTTGTGCAGCCGGTAAGTTTCACGGCAGCGTCGGCGGATCAGGTTGCGGTCTACCGCTTTCTTGAAATGCCTTTTGGAAATGGAGAACAGAACCTGTGGAAGGGGCGGGGGCCACTGTTGGTCATATACATACAGCACCCTGAATGGATAAAGGTAGAACGTTTGAACCTCCGGACTGCCCTTTTTGAAAAGCCTGCCGATATTGCGGAGGTTACACAGCCGCTCGCTTTTGCCAAATGTTTGTTTCAAGTTCTTGTAGAAAAAAATGTCTGATAAGTTCGGCATGTTCCGAACTTATCAGACTATGAAAGACTAGGCGTCCCCGACTAGGTGTCCTGACTACCGTCCTCTACTCAAACCTTCAAGCGTCGCTTATTGCTTGTGGCGTTTTTCGTCAGAAACAGTTAGTTTCCAACGGCCTTTTTTGCGGCGGCCAGCAACTACTTTGCGTCCGTTTGCCGTGGACATTCTCTCACGGAATCCGTGCTTGTTTCTCCTCTTGCGATTCGATGGTTGAAAGGTACGTTTCATCTCAGTATCAAATTATTGCGATATAAATCTCTGTCTACCCGTAATTTTGGCTTGCAAAGGTAGATAAAAAAATTAATCAAGTCAAAATTTCTGTATTTTTTTCAGAAGTAGTCCGCAAAACAGGCTATTTATAGAAAAACTTCTTCTTGAAAAACCA
>CBIHPQ010000352.1:0-7348 GCA_966211825.1 uncultured Dyadobacter sp. | reverse complement strand
TTTCGTTCTCCACTTCCAATGTGTTCGAAAAGCCTTACCGCTTCCTCGATCTGCATTATAAATATGCCAATGGCGAGCGCCCGTTCCAGTTGGACGAGTCGTCGGCTTACTGGGGCGGACTGCCGCTGGACGCAGGCACCAAGGAAGTGCAATGGAACTCTCCGCTCGACGCAGATGGCAAGCCGATCCCGACGGAGCTCAGATCTTATAAGGATAATATGAAGAATTTCCTTCAGACAGGAATCACTTCAACCAATAACCTGAGCATCTCCGGCTCGACCGACAAGGCTACTTACCGCGTTTCGTATAACAATATGAGTAACCGTGGATTGATACCTAATTCGGATTTGTACCGCAACTCGCTGAGCTCGGCTCTGACGTTCGAGATGTCGAAGAATCTGAAATTGAGCACCAATATCAACTTCGTGCGCTCGAACTCGAATAGCCGTCCGCAGACATCGGAGCGCGACGGTAACCCGTTGCAGGCAGTTTACTACTCTCCAAGCTACGACGTTCGCGATCTTAAGGGCGTGTGGAAGCCAGGCCGTGAGGAGATCGAACAGCTTACCGTGGCGCCTGGCGAAACCGATAACCCGTATTTTCTCGCAAAACACCTCACGAACGCCTACGTGCGCGACCGCCTGTACGGAAACCTGAAACTCGACTGGACGATCGCTCCCGGTCTCACTGCATTCGTGCGTTACTCGCACGACATGTACGACGAAGACCGAGAGACCAAAATTCCGTGGAGTTACAAAAGCATGGCCAAAGGAGGATATTATCTTGAAAACGTAGGCCGTAACGAAGGCAATGCCGACTTCCTCGTGACCAAGACCATCAAGGCAGGCGATTTCGATATCAGCCTCTCCGGTGGTGGTAACATCATGAGACAGAAAGGAAATAGCTCCAACCTCGGCGGCCGCGACCTTTCCGTACCAGGTCTTTACAATATTTCCAATATCCCGGTGACCAACCGTGTTGCAGGGAATGGCAGCTACAAGAAGGCGATTTACAGCTTGTATGCACTGGGTTCTTTTGGTTTCAAAAACCAGCTTTACCTCGATTTGACCGCGCGCAACGACTGGTCGAGTACATTGCCCGAGGCGAACCGTTCGTATTTTTACCCTTCGGCATCGCTTAGCTGGCTGGCGAGTACGACGTTCAATATGCCTTCCTACATTTCCATGCTTAAATTCCGCGGAGGCTGGGCGCAGGTGGGGAATGATACCGACCCATATCAGTTGTATAACAGTCTCGGAACCGGCGCCTGGGGTAACCTCGTCACTGCCAGCCTGGGCGGGACGCTGCTGAACCCGACATTGCTACCTGAGATCGCGACTTCGACCGAAGGCGGAATCGACCTGAATATGTTCAACAATCGCCTACGTTTTGACCTCACTTACTATGACCGTGCGAATACCAACCAGATTTTCACTGTTCCCATGGCCCCATCGACAGGGTGGGAGAGCAAGAATATCAACGCCGGTAAGCTCGTAAGCCGCGGTTGGGAGATCGGTATCGGTGGTACGCCGATCAGCAATCTCAACGGCTGGACGCTCGATGTGAATGCCAATTTCAGCCGCAACCGTGTGACTGTGAAAGAGCTGGCGCCGAACTTTCCGTATTTCGAACAATGGGGCGAAAACGGTGCGGGCGCATATACCTACGTGGGTGAGCAGATCGGTAATATTTACAGCCGCGGCTTCGCGACCGTTACCGACAAGGATTCTCCCTACTACCGTTGGCCGATCATCGCCTATGATGGTGAGGGCGGCGATATGGACTGGCAGTCGCTGGGTGGCCGTGAGAACAATGTAAAAGTGGGTAATTACAATCCTGACTTTATGGTGGGCGGCCAGGTTAACCTCTCGTACAAGCGCTTCTCGCTCGGTTTGAGCCTTGACTGGCGCCAGGGTGGCGAATTTATGTCGTTCACCTACCGCTACGGCGAGTCGGACTGGAAATCGCAACGCCAGATCGACAACCTGATCCCGGGAAGCCTGTATTCTCCCGACCAGCTCGTGGCATTACTGAAATCAGATCCTGAAAAATACATTATCCCGCAAAACGGAAACTTCCCGCGGGTAGGAGGGCACACGGCCGCTACCGGCGGTTTCGGAGCTGACGGCGACGGCGCATTCATTCCGGGTGTTTGGGAGGATGAAGAGGGCAACTACCATGAATGGCTTGGCGGTGCCGGAACCAAATACATGCCTATTACAGCCATGTACCCTTGGAGCTTCAACCAGCAGGTTACATTTGACGCGTCGTTCGTAAAGCTGCGTGAAATCACATTGACCTACAAAATCCCTATGCTGTTCAACGCGGTGCGCAATGCGAGCGTCTCGCTGTACACCCGGAACATTATGCTCTGGAATGCGGCCAAGATCGGTATCGATCCGGAGCGGGCTTTCTGGGCTGACCCAAGCAAAGGTGGTTTCCGCCAGGGTATCGAGCGTCAGAACGTGATGCCGTGGACGATTCCTTTCGGTTTCAAGCTCAATTTTGATTTCTGATCAATTCCTGAAAAATTCAAAGCGATGAAAATTTTTAAATACATCCCAAAAATCGTTTTCATACTGACTGTGCTGGTTGCATCATCCTGCAAGGAAAACCTCACGGAAATCAATGAAAACCCCAATGGCGTCGATCCCAACAGCGCCAATCCGAACTTGCTCCTGCCGACCGTTATGACGGGCGTAGGAACGCAATACCTCAGACTGGGCTACGGCCGCATCGCGGGTGTGGTCCAGCACACGCAGGAAGATGCCTGGAAAGACGGTTTCAACGACTATAACTGGACCGAAGAAGACGACGAATGGAAAGCATGGTACGGCTTTCTCCGCAATAATGACCTGCTTTACAAAAGGTCGGCCGAACTGGGTTTCACGTTCCACCAGGGTGTGGCATTGACAATGAGAGCATTCATTTTCGGGACCATTACCGACCTCTGGGGCGATGCGCCGTATACCAACGCATTAAAAGGCGACCAGGGCGAAATGCTGCCGGTATTCGATAGCCAGGAAGTGATTTATAAAGGCATTATCGAAGATTTGAAACAAGCTTCCTCACTTTTCGCAACCGCCGACGTATCGACCTATGCCCCCGGTTATGATGTATTTTATAATGGTGATAAATTGAAATGGCAGAAATTGGCCAACTCGCTGCTGCTGCGCTACTATATGCGGGTGTCGGCTAAGCTGCCTGATGTGGCTAAGGCCGGTATCGAACAAGTCTATACGTCGGGCATTTACCTGAAAGAAGCTTCCGACGACGCCGTGATGGACTACATCGGCTCGGCTTCCGGCGACTCGTGGCCTACTGCCATTGCATTTGATGTGAGTGAATCAAACTGGCGGAGAAGAAGACCAGCCGCTACCTTGCTGAATACCATGGCGGCCAGCAACGACCCGCGCATGAAAGTGTGGTTCCAGCCGGTGCATGTAAGATGGGTGTCGGACGCGACGCTGAAAACGGGTATGGACGAGTTTATCCGCAAAAACGGTGTGATCCAGAATGGCGTGAAATCGCTTACCGAGCAGGAGCTGCGTGCGCAGATCACGGCGGGGCATAAGTTTACCCGCCATTTCAATCCAGCCCTGTACAAGCCTAGCAGGGCTGACCTGTTCAACGGGCCGCTTAATACAAACGAGTATGTGGGTATTCCGGCGGGTATGACAGACCCTACTTATTACAATGAGAACCCGACGACCGGTCAGCAGGTGCAGAACCAGCATGCGTCGCAGCTGAGCTATGCCTATCAGGCGTCAAAGGGCGGCTTGCTGAAAGCCCGTCTGGCATCGGCTTCCGAGACAGCCTTCATTCTGGCCGAGGCGGCACAGAAAGGGTGGGGCGTAGGCGGCGCTGAGGCGCATTACAACAATGGTATCAAACAATCGCTGCAAACCTGGGGCGTTGCGGACCAATACGATGCTTATGTGAAAGCAGTGGCCTACAAAGGAACATTAGCGCAGATCATCGAGCAAAAATGGATCGCAAGCTGGACGGCAGCGACCGAAGCGTGGTTCGATTACCGTCGTACGGCCCTGCCGGCGCTGGTACCGGGCCAGGCACCTGCGTCACGCGCGTTGCCGCTTCGTTTTATTTACAGCAACAACGAGCTGAACAACAACGGCGACAACGTCCGGAGTGCAATCGAGAGACTGGAAGAAACCAATTTCTCCGGCCCTCGCAAGAAAAACAGTCAATGGTCGAAACAATGGTTGGTACAGGGAACAGGCAAGCCCTGGTAGTTCGTCCCGTGTTTCCTGAGGTTCGCCCCATGGCTAGGCTAATTCGCCACATACCGTCGAATTAATTATGCCGAATTCACAGACTTTGGCGTAATTGCCGGGGACAATGAATAATCCAGCACCCGTTTTTGAAAGCGGCCCTTTTCGGAGGGTCGCTTTCTTTTTTGCTAATTTGCGCCTCAGCATTTCCCATTTGCATGTTCCCGATTGCCTTTCACCCTGTTTTTAAATACCCTGTGCCGGAGGGTCACCGCTTCCCGATGGATAAATATGAGCTACTTCCCTTGCAGCTCCTGCGGGAAGGCATTGCCGAGGAGTCCGATTTTTTCAGTCCCGAACCGATCGATATGCCTCCCGTATACGCGGTGCACGACCGCGCGGATGCCGACCGTTTTGTGGCCGGCTTGCTCAGCAGGCATGAAATGCGCCGCATTGGTTTCGAGCAAACCCCGCTGCTCGTGGAGCGGGAGCTCCGCATCGCCCGCGGAACAGTGGAGGGCGCACTCAAAGCATTTGAAACCGGCATTGCATTTAATATCGCCGGCGGCACGCACCATGCCTCCCGCGATGCAGGGGAAGGTTTTTGTATGATCAACGATCAGGCCGTTGCAGCGCAATACCTGGTCGGCCACCGGAAGGCCAGGCAGGTGCTGATCGTCGACCTGGACGTTCACCAGGGCAATGGCACGGCGGATATTTTCACCAACGAGCCGCGTGTGTTCACGTTTTCCATGCATGCGAAGAACAACTATCCGTTCCGGAAAAAGAAGAGCGACCTCGACGTGGACCTGCCCGACCGCACCGACGACAGCGCATACCTCACCCTGCTTCGCGACGTGCTTCCGAAACTCGTCGAACAGGTCAGGCCGGATTTCATTTTCTATCAGGCCGGTGTCGATATTCTGGCGACCGACAGGCTCGGGAGGCTTTCGTGCACGATCGACGGCTGCCGCCAGCGCGACGAAATGGTGCTCAGTACCGCGCACAAGCATAGCATCCCCATCCAATGCAGTATGGGCGGCGGCTATTCGGCACAGCTCAAAACCATCATCGAGGCGCATGCGAATACCTACCGTGTGGCTAGGCAGCTTTAATTTTTTTTATTGTACAAAACAAAGATTTAATGCCGCGCGAAATATTTTCCATTCGAGTGGGTTCGCCTGATTGTTCAGCATAAAAAACCATAGCTCAGCGACGGCCCGCCAAGTACATTCTGCAAAAAAGTCGACAAATTAATTGTTTCCAGCCCACCTTAAAACGACTCGGGGAACGAACTTCGAGGGTACTAAATTGCTGTGAATCGACACACTGAAACGGATAGTGATCGTCAACCATATGGGCTTGTTTTCCGCCATTTCCGGCGACCGGTTATTTTTGCTGTTTACATCTGGTTTATGAAGTTTTTTCATTGAAAAACAAATAGTTGTAGGTTGTGTGGAATGTGAGAAAAAGGGTTACATTCGATGTTTGGAAGTAAAATGTGACCCAATCATTCCCTCTCTATATGTGTCTATTGAAGTATCGCTGCGCCTTCGTAGTAGTACTACTGGTACAGCAACTAACTAACGTTACGGCTCAAAGTAATAGGGCTTACAACGTCTACCTCAGAAGTGGTACAATTGCGCCCTTGCCGGGGCTTGAACTCCCGTCAAAGTGGCAGGGGAACACACTTCGGCTTGCTGGTAGCGATGATATTAAATTTGTAATAATCCAATTTTTCGATATCCCGGGAGAAGCTGCTGTCAGGCATTTGCAGAGCGGCGGAATTACCCTGCTGGATTACATTCCCGAGAACGCCTACACGGCTATGGTCCACGGGCAACCCGACCGTAACCTGTTGCAGCTGGCCGGTGCAAGAACCATACTGGAACTTGAACCAGAGCAGAAGATCCAGCCGGCATTGCTCGGCCCCATTGTGCCGCCTCACGCAGTACACGAGGCGGGGAAAGTCGATGTGCGGATCAACTTTGCAAAGACCATGGTTGCTTCCGACCTGGTGAAAGACCTTACCCGCCTGAACGTTCAGTTGCTTTCCGATGATTTGAATGCCTACCAGGTGATAGAGGCCAGGGTGGCCATCGACGGGCTGCGCGCACTTGCCGCCTTGCCGTGGGTACAATATATCGAGGCAGTACTGCCGCCGGAGAAGCTCCTCAACGACAGAAGTGAAGCTGGTACACGGGCGAACCTGCTGACATCGCTTCTGCCCGGCCAGCGGCAGCTGAACGGCGATGGCGTGGTGATCGGTATCGGCGACAGCGGGAACCTGACGGAACACATCGACGTAAGTACCAGGCTCATCAGCTACGATCCCGAAAGCACCTACTGGCACGGCCTGCACGTGAGCGGGACTGCCGCGGGCGGGGGGATTATGAATGAAAAGTACAAAGGCTACGCGCCGCGGGCGTCGATCGTGAAGCGCTCCAATTCTGAAATATGGAAACAGGCTCCCGCGCTCGTGCGCGACTTCGGCATGGTGGTTACCAACAATTCTTATGGAGGGAGCATCTGCCAGGATTTCGGCTCCTATACTTTCGATTCGTACATCCTGGATAAGCAAGCCGGCGACCTGCCCAGCCTGCAACACGTTTTTGCAGTAGGAAACAGCGGCTTGGAAGCGTCGTGCGTGGGTGTTGCAGCGGGTTTTGGCAATGTGATCGGAGGAAGTATCTCGTCCAAAAATGTGATCAGTACGGGGCGGACTGCGGCCAATGGCGTTATCGCTTCCACATCAAGCAAAGGTCCTACCCAGGACGGACGTATCAAGCCGGAGATCGTTGCCCCCGGCACCTCCATTTTCTCCACGCTTCCTTTGGACAAATATCAATCGGCTTCGGGAACGAGCATGGCGGCACCTGCCGTCACGGGCGGCCTGGCGTTGCTCTACCAGCGCTACCGGCAATTGAATGGCGGCAGTAACCCTAAAAACATGCTGATGAAGGCGCTGCTTTGCAACGGAGCAACCGACAAGGGGCTCACGGGGCCGGATTATACCTATGGTTTCGGTATGATGAACCTGCTCCGATCGGTGTCGATGCTGGAAAAAGGGCAATATTTCAATGGAAGGCTCGCGCATCAGGCCAGGGATGGTTACG
>CBIHPQ010000351.1:0-7386 GCA_966211825.1 uncultured Dyadobacter sp. | reverse complement strand
TTTGTTTAGTGTTAAAGAACAATACAAAGGTGGCCGATGAACCCCGCCGGCGGCGTACAAGGATCACAGAAAGAGTTGCAAATATCTCAGAAGCGTCGGATTTTTCTGGTTTTAGGGTACCAATGCAGGTTTCGGCAACGAATTCCACCAGGCAACCAGCTTCCCGCTCAGCGCCTGCGCAGTCTTCGCTTCGGTCGCTTGCAGGTTGGTGGTTTCCGCGGGATCCTTCACGATGTTGTAAAGCGCCACTTTGCTGCCGTCGGCATCCATGAGCAACTTCCATTCACCCGAGCGCACTGCCAGGCGTGGGCTGCGGTCATTGCCTTTGGGATAATTGTAGGCAATGTCGTTCCGGCCGTACTCCCAATACATTTCTTTTTTCCTGAATGAGGGTTTTCCCAACAATATGCCCGACCGGTCGATGCCGTCACCGTGGTAGCTTTCAGGAATTTTCACGCCTGCAAGTTTGGATAATGTAGGTAAAAGATCTGTTGCGTGTAATTCCGATCGGTCGTCGGTCCTATTGGCAGGGATATGCCCCGGCCAGCTGATAATGAAGGGCATCCGAATGCCGCCTTCGTAAAGCGAAAGCTTCGATCCGCGAAATCCGCCGCTTCGCGAGCCGCTGAACGTGGGGAGTGCGCCATTATCGCTGGTGAAGATGATGATCGTATTTTCGGCTAGCCCGAGCTCTTTGAGGCCGTCGATCAACCGGCCGATCTGTACATCATATTCTTTCAAAACACCTTTGAATGCCGCTTCGTCCTGCGGTTTCATGGGAAATTTGCCGGTGTACTCCGTTTCCACCTTCGGCACCCAGGGCGTGTGCACGTCGTCGGGCCAGAGGTTGATGAAGCACGGCTGACCTTTGTGCCGCTTCATAAAATCGAGCGTTTTATCAACGAAATATTTAGTACGGTCCCATCTTTTAATGCTGTCCTTTTCGGACCATATCCAGTTCGTAGCGGTAAGGGCGGGATCGGGTTCGGGGCTTTCGTAGGTGCTGGCGTGTTCATCGAAACCATATTGTGCAAAGCCGGGCGCATTGGTAACGTCTCGCCCGCCACCCATATGCCATTTGCCAAAATGCCCCGTCGCATAGCCTGAGTTTTTGAAGAATCGCGCCATGGAAGGTGCCCCGGGGTTCAGATAGTCGATCTGCCCAGCGTCCTTATTATGCTTTTTGGTATCCAGAAAAGTGGTGAAGTTCCATTTTCCCGGCTGCATACCCGTAAGAATGCTCGCGCGCGAAGGCGAACATATGGGGGCGCCGCTATAACATTGCGTGAGTTTCAACCCATTGGCTGCGAGCCTGTCGATGTTGGGCGTGGGAACAAAACGCCCGCCGTAAGCACCAACGTCGCCATAACCCATGTCGTCGGTCAGGATGACGATGATATTAGGCGGTGATTGTGCTGCGCGGCGCTGTGCAAATGCCGGCAGCAAACTAAATGCCAGCGCTACACCTGTTAACAGCCTTGATAATCCGGTTCCTTCCATGTGGTTCTATATTGCGGTCCAAAGATCGCTAATATAGTAAATCCATAGAATAGCCTTGATTTATTAACTGAATTGAAAATGCGGTTTACTCGCTTCTTAAACTTTTCACCGGGTTCATCAGCGCTGCTCGCATGCTTTGGAAGCTTACGGTAAACAATGCAATCGCGATCGATAATGCACCTGCCAGGAGGAATACCCACCACCGGATGTCGGTGTGGTAGGCAAAATCCTGCAACCAGTTTTTCATACCGTACCAGGCAACCGGTGAGGCAATGAGGATGGCGATGACGACAGGTTTGAGAAAATCCTTCGAAAGAAGCCCCACAATGCTCGGTACCGAAGCGCCCAGCACCTTTCGCACCCCTATTTCCTTGGTCCGAAGCTCGGCCATGAACATCGAAAGCCCCAGCAGCCCCATGCAGGAAATGAGTATGGCAATGCCCGCGAACACGCCGAAAAGCAGTTGCTGGGTTTGCTCACGTGCATAAAGTTTGCCAAAGCGCTGATCGAGAAATTCATATTGGAACGGCACATCGGGGAAACGCGTGCGCCATACCGACTCGATATGCCCGATCGCGCTCTGGATATTCCCTCCCGCTACCTGTACCGACACGCGCCCGAGCCTCCCCGGCTGGTAGAACATCACAATCGGCGCTACTTTTTGGTGTAACGATTCGAAATGGTAGTCGTCGGTGACGCCGATGATCTGGCCCCGGACCTCGCCATACCCGAAACGGTTACCCACGGCCTCTTCCGGATTTTTCCAGCCCAGCAAGCGGGCGGCGGTTGCATTGAGGATGAACCCGCTGGTACGGTCGGTAGAATGCTGCCGGGAGAAATTGCGGCCCGCGGCCATGTGGATCTGGTAAGTCGGAATAAAGTCCTCGTCCACCGAGAGCGACTTGATATTGATCTCGGTAGGCGCCATCGAATCGCCTTTCATGACGTAGGCCTCCCAGGAATCGAGCAAGCGCCCCGACGGGATACGCGACGAGCGGCCCACTTCGCGCACACCCGCATGCTCCTTGAAACGCTGGCGGATCGCCTCAACATCGGTCGTCGAATCATCGGGCATTCCGAACGTGATTATCTGGTCTTTGGCATAACCCAATTTATAATTCTGGATATAACGCATTTGGTTATAAACGACCGTCGTACTGATGATCAGCGCGACGGCGATCGCAAATTGTGCCACCACGAGCGTCTGACGCAACTTTCCGTTTTTCAGCGCCGAGGCTATTTTCCCTTTCAAAACGGCGATCGGCTGAAAGCCTGTCATGAAAAAGGCCGGATAACTGCCCGCTACCACGCCAGTGAATACGGTAATGCCCAAGAGAATGGCCAGAAACGACGGGTCCAGCAATGCCGAAACGGAGAGCTGTTTCTGCGTAAAGTTATTGAACAACGGCAGGCAGAGCATGACCGTCACAAATGCCAGCACGACCGAAATCACGACCAGCACTACCGATTCGCTCAAAAACTGGTTGATCAGCTGCGCACGTACCGCGCCGATCACCTTGCGCATGCCTACTTCCTTGGCGCGCGTGGCAGATTTCGCCGTCGCAAGGTTCATGTAATTGATGCACGCGATGAGCAAAATAAAGATCGCTATCGCGGAAAACAGGTATACATATTGAATGTCTCCGTTCCCCTCGATTTCGGAATCCAGGTGGGAACGCAGGTGAATATCGGTCAGTTTCGTGAGCGTCAGCACCGAGTATTTCGAAGCCTTGGGATCGATGTGTTTGTTCTGGAATGCGGGAAATGCCGCTGCCAGTTTTTGGGCATCATAATGTTTTGGTAAAAGCAGGAATGTCGAAAACGAGTTGTTGCCCCAGTTGGTGCGGAGCCCTTCGGCGCCGTAAATGCGGTCGTCGTTGAGGGTCGAAAACGAAACCAGGAAATTGGGGTGGAAATGCGATTGCGAAGGAAGCGGCTCAAAAACACCGGTTACCGTGTAGTCAAATTGGTTATCCAGCCGCACCACTTTTCCGACCGGGTCTTCTTTCCCGAAATACTTTTCGGCCATAGGTCTGGAAAACATGATCGAAAAAGGGTTTTCGAGCGCCTTGTCAGGATTGCCGCGGTCTATTTTAAAGGTGAATACTTTGAAAATATTCGCTTCCGCTGCAAACATCTGCTCCTCTGAAAACCGGTTCTCGCCATACTTTACCAGCGCACCGGTTTCCAGCAGGCGAACCACCTGCTCTACTTGCGGAAAATCCTGCTTCACCAGCGGGCCAAACGGCGGTGCCGCATGACCGAGGCGAAGCGATTCCGTGCCGTCGTTGGCCAGGAACGTGCGGTTCAGCCGGTAAATACGATCGGCATGCTCATGGAAACGGTCATAGGCCAGTTCATCCTTAACATACAGGGCAAGCAGCAAAAAGCAGGTCAGCCCGAGCGATACGCCCGAAATGTTGATGAAGCTGAACGCTTTGTACTTGGTCAGATTCCGGAACGCTATTTTGAGATAGTTTTTGAACATGGTGTTTTCATTTGAGCCTGGTCGAAAGCTCACCAAATGCATGCCATATCAATATTGTATTGAAAATCAAAAACTTAACTAATGCAGCTTGTCCGAAATCGGACGCCGTCGTCCGTGGCTGCACGGCTGCCGCGGACTGAAAACGAACAGCTGCGTTCGCTTTCGGACATGGCATTAACCTACAAAACCATTCGTTATCAACGGGTTACAAAATGGCATAATACTTGAACAGCCCCCCAACTATAAACCAGCCATATCTCTATGAAAAACAGCTTTTTTGCCCTTTCACTTCTCTCCTGCTTCCTTACCGGCCCTGCTTATTCCCAAACCCCAACGATCGCCAACCGCCTCGACTCGCTCATGCAGGCGGCCAGCCGGATAGGTGTCTTCAACGGAAATGTGCTCGTTGTAAGTAAAGGCCAACCGGTATACAACGCCGCCATAGGCTTTGCCGACGGCAGTAAGCAACGCCCGCTGACCCTGCAAAAGCGGTTCGATATCGGCTCCATCTCTAAGGAATTCAACGGTGTTGCGATCATGCTGCTGGCAGAAAAAAGAAAACTCTCCGCTACCGATCGCGTCAGCAAATTCCTTCCGGAATTACCGGCCTGGGCGGACAGCATACAAATCGCCCAGCTGCTCAACTACACGAGTGGCTTGCCCGGAAATCCGGCATTCACCGACCAGGACATTCATAACAACCTCATGGCACTGAAAAACCTCGCGAATGCACCCGGGAAAACGTACATATATAGCTATTCCAATGTATACCTCCAGCAGCGAATCGTAGAGAAAGTTTCTGGTTTGAAATACCACGCATTTGTTGAAAAAAACATATTAAACCCGCTGCGGATGGAGCATACGGTAATGGACCTTCCCATCAATGACACGACTATGGCCGTGGCTTTCAACAACAAGTTCGTCAACGAAAAACCGCGCGACACGAATACCGGCTGGGCCCGGCTGACGGTACAAGACCTTTACCGGTTCATGTCGGCAGTGGACAGTTACAAGCTCATCAGCAAAGCGTCCGTTCAGCAACTTTCGCAGGGCTTCGGCGACGGGGAAAGCAGCCTGGGCGAGGCCAGGTTTGAGCATGGCGAACTGGCCTGGCATCAGCATCACGGCTCCAATTTCAACTACGAGGCCCTCATTACGCACCATCTGAAAAAAGACCAGTTCGTGATACTGATGACCAACAACCAGAATTTCAAGGTCAAACAACTGGCGACGGCTATCCTCGCCATCCTCAATCAGGAACCTTACACTGTTCCAAGACGCTCGCTATACCTCGAACTGCGGGAGGAAATGCTCGCCGATTTCGACGCCGGCGTAGCATTTTACCGGAACGCCAGGGAACAGCAGCGGGACAAATATGACCTGTCGTTCGAGATCGGGGACCTCGTTAATACGGGAAAGTTCCTCGTCCGCCGCAACCGGGCCGACGATGCCATTAAGGTATTTACGCTCGGGCTGCTCCTCGACTTGCAGGACAAGGATTATGCCATTGCATGCCAGTTTATCGCCGAAACGTATAAACAGCTGGGGAAAAATGATCTGGCCGTTTTATATGCGCAGAAAGCTGCCCGAAAAGACCCTGATAACAAGATTGTGCGGGCGCTTCTGGACGGATCGCCGCGCTGAGCCATCGCTAATATGCCGCCGTGGCCCTGGCAGCAGGTTGTTTATAGCTGCGCAGGCCTGTTATCCATCTGGAAAAGACCTGGAAAAATTTCGGCGTCGTGCGGAATGCCGTGCGCTTCGGGTTTACCGGTTGCTGACTTTTTGGGGTTCCGCTACCAGTGCCGCGGCTGGCCGATGCCGCTAACACGATGTCCAGCGCCCCGTTGGTAAGGGCGCAAATATCTTCATGAAGCTCATCGAGGAGCCCTGCCGCGCGGTTGCGTAGGTGGTGCCGGTCGGCGATCTGGATCGTGGTGTTGACGGCGAAATCGTAAATTTCCTGCGAAAGCTGATCGCAAAGTTCGCAGAGATCCGCCCGGCGTTCGGGCAGGACAATGCTTCTGGCCTTCATTTCCTGGATTTTACGCTCGGTTTTCGTGACCAGTTCGGTCCGGATTTCATTCAAATTCATAGTTATGGGTGCTGTTAGAGGAGTTCTTAAAAAACGCATGAACGTTCTCAGAAATATTATCAATATTTTCATAGGATCAAAGGTTTTAATTTTTTTCTAATCCAGTTCAGTCGGCCTTCGCCCCCGCTTCCCCTACTTTTAAAGCCTCATCATCAAGTTGCGGAATGTTTATAGGATACTTGCCATACGGGGCGGAGGACGCTTTTTTGGAAAAACTTCAAACGGCGGGGTGCCATCAGATCGTACGAGAAACGGAAGCTGGCGGAAGTTCCGGGCTATGGGAACTGGTCACCGGGCTGCATGAAGGGGATGTGCTGATACTTTGCCAAAGCAGCCATGCAGGTCCCGAGCGGGATTTCCTCAACCTGCTCGCCGGGGTCGGCAGGAAACGTGCCCATTTTGTATCAATCGCGGAAGATTTCGACACCCTGCGCGACACGGTGCTCCATTATACGGAAGCAGTCCGTTAAGGGGTTACCCGGCCGATATTTTCCATTGAGTAAATAAATCGCTGAAAGGCGATGCGCATCTCTGAATATTGAAATTTGGTATTGGAATTTTAGTATATTTAACCTGTCTGGCGCATATCCTCCATGCACGGGCGGAAATATTTCCAACCACCCAAATCAGTACTCAAAATGAAAGCATTATTTACTCGTAAAACGGGAGCCTTGATGTGCATCCTCCTGATGGCCGGCCTTCCCTGGTCGTGCGTAGACGACCACGTTGATCCGAATGCGCCGGTGAGCGTCACTTGCTCTTGCCAGGTAGTGGATAACAGCGGGCCGATCGGCACGGATACCCGGAAACTGGACTGCCCCGGCGGAAAATTCACCTGTGTCTGCGGAGGCCTGGCCCAGCGCGGGGGAATTGTTGAATTCCATTGCGACTAAAAGATATGTGAACCGGATGCGGCGCCAGTCCAAGAAGACACGGTATTTCGTAACCCATTAGGGAAATGACGAAATACAGTGTCTTTTTTTTAATACTAATTTAAATACTACACTGATAATCATCCTGTTAACTTTTGGCATAGCTATTGACCCTCCGAGAGCATCCTATCCAGAAAAACGCAACATGATGAATCGCCAACCTCTACCGGACGATGCTACGCGCACGATGCTGCGCTCGGTCTCGCAGGCCGTAGGGCTGCTCCGTGAAACAGACTTTACGCCTGGGTTCACCTCCGAAAACAATGCTCCGCTGCTCCAACTCATGGGAATCCGGGCCGGGGCCGCCGAAGACGCCCATGTGACCGCGACACAACAGGCTTCCAGATGGCGCGATATCGTTTCCCAAACGG
>CBIHPQ010000350.1:0-7395 GCA_966211825.1 uncultured Dyadobacter sp. | reverse complement strand
ATCCAAAACAACCTTTGGCTTCATCGTCGGACGGAATGGCGCTTTTGCTACCGGCTTCTCAACAGGCCCGGCAGGCGTTTCAGCGGCAGGCGGTTCTGCAACCGGTTTTTCCACATTTTCATCCAAAACAGCCCTTGGCTTCATCGTCGGACGGAACGGTGCTTTTGCTACCGGTTTCTCAACAGGCTCGGCAGGCGTTTCAGCGGCAGGCGGTCCTGCAAGCGGTTTTTCCACATTTTCATCCGAAACAGCCCTTGGCTTCATCGTCGGACGGAATGGTGCTTTTGCAACCGGCTTCTCAACGGGCTCGGCAGGCGTTTCCGCAGCAGGCGGTCCTGCAAGCGGTTTTTCCACATTTTCGTCCGAAACAACCTTCGGTTTCAAGGTCGGGCGGAACACCGGTTTCGCAGCCGCAGGTTTTTCGACCGGCACGGATTCCTGTGCCGGCGTGTCCTCTTCCACCTTCTTCGGTTTCATAACCGGTTTGAAGGCCGGTTTTGGAGCTGGGGTAGCCGGTTCGGTCGGCGCGATGTCGGTATCTTTTGAAACGGGTTCTTCCGTTGGCTTTGGCTTCGCGGTCGGTTTGAAAACCGGGCGGGCCGGTGCCGTTGTGCCGCTCGCGGTGGCCGTCGGAGCAGCCGCAGGTGCAGCTTTGGCCGCCTTTAATGCTTCCTTCTCTTTCTGGAACTGTTCGAGCAGCATGCGTTTTTCGTCAGCCTGCTCGGCGGTGAGGTTGGAATAATTGTAAACCATATCCCGCACATCCAGCTCACTATAATCAAACGATTTGGTCATCGTCAGACATTCGGTCGGGCATACCGTTGTACAGAGGCCGCAATAGCAGCATTTGGCCATATCGATATCAAACCTGGCCGCATACAGGCGGATCGGGGAGCCATCGGATGCGCGCCCAACGTCCTCCACGGCCTTAATCGGCTCAATATCGATGCAATCAACCGGACAAACCTTCGCGCATTTGTCACAAACAATGCAGTCGTCCATCTCATTATGCAGACGATACCTGCCATTATCCGGAATCGGAATGGTTTCCAGCGGATACTGGATGGTTACGATACCATCCTGCTGGTCGTAAAAGTCGGATGAGCGGATATCCCCGGGTTTACGGCTCTTACGTGCATTCAAGAGGTGCCGTAACGTCAGCCGCATGCCCGTGAGGGTCGTACTGATGCCGTCGGATATATTTTTAAAGTATTCTGACAAAATCCCTGTTCGTTGGTATAGCGGTTACCCTATGACAAATATAGAGTAAACGGTTCAAAAACTCACTTATCCACAGCCACTGCTTCCAAAAGCTCCTGCAATTCACTCTGCAGCGACTCCGTTTTGTCGGCAATATACCAGCGTTGCATATCCTCCGAAAACTCGCTGTAAGGCTTCACCGGATTGGCTTTATATTCTTTCAACAGCTCCTGGGCCCCTGCCGGACGCGGCCCCCACGTGAAAAGTTCGTTGAAATCTTCGTCCACAGCGATCAGTTTCGGTATCGATCGCCCTCCGTTGGTGAGGTAGGCGTCCATCAACGCTGGGTTTTCATCCCTAAGCAGGAATTTAACCGTAATCAAAGGATTCGAAAGCGATGCGGCCACGATGGTCGGAAGGCTCTGGGCGGCATCGCCACACCATGCTTCGGTAAGGACATACCAGGTTTGTGGAAAATCGATCTGATCTACGGCCTCCCTCAACGAGTCATTGATCGCCGCCTTTTTATTCAGGCGCTGCATTCGGGCGAGGTTCAGCTTCGTATAATGGCTCAGCGCTTCAGACTGTTTCGGGCCGGTTGTCCTGTTTTCAAGAACCACCGTCTCCATTAAATGCATGTATTCGGAATATGTATAGGCCCCGTTTCTAACAGAATCCGGGAACAAATGTGCTACGTTTTTCATTGGATTCTCATTTCATAAGAAACCCTCCGTAGACACTTTCCGTTCACTTTTTTGCCTTCAATAGCAACTTCGCAGCGGTTATTTCAACTGTGGTTTTCAAGCGCTTGCAAGAATTCCTCTGCCAGTTTTTCACGGTTAAAATAAGTGTGAACGAACCGGTAACCATTTTCGCCCTGCTTCTTCAAAAGCGAAGGGGCTGCCATGTAAATTCTGATCTTTTCCGCCAGGTCTGCAGCATTCTCCGGCTCGGCAAACATTCCGGCATCCGCTTGTTCCACCAAATTCCGCGAAACACCATCTATTACCATTAAGATCGGCTTTTTGCAGGACCAGTAGTCGAAAGTTTTGTTGCTGTAAATTGTTTTGAAAATGTCCGCTTTTTTCAAAACCGAGACACCCACATCCGCCGTCAGGATATACCCGAATATTTGTTCCTTCGAAACCGAGTCGACAAACGAAACGTTGGACAACTTGCGCGCCTGCACCTCATCCATCAACATTCGTTTCTGCGCGCCATCACCTATCAACAGAAAATGCACCTCGGTGTCAACAAGCAATGTTGCGGCCTCCACGAGCTGCATTAAATCATTCGCCAGACCGTGAGCCCCGACGTAAATAATTACAAACTTCCCTTCCAGGCCCAGTGTCCCACGCAACGCACGGGCGCATACGCTACGTAATGCATGCTCGCTCCAACGGAAATCCGCCGCATTAGGGATCAGGACAATCTTGCCGGGACCGACATTTTTATCATTTATAAGCCTTTCCCGAAATGCCGGAGTCAACACGACGATCTGCTGCTCTTTTTGGTAAAGAAACTTTTCAAATCTGTAAGCCCAACCAATCAGCCGGTTATCTCTTAAAACACCCATTTCGATCGCCGATTCCGGCCAAAGGTCCCGCACTTCCAGCACCAATGGAACCCGCTTCCATTTCGAGAGAAGCAATCCCGGAAGCCCTACGGAAAGTGGTGGTGAAGTCACGACAATGCGGTCGTACTTATCGTTCGCGAAACGCCACCCGGCATAAATCACCGCCAATGCAAAAGAAATATATCCACAAAATCGCCCCAGGAAGCCCCTATGGTAATATCGGGAGCCCCTGCACCGGATCACCCGCACATCATCCCTATTTTTCTGAATCTCAAAACGTCGTCCGCTTTTGCCAGCGACATTCTGCTGCATATAATGTACATCCCCGGCAATCACCGTCACCGAATGCCCCTTCGCCACCCACACCCGCGCCATCTCATTCCACCGCGAGCCACCAGCGGCATGGTCGTCGAGGAAGTACTGGTGAATGAGGAGGATGTGCATGGCGATTGCTTGCTGGTGTAGTTAAAATAGATTACTGTCTCTCAATAACCGTTCGTATAATGCTCCCACAGCTTTCAAACACAATCACATCACATTCATTTCTTTCACCATAAACCTCAGAATACCAGCCTCTTTTACTAATAGCTGAAAGTAAGTTTCCGTTTTCGTCCGTTGCGGTAATACGAAAGTCGTCCGGGAAACCTGCGTCGGTATGCCACAGCTGGCGGATCTGCATTCCTTTCGGGACATTCAGGACTTGGTCTTCGATGATCCAATGCAGCTGGCGCATCTTTTTGACGACCCGTCGCCTATGTACGATTCGTTTACCGATGTGCCGGAATCCTTCAAATTCTGCTTCGATCCAATATTCATGATCACAAGAAGCCGATTTACCTGCGGCATTCTTGATCCATTTGGTCCAGATAAAACGGTGCTGTTTTTGCATTTGATCAAAATTTTCGATCACGATCGTGTTATGCGAACGCGTGCCGGAAAAGTAACGCATTGGTTCTTCATCCGTGTTATAAAGCCAGGTTCCGGCGTCGCGCAGGATGTTTCGTTGAGCTATCCAAATGTCGAGGTGATTATTGTCGGCTTGAAATGGGCGGCTGTGATACTTCCCGCACCGAAGAAATGTGATCGTCTGATCGTCCCGGATGACGTAATAACCGCCCTCTGAGAATGTAGAAAGCTTTTCCGGTACCAGTTGGCCAGGCAGGTACGATATACATTGCCGCCCTGCAAGCCATTCCGATTCTTCCAGCCAACCACCCTTTTGATAATTCAAATCAACGCCCAGCACATTTGCCAGCGCAGCCATTTGAGGACGAAAATCTCTGAAACTACATTCTGTCAGAGGAAAGAAGAGAGCGCCGTCGTTATGGCCGTAATTGGGAAGCTCGCCGCTGGCATCGGTCTGGCACGCCCTCAGAAATACAAGCGAAGCGTTCGCGCGCATATACAATTCGCGGTCAAAATGATCATGATTTAACGCTGATAACCGTATGCCCCAGGTCAGTAACTGAACCACCACCCGATGGTAATTCATTGAAAATTGAAGATAGGTCCCGTCCCGTGCGATTTGCGAAATAATCTCTCTTTCAAACAAATACTTCCCTTTTTGCCGCCATTTCGGGCTTTCGGGAAAACAGGGGAACATTAATCCGGTCACATAAAGCGCTAATGCCTCCGTCAGAATATGGTTATTCCTGACGGCAATTTCCGAAAAACGGCTGTTCGCATCCACGTGACGCATTTGGTCGTAAATGCTGCCGAGAATTTTGTTCAGCAACAGCTGATTCAATGTTGGTGAGAAACGATAATAATGCAACGCAAATGTCCAGTTCAACACCCGCAATGCGATTTCCTGGCTGCACTTCCAGTTCGGGCCGCAATTCACGGGGTTGTTGTCGATCCAATCGGTTATCAGGCGGAAAACGGGCCCGGATTGGTCTCTGGAAAAATGGTGGTCGCAGCGAACGAGATCGTACAAGAATGTGAACCGCGATTTTTCCCATACATATTTGATATCGCCCGCAATGGCGGAAAAATCGGTTACCTCCGACCAATGCTGGTATTTCGGGTAAACAAAGCCCGTCAACGGATTGCTATGCCAATCATGGACCTCATACCATTGGTTTGAAAAGTATCTGAACCGGCCGCTCCCGATTTGCTCCACCCGATATTTAAGGCATTCCAACGGCGGATTCCGGGCTATTTCGAGGTTTCGCGGATCGAAAAAGAATGCCGGTTCGGCTGTCCGCCATTCTTGCAAACCAATAAAAGAACGGTTAGTCGCCCTCATCGGAAAACGAAGTTTCAGGATGCCGGTTTTGCTTTGGAGCCAATACCAAGCCCTGAACGATAGGTAGCGCCAGCCCATCTGACGACCGATTTGCCAAAGCAAATGCAGGGAGACTGGCGCTTTCATTGCACTTTCACCCAATTTCCCGTCCGCAAACTCTCCTGCGCTGCCAGAGTAGCCCAACTGGCATTAAAAACACCATATACAGGCATTAAAGGCTCATTTTGAGATGCAAGACATTTAAATAAAGCGTCAAATTGCTCACTATGCCCTTTTCCCGGTGCCGCTTTTATTTTATTCAAGCCAAGAAATCCATAACCGTAGAGTTTTTTAAAATCATCCAGCACCACGGTCCGGCCCAGCGAATGCACTTCCAGCCGCTCCTTTGGATAATTGCTATGACCGTTTGAAAAATAATGTACAACTCCGGTTGAACCGTTGCCGAGCCTCAATAGAATGCTAACGTTTTCTGAACTCATGCATCCCCGGGCCATCAATGCATTTGTGCACACATCCGTTATTTCGCTTTGCGCCAGCCACGCTACCAGGTCAATAAAATGGCAGGCCTCGCCCACCAGCCTGCCTCCCCCGCGCGTACGATCGTGTACCCACGAATGCTGCGGGCCCTGGCCCGCATTTACAGTAATCAAGATATTCATCGGCCCGCCGCCAAGCAGCTCTCGCATTTGCACGATGTACGGAGAATATCTTCGGTTGAATCCTACGGTCAGCGTAGCGCGCGGGCCGGCGGTCTGTAATGCAGCCTGAACAGCGTTAATCCCTTTTGCATCAATACTAAGCGGCTTTTCCACGAAAACATGCTTACCCGCAGCCAATGCCTCCACTGTGATTTGAGCGTGGATGTCATGCTGTGTTGCGATGATTATCAGATCGACCTCCTCATCATGCAAAATCTCCCTGTAATCACTGGCAGCGAACGGAATCCCGTATTTTTGAGCCAACTCGCAGGCAGTCAGTCCACCGGAACTGGTAATGTATTTAATGTATTTATCATGAAGGCAGGGCAGCAAGGTCATGCGTGCAAAATTGCCTGCGCCGACCACTGCTGCAATTACCTTTTTCGACGTCGTCGGGCGAAGCGTAACAGATGCGAGCGTTTCATGCGCATTACATTTGCCGGAATAGTCGATCAATGTCCCAAGCGATTCGCCGGTGCGCTGGTAAATCCGGGAAAAATCCGCCAATGGTACGATTTCCGATATTAAAGGCTTCACACAAAGCGACCCGTTGGCAAGCAACCTCAGAACCTCCTGAAAATTCCGGTTTTCTGTCCAGCGGACATAGGGTAACGGATAATCAACGCCCTGCTCTTCATACCTGCGATCGTAACGCCCTGGCCCATATGAGCATGAAACCTGGAAAGTCAGTTCCTTATGATAAAAATCGGGCCGATTCAAATGCAGCTTCACGTCACCAATCAGCACTATTTTGCCTCTCTGTCTGCTAATCGCGGATGCGCAGATGATGGTTTCTCCGGATTTTGAAGAAGCCGTGATGATAACCCCGTCCATTTCCCCAAATTGATCCAAAACCTGCCTGGTTGTATGGGATCCGGCTTCGATGGCCGATATACCTTTCTGCTCCGCAATGCGTCGCCGGTTTTCATCAGGTTCAATGCCTATTACCTCACAGCCTTGCGCGAGCAGCAAGTCCACGACCATCAAACCGATCAGCCCCAGGCCTATCACGGCAATCCGCTCGCCCAATGCGGGTGCCATTAACCGAACTCCGTGCAGGCCCACGGCGCCCAAAATGGTAAAAACCGCTTCTTCGTCGGCAACATTAGTCGGTACTTTGGCTACCAGATTGACCGGCACACACACCATTTCGGCATGAGGGCCATTACTGATCACCCGATCGCCCACCGCAAAGCCGTCGACGTCCTCGCCTATCGCCACAATTTCACCGACATTACAATAACCCAACGGCAAAAGCTGATCGAGCCGCCGAAGCACCGACCGTGTGGTTTTCCAAAAACCGTCGGTTTTGATTTTGTCGAGGACGAGTCGGAGCTTGTCGGGTTGCTGCCTGGCTTTGAGCAAAAAACTGGCCTTGCTGAATTCGATCAGCATTCTTTCGGTCCCTGCTGACACGAGGGTTTTGCGGGTTTGGATGAGTACACAGCCTTTTCGGGCGAGCGGCACGGGGACATTCATTAGCAATGTCTCCCCCGTCCGGAGATTCTGGACAAGTTGTTTCATGAAATATAGTGTGTTGCCTGGATAAATATCAGTCGTTGCCGTTTACGAAATAACTGTAATGAACAAGAATTGATATTTTTGGCAAAACCTAATTAGCATACAATCCTTTTCAATGAATATCCGAATGAAAAAGCAGATCAATATCGGTA
>CBIHPQ010000349.1:0-7404 GCA_966211825.1 uncultured Dyadobacter sp. | reverse complement strand
AAGCTAACGGTCCCGGGCGCCGCGTCACCCGTATTAGGATCTGCATTTGTGCTGGTCGTAAAAGCGGTTGATGGAATGGTTATGACATTGCTGCCGCCAGGGTTTGGCGTGCCAGGCAACGAGCTGATTGCAGTTTCCGGGGATTGCTGGATACCGATATTGCCATTGGGTTTATCCGTATTTGTATTGGCATTCAAAATCGTATAAGAACTTACTATTCCGTCAGCTGTGCCGTCCGGAGTCACACCCGTTCCATTCGATGATTCTCCCGTATTGACATAACTGGAAGGTTTATTCAACAAACGCACCGTAAATGTCCCCGTCCCTGAATAGGAAATGTTGTAGGTACCGTCGGGATTCACATTTGTTGTAGTACCGGGAACAATGGCCCCTTGCGCGTCGTACAGAGCAACTTGCAAGCCACTTACATTGGCCGTATTGATGGGTGCGCCATTGATAAGGTTATCCGTTAATCCATTCGCATCATCCAGAATAGTTCCTGAATAATTGATGGGACAGGATAACAATGAGGCGGTAAATACATTGTAGTCATCTGAAAAAGTTTGGGGATCTATGGCATTAGAACTTGGCACAAATGATACGGCAAAAGGTCCGGAATTAGGAATCCCTGCCGGCAGTTTCGCACTTAATGTATTGATAGCCCCCGCCCCACCATTGGCATTGAGGTTGAAATTATAAGAGGCATTGGAGCCGGTCGTAGCATTTACGGCACCATTAGAAAAGGTTATTGTACCGGCGCCCGTTGTAGCGTTTCCGTTGGAAGTAGATATGGTCGCATATAAAACACCAGCGTAAGTGATTCTTAAATCGGACTGATTTCCTTGATAGGGAGCCTCTGTCACATTTCCATTAAAACCGGCAAAGCTCATCGTAAATGTAGCCCCTGTACCTTTAAGGTTCACATTTGATACAGCCTGGGTAAATGTCTGTGTATTGGCATTATCACTAAAATAGACACTGCCGGTACCTCTGTCAATATTCCCTGATCCGCTCCCCTGCCATCCATTTTGACTGTATGATGATACTAATACGGAGCCACCTGTTCCCGAAGATAGCCTTGCAAACGTTGTGGTCTGAAAGCGCTCGACGGTCGCACAGGTTTGTGCGTCAGCAATAGTGGCGAAACAACCCATTGCCATCATCGGAATCACATATTTTCGGGATTTATTTAGAGCTAGTAGTTTCGGGCATTGTTGCAAAAAGTTGGCAGTCATTGTTGACCAAAGCCGCAATTTGTAATTGCATTGTTTGAATTGGAGATTTAAATTCATCGTTCTTTGTTTGGTTATTATGAATAAAATGGGCAAAAAAATGCTTCTAAGTCCCATTTGTGAATGGTAACTAAGATTGGTTAATCAAATAGAAATAATGGTTCTAATTTCAGATCTAGGAGTTGCTATTTACAATGCCCCTCAATACAGATGAGCACAGGTAGCTTTCGGGATAAGTAGTTAGCGCTATCGATTTCCCATTCCGATAGCCCTGGCGATTGGCTGCTTACAAAAGTATATAAGCATACAAGCTTTTTAATCTCGGTTATAACTGTCAGTTTTGCCGATACAAATTTCGGATACAACGGGTGCTTGCACAATAATCTGTATGGAGTATTTAACTACTACAACCATGCTATCATCTACTACATTTATAGTAGAAAGTCAACATCAGGCAGTCTACCGCATCAGCAAGATGCTGTTCCTAACCGACTGCTTCTGACCGTTATCAAATTCGATATCAAGTTGATAGGGATAAACTCCGGGCTGAGCTCTGGTGCCGTGGTACAAGCCGTCCCATAAAGCTGCGCCGCTCTGCACTGTTTTGTTGGTTGTAGAAGTAATGACATTTCCCCATCGATTGAACAATCGGAATGCAGTGATTTTGACCGAAGCGACTGAAAATTTGACTTCCATTACCTCGTTAGTACCGTCCTGATCCGGCGAGAATGCCGCGGGTATATAAACGTTATCCAGACAGTCCCTGCCGATGATGACAGACCGCGCTACGTCACACCCTGCGGTGTCTTTCACGTAAACCGTTTGAACCAGGGGCGATAAACCGGTGAATACGGTGTCTGTCACATAATTGACCGCATCGACCGAAAACAAAAGTGGTCCGCTGCCATTGGCATGGATTACCACAGCCCCATCATCCTCTCTGCAACTGGCGTTAGAGGCAATGACTTCGAGAATTCGGGGAGCCGGCGTCTTCCCTATGATAATTTCCGTGCTGTCGGTACACCCTGCCCCGTCTCTCACAAAAGCCGTATACGCTCCGGGTAGGACGGAAGAGAAATTGGGGGAATCGACATAATCTGCACCGTCAAGCGAGTATTGCAGTTGGCCGCTACCAGTCGCAAGCAAGGTTACGAGACCAAATTCCCCTCCACATCTCGCATGCTCCACGTCAACGTCGTGTAGCTTCACGGCTTGATTCTTATCAGGAACAGTCGTTTCCATGCTGATTTCGCAACCCAGCGAATCTTTCGCTCGCAGGGTGTAGCTACCACTTTTGAGGTCCGAAAAAAGCCCGGATTGCTGAAACGGCCCCTCGTCAAGTGCGTAGGTGATCGTCCCGTATCCCCCCAAAGCAACAGCGCTGAGATCCTTGTCTTCAAACTCACAGGGATTTAGAATCACCACCATTACGAATGACGGAATCGATTTCTTTTGAATTTCAACCTCGCGCGTGGCCAGGCATCCCGTCGCAGATTTGACGGTAAGCTGAAAAGTTTTTGAATATAAGCTGGAAAATGATGGTGAGGTTTGAAATACGCCGTTATCCAGGCTATAAGTCAACCCCTCACCGAGGGCAGTCACAGAAATAGTTCCGTTGTCGTTACTGCAACTGGCGTGGGTCACAACAACATTGGCAATGACCGGATCGCCTACCATCAGAATGAAGGGATCAGGTATTGTTTCCTGATTTTGCAAGATCCTTGTAACGAAAAATGTATCGGGTTGGGTTACGGTAATTTGATAAGTATTTCCTTCATGCAATAGTTTTGACTTTTGTTTATCAGCATACCAGCGCACCTTTTCTCCTTTGGCTTCCAGCACCGCCGTTTCACCAATACAATAGGAATTATCCTCTGCATTAACTGCTAGAAGGCCACACAAATGGATAACCATCAGCAGGATAATTCTTTTCATGATCGTTATTGGATGGCTTTAATTTGTCGGCATCATAAATTAAAGCGCTAGACCCGGGAGTTGCAAATTTCGTTGCACAATGAGGGCCGGCAATGTTGGATGGCGGCGTCGTAAACGACTGCAAAGCGGTCGCTACGCAATTGGCGGCCCGCCTGAATATGTTGAAATACTCAATTGAAATTCCGAAGGGGAGATGCCGGTGACCTGTCTGAACTGTCTGGAAAAATAGGATACCGACTGAAAATTCAGCTCAAATGCGACGCTGGAAATGTCTTTGCTGATGTCCTGCAACAGCACCTGGCTATGCAAAATGCTCGATTCCACGATCCATTGCTTGGGAGGCTTGCCGGTCGTTTCCTTGATGCATTTGCAGAGGTAGTTCTCGGAAATGGACAATTTGTTGGCGTAAAACAATACCTTTTTCTCCGTTTGATGATATTGCTGCACGAGCTCTTTAAATTGCAGGGTAATATAAAAAGTGCGTTTCACGGCCATTTCCGCGTGGTCGTCGCGGGCCATGATCTTCAACAATGCAGCCTTGAACAACATGTCGCCGATCTCCGCAGGCTTGCCGTCACCGGCTAGTTCAAGTTCCAGCAACCTGAGCAGGTGCGAAAGCCAATTTCCGGTAGCCTCTGACAATGAAGCAAATGGTGAAGTTTTGAAGAGGTTATATCCTACGTGTTTATCGAGGGAAATATTGGAAAGCATTTCGTTCTCAAATACTATGAAAAAGCCCTCGGTATCCTGGGAAATTTCCATCGTACGGGTAATACTTCCCTGCCTGATCAGCAGCACAGAACCAGGCGCGATTTCGTATTCCGAAATTTCAAGTTGCTGCTTGATACGCCCTTGCGTGACGAAAATGATAAAGTTGAAAGTAGTACGGTACGGCAGCACCGGAATGAGGATGTTCCTCAGATAGTTTTCGATCCGGTAGAGTTGCAGCTTGGAATTGTTAACGTAAATTTTCTCCGACAAGCCTGGTAAAAATAACCGCTTGTACTCGAAATTCGATATCATTTTGATGGAATCGCTCATCAGTGGTCGTCTTATGTGTGAAGTGTGCTCAAAATTTGAAAACCACGCCGGCTTTCAGGAAAAATGGGGTTCCGGGCGTAAAAGTCAGCTGATCGAATCCCGCCATAGGCTCACTTTTCAACCGGGTCGTTTCGGCAAACATGGCTTCATTCCAACGTACATTAAAAAGGTTTTGTATCTGAATGTTCAATCCGAAGGTCTTTTTCTGATAACCCAGAACCAGATCGTTCACGAAATACGCCTCGGCGACGATGCTGTTGTCCTGATTAGCAGGCCTGTCGTGCATGTAACGGTACCTTAAGTTAGCAGAAAATCCGCTATTGAGTGTAACCGAAATACCACCTGTGCTTGTCAGCGTCGGCGCGAGATCGACGTAGTTGTTGCCCCGCTCCTCTCCCACGAGCCGCGGTTTGGCAAAATTTACATCCGAGTCAAAGTAAAGCCAGTGCAAAGGCTGGTAACGGACCGAAAGATCGAGGCCCGTCCGCCGGGTCGCACCTACGCTGGAAGTGCCATAACTGTCTCCGTTCCAGACAAATTCGTTTTGGAGATAACTGTACCAGAGCGTTGGGATGAAAATAAAACCCGGAAACGGTGTCCAGATTGCCCCCAGGTCGCTGCCCAGCATATACGGAAGAATTTCCCTGCCCTCCTGCGCCACGGCTGCACGCACGTCGTTCGAATGGAAACCCAGGCCTGCCTTGGCGAAAACCTGTATGTTGGAAGTCGCATTATAGGATATGGTCAGTTTGGGGCTGATCCGCGCTGCCTGAGCGCCTTGCTGCCCTTTCGACGGAGCCAGTTTATCATAGTAGTTGAAATTAAACCAATCCACACGCAGGCCGGGCGACACATTCCACTTACCCGTTTTCCACTCCGCTGACGAGTATGCATTTACGTTCGCTTCCGAGGCAGTGCCCCAGGCGAGCCGCTCGTTCAATTGTTCGCGTTGCGTTACATAGCTCAGTTCCAAATCATGGATATTGTCGAACCGGAACCCTGTACCTGCTGTAAAAGTGAGGGTACCGTTTCCGAGATCAAAACCCCTGGTATACTGGTGATTGGAGCCGTATACATCCCGGTTATCCACCTGGTGAATCTCATCGCCCAGGTCGGGATGGACCAGGTAGAAAGTAAAATCAGAATACAAACTGAAAGCATATCTGGTAAAATAAAAAGTGCTTTTCCAGCTCGAATTTTCATCCGGCCGATATTTCCAGTTGACAATCAGATTGGTCCGGGAGGTATTGCCGCCTTCCGTGCTATCCACCGAACCGAACCTGCCTATTTCCGGTACAACGCGCAGCGGGATCTGGCCGGAAGCGTTCCAGTTTGACGAGAAGGTTGATGCCACGACATCCAGACTGTTCCGGTCATCGATCCGTCCTGAGAATTTGCCGAACAGGTTCAACCGGTTGAAATTTTGTTTGACATGAAACGGCCCGTTGGTAGCATTGTATTCCGAAGCCACATAGGCATTTACATCGTCGGTATCCACTACTTTGAACAGGCCTACTGCCCGGAGCGTATTGAAGCTACCGCCTTCCAATTTCACCATGCTGCTTTTCATCCTGTCGAAAGTGTGGAAATCGACATAGCCGGAGGTATTGAAGTCGCCCTTACCGGCATCGTAAGAACCTTTACCGAAACTGACATTCTCCACTGTTTCGGGGATCAGAAAATGCAGGTCGGAATAGCCCTGTCCGTGCGCGTGCGAGACCATATTGACCGGCATTCCATCTGCGGAAATGCTGATGTCGGTGCCATGGTCGTTGTCAAAGCCGCGCATAAATATCTGTTCGGCCTTTCCGCCACCTGCATGCTGTGCGATGAACAGCCCCGGCACTTTGCGCAGCAAATCCTGCGAAGTATTAACCGGCACCTTGCTCAGGTCGATTTTCATGATGTGGTCTTCCGGAGATTTGGCCGTTACTACTACCGAGGACAGTAACACTGCCGAAGAATCGGTACCGAACTGCGGCAGGCCCTTCTGAACGCGGATAGAGTCGCCGGGCGTGCCTGCATCCGCGTTTTTCGCGAGAGTGGCTGCGCCCAGCGCTATCCAATAATAAATGCTTTTCATATGCTGATTAAACTCCCTGCCCATCAATGGCCTGGAACGCTGCCTGATCAATCGTTGATGCTATACAAAAGTTTTTTGACGGGTAGCGTAAGCCAGGTCCCGGCTACGAACGGGAAAGTGAGCACCCCGCCTGCCTTGGCCAGGATATGCCAATCCATTTTAAGCAAATAAATGTCGATAAGTACGGCAAAAAGGCTCGATAACATGACGAGAATGCCATCCTTCCGCCTGGTACCGGCAAAGGCAATGGAACAGAGCACTGCGTTGAAACTGAACAGTCCCATATGGACCTCTTTCAGCGGTTCGGCAAAAAAGAGGGCGATCCACGCACCGAAAAGCGAGCCGGCGAGGCCGTAAAGCGCTGCCACGGGATTGCTGATAAACACCGCGATGAAAAATATAACACCAGCCACAAAACTCCCCTGAAAAATCACCTCCCCGAAACCGTTGGTGGATGCCGTGAAGTCATTGATCTCCTCGCTGAGGATCATCGTGTCGACCAGGGGATCTGCCGGCGGGATCGACGTGAAGTTGTGCAAAACAAAAACCAGGGCCCAGGTAACCACAATGAATGGCAGTGTGAAAACGGGGATGCCTTTTTTGATCGCCAAATGCTGTAAAATAGTAGCTGCTGCGGCCCCCACGACGATTGCGCCCCAAATCAATGGGTCGGCACTGAACATAAAAGTTAGCGCCACCCCCACCAGCGTCGCGCTGAATCCGTACAGTCCCATCGCGATTTCGTGCTCGTCGTATTTCAAAATGCGGGCCGTCATTGTCCCTACTGCCGCGGCAAGAACCGCCGCTATACCCATTTTATAGTCGTCGTAAAATATCCCGACAAGGAACAGCAAACCGGTCCAGATGTTATCCTGCAACATGATTTGCCCGACACCTTTCAGCACTTGTGAAACAAAAGGAAGCTTCTTCTCTAAAATTTCCATGGATCAAGGGTTTATACTATTTTATATTAACTACCATCCCAAAAACACCATCCCCGCAGCGCAGCAGGTGATGGCCATACCGCCCACTGCGTGGACATACCGTTCCAGTTTCTCGGTCCGTACGTAACCATAACCGTAGCAACCCAGCAAGACCATGGCCAGCATCGTG
>CBIHPQ010000348.1:0-7431 GCA_966211825.1 uncultured Dyadobacter sp. | reverse complement strand
CCAAAACCAAGGTATTGTTTATCCCTACGTTCTTCCACAATACCGTAAAGGCATTTTCTGTCAAATAAGACGTCATTGTTTGCCAGGAGGCTGCCCGGCTCGCCACATAGGCGCCCGGGCAGCCTCTTTTTTGTTTCGCTCCCAAGTCCTCACAAGTATATTTTCCCACAGGCTTCCTCTAAAACAATACAATCTATGCAATGCTAATGTGGTATTAAAAGTGCGTCAATCGACTGGTTATACGCAACTTGATGACAACGGGCACACATAGACGGAAATGCATTTGAATGAAACATTAGACAGAAAAGTAATGACAAAAAGCAAATTGCTAAGGATGGACAATGTCGGGATTGTGGTAGAATCACTCGATGACGCTATTTCGTTTTTCTCAGAGATCGGCCTGAAACTCGAAGGCCGGGCGACTGTGGAGGGAGAATGGGCCGGTCGTGTTACCGGACTTGGTTCTCAGCACGTTGAGGTCGCTATGATGGTTACGCCGGATGGCCACAGTCGACTCGAACTTTCGACATTTATCACACCTGCTACTATATCCGATCACAGGGCCGCCCCTGTAAACTCCCTCGGTTATCTGCGTGCCATGTTCACCGTTGCAGACATCGACGAACTGGTTGCCCGACTAATCAAGCAGGGTGCTCAGCTCGTTGGAGAAGTGGTCCAATATGAGAACTCGTACCGGCTTTGCTACATCCGGGGAACGGGGGGACTTCTCGTTGGACTGGCGGAAGAAATTGGTAATAAATAGGTAAAAGCCGCGGAAACAATGGCGATCGGTCTCAGCTCGGCAACTGTTTTCCCAACACGCTGGCAGCTACAACCTGATGGACGACGCCAACGTGCCGAGCCTGCTTGGGATGCCTTACCTGGATGCCATGCCCATTTCGGATCCGGTTTACCAGAATACCCGCAAAATGGTGCTTTCGCTGAATCCCGCCCGCAGCTGCTGGCCTGAAAACAGGTGCCCGTATAAATGGACGATGAGGCCAATTCGACGAACATTGCGGTATTCACGGCGAATATCGTTGAGCAATTCATCGGAAATTTATAGCGTAACAAGCAGAAGAAACGAACATGAAAACAACAGATCACCCCATTCCCATGCCGTCGCTCGGGTTTGGAACTTTGATTGCAGATCCCGCATTGACGGTCACTGCGACGAAGAATGCATTGCAAGCCGGATTCCGACACTTTGATAGTGCGGAACGATATCGAAACGAAAGCGAAGTAGGTGTGGCATTAAAGACAGGACTTGCCGCCGCCGGAATAGCCCGGGAAGACATATTCGTTACCACGAAACTATGGAACACAAACCACCGCCCGGAGCGCGTCGCAGCGGCATTTGAAGCGAGTCTGGAAAGATTACAACTGGACTATCTTGATCTCTATCTTATTCACACCCCATTTGCATTTCAACCAGGGGAGGAGCAAGACCCGCGCGACGGGCACGGGAATGTGATCTACGACCACAGCGTGACTTTACTCGACACCTGGCGGGCCATGGAGGAGCTCGTCGACTCGGGTAAATGCCGGGCAATCGGGTTGTCTGATGTCAGTCTGAAAGAGCTGGTGCCCATTTACGAAGCGGCGAGGATCAAGCCGGCGGTGGTTCAGGTGGAAGCACATCCGTATTTACCTGAAACAGAACTACTGGAATTTTGTAGAGAGAACAATATCGTGTTTCTGGCCTTTGCGCCATTGGGGCATGGTATAAAACCGGGGCCACTGGAAGATCCAGTGGTATTGCAAATATCCGAACGGGTCGGTAAAACGCCGGCGCAGGTACTATTGGCCTGGGCGGTTCAGCGTGGTACGGCTTTACTCACCACGCCGAAAACAATGGAACGCGCAAGGGAAAATTTCGATATTTCCCCCCTTCCGGGCGATGCGTTTGAAGAGATCAATCGCATTCAGACCCGGCAGAGATTTAACAATGTGGTCAATACCGGCGTCCCGGGTTTTATCGCCCGGAAGGTAAGTCAGGAACAGCACTAGTCCTCTGTGACAAGCGCTTTGAAAAACGCTGTGTAAGCAGCTACCAGGGCCGGTAGTTGAAAAGCGCGGTTCAGTCCGCTCGGATTGGGCAGAATCCAGACCGTTGCGCCTGCGATATTACCCTCTTGCAGGCCCCAGCTCACCTCTTTTTTTCGAGAAAAGCCCTGGTATGCCGCTTTCCCAAGGAATGCGATATACCGGGGCTTATAATGCTCCATCTTCATTTCAAAACTTTTGGAACCATCGCGGAACTCGTCGGGCGATAGTTCATCGGCGCGGGTTGTGGGCCGCTCAACAGCTGTCGTCAGGCCGTAACCGAAGTTCAACATGCTCCGGTCGTCCTTCGCCGCAATTTCGTAAGGGGTAAAGCCTGCCAGATGAAGTGCCCGCCAGAACCGGTTGCTCCTGCCTGAAAAATGATGCCCGTCGATGGCGGATTTCAGGCCTGGGTTGATCCCGCAAAAAACCACGGTCAGGTTTTCGGCCAGGACGTCAGGTAGCGTAGCGGGCACTTCACTTACTTCTTTGCTGAGTTTCATATTGGTATTTGAACAAAAAATTAAAGGCACTTTTACCGTAGCCTGATGTCGCCAATGCCCGCACCCTGCGGAATCATCGGGAAGACATTATTTTCCTTAATCACCATTACTTCCAGCAGGAATGCGCCATGGTGCGAAAGCATTTCATCCAGTGCATCACGGATATCCTCCCGCTCTGCGACACGCCTGCTTTTGATTTTGTAAGATACAGCAAGCGCCACAAAATCGGGGCTTTCGATATCCACAAATGAGTACCGCGAGTCGCTGAACAGCTCCTGCCATTGTCTTACCATTCCCAAATAGTGGTTATTTAGGATAATTATTTTGAGGTTAAGCCGGGTTTGCATAATCGTGCCCAACTCCTGCAAGGTCATCTGGAAGCCACCGTCGCCCACGATGGCAATAACGTCCCGGTTCGGCGCGCCGAACTTGGCCCCGATGGCTGCGGGCAATGCAAATCCCATCGTTCCCAATCCCCCGCTCGTGATGCTGCTGCGGGTGTTGTTGAGCTTCATATAACGGCAGGCTACCATCTGGTTCTGGCCAACATCGGTTACCACGATCGCCTCGCCTTCGGTCAGTAAATTCAGCTGATGGATAACCTCGCCCATCGTAATGCCGCCCGCTGCCGGGCTCAGCTCGGGGTGGATTACCTGTTCCAATTCCTCCCCGTAAAGCGCCCGGAACATTTTCACCCAGTTGTTGTGGTTTCTCGAAATGATCAGCTCAGTTAGCAGCGGAATGGTTTCCTTGCAATTCCCGCAAACGGCGACGTCGGCCTTCACGATTTTACCGATTTCCGCCCGGTCGATATCCAGGTGAACGACTTTGGCCTGTTTGGCATATTTGTCCAACCGCCCGGTTACCCGGTCGTCGAAGCGCATACCGATGGCAATCAGCACATCGCATTCGTTCGTGAGGACGTTAGGCGCGTAGTTGCCGTGCATACCAAGCATGCCTGCATTCAGCGGGTGGTCGGTGGGAATGGCACCGGCGCCCAGCAAGGTCCAGGGGGCCGGGATCCCGCTTTTTTCTACGAAAGCCCTAAATTCTTCTTCCGCGTTCCCCAATATCACCCCCTGTCCCCACAGGATCATCGGCCTTTCTGCGTTGTTAATCATTGCCGCCGCGGCCTGGATTGCCTCCTGCTTTACGGCGGGCCGGGGTTTGTAACTTCGAATGGCTGTCACCTTTTTGTAGCCGTCATATTTAAATTTTTGAAGCTGGGCATCTTTGGTAATATCGATCAGCACAGGTCCCGGCCGTCCCGAACGGGCGATAAAAAATGCCCTTGCAAGGATTGCAGGAATCTCCGAAGCGTCGGTGATCAGGTAGTTCCATTTTGAAATAGATGCTGAAATGTTGACGACGTCCGTCTCCTGAAAAGCATCCGTTCCCAGCAAATGCGAGTAAACCTGACCGGTAATGCAAACCAGCGGAGTGCTGTCCATTTGCGCGTCGGCCACGCCGGTGAGGATGTTGGTAGCACCCGGCCCGCTCGTCGCAAAAACGACACCCACTTTCCCCGACACGCGAGCGTAGCCCTGCGCGGCATGCGCGCCTCCCTGCTCGTGCCGCACGAGGACATGCGTCAGCTGGTCACGGTAATCATAAAGTGTATCATAAATCGGAAGAATGGCGCCGCCCGGAATACCGAAAATGGTATCCGTCCCCTCGGCGATCAATGCTTCCAAAACTGCTTGCGAGCCTGTGATTTCTGGTGATGTCGCCGGTAGCTCAATGGTTTCCGGCAACCCTTTTTCGTGGTCGGAGTTAATCATGGTGTTTATAATGTAGTGGTTAATACGCTGTTTGCTATACGTTGGCAGGTTGCGGTGCTATCCGGGCCGGCCGTTGTTTCCGCATAGCCGCCTTTTGTTTCCAATGCAGGATTGTCTGGTAAATCGCCGGGACTGTCACGATCAGCAGCGCCAGCACTGCGGATAGTATCGCGAAAAGCATGAACAGCGCCCGGTTGGTCAGCAGCTGGCTTTGCTGGGTGAGACTTTGCCAAATCGCCGAGTCGGCCAGCGTCGCGGCCTGTTCGCGTGTAAAGCCTTTCGACGTGTAAACCGATTGGTAATAGGTCAGGCGCTCCGCCAGGTTCGGGTTACCGTGCGTGAGATAGGCCAAAAACTTTTCTTTGAAATGCTGGTTGTAATACAATTGCAGGTTATAAAACCCGGCGATTGAATGCAAAGTGGCTGTAAAGCGCGTGTAGGCAGCGATGACCAGACCGCTTGCGCCGGTATCCTTAGGTGCCGAAGACAGCACAAATATCATAATCGGCACAAACAAAAGTCCCGAGGCGGCTCCCTGCATGAGTATAGGAAGGAGCAGATCAGCATAGCCAAGATCGGGCGTGAGCAGAAAGTACATCCATAGATTGAATGCGCCCATCAGCACAAATCCCGCTATCAGAAGCGTCCTGATCGTCACTTTTTTAGCCAAAAGCATTTTGCTCGAAAAAATCAGCAAACCTACCATCCCTGCCATATTGCAGGCTCCCAGTCCGATAACCTGAAAAATGCTCCATTTAAGAAAGCCGCCCGCGTAGTTGAAGATCAGGTTTACGCTGTCTTTGCTTCCGTAATAAATGGCCAGCAGGTAGACGCCGATCACAAAGTTCGGCGATCGGAATACGCGGAGGTGTATCGCCGGTCGTTTAGCGCTGTGCTGCCGGTACAAAAAGAGGATAATGCCTGTGGCGGCTACCGCAGCTCCGTAACAGATCCGCCGGTCGGTGAACCAGTAATATTTGGAACCATAAATGGTGGTATAGGCCAATGCCAATGCGGCACAGGAAAACAGCAGCATTCCTGCCCAGTCGATCTGATACAACGGGTAAGGCCGGTGCCCCGACGACCGTTTCAGCATCACCAATACAACCATGAGCATTATCAACTGAAACAGGATCAGATAGTAGTAAGTCGATTGCCAGTCCGCCGACTCCACCACCACACCCGCTACCAGGCCAATGAGGACCGTATTGCTCAGCATTGTTCCATAAAATACGGCCGGCGCGATCGTCTGAACGCGATCCGAGGGCAGCCTCGAAATGATCAGGTGCAGCGTAAAAACGATAATCCCGCCCGACACTATTCCTTGCAGAAACCGGATCGCCAGAAACTGATCAATGTCCCCGCATTGCAGGCAAAGACAGTTTAATGCAATCGCCAGCATCATGTTCAACAACAGGTAACTCCGTGTTTGAAAATACCTGAAAAACCGGAACTGAACGGGTCTGACTGTGATAATACCCGCGTAAGTCGACATTACGGCGAACGAAACATCTTCCGGCTGCGCACCCAGGTACGCGACCATATAGCCCTGCGTGAGTACAAACATGCCCAGCTGCACGAGGGCCGATAGCAGCATCATGAACAATCCGATGCGGACAGCCCAGGGCCATTCGGCGACCCAGCTTTTAAAATATACCGGCTTCATGGCTACGATCTTTTTTTACTGCCACCGTTACGTTCATGCCGGGGATCACGCGCCCGGCGTCTGCATCACTGAACTCAATTTTCACGGGCACGCGCTGGACGATTTTTACAAAATTTCCCGTGGAATTGTCGGGAGGCAGCAGCGAAAAACGCGCACCGGTAGATCCCGCAATGGCGGCGATCTTACCTTGAAATACCTTACCATGGATCGCATCGACGCGTATTTCCACGACCTGCCCCACATACATACCTGCCACCTGGGTTTCCTTATAATTGGCCGTAATCCATTTTTCGCCCTCATTAATAATACTCACCAATGGCTGGCCGGGCTGGATTTGCTGGCCTTCGAGGATATTCTTCCGCCCGAGCCTGCCCGGATAGGGCGCGCGGATGACGGTGTAGGACAAATTGAGCTTCGCCAGCTCATATGCAGCCTCTTTTCGCTGAATGTCCGCTTCTAGTGAAGCAAAACGCGTTTTCAGCTCTGCGATGCGTGCTTCGCTGGTTTTCAGGCCGTTTTGTGCGGCGCTGTAATCGCTTTCGGCCACGTCGTAATGCGCTTTTACCAATTCCAGGTCTGCGCCGGTCGCAGCTTCTTCTTTTACCAGGTTGGTGTAACGGGCAATGTCCTGCTGCTGCTGCACATACCTGGCGCGCGTGCTGTTGATCTGGTCATGGTTCACGAGAACACCTGTTTCCGCCGACCGGACCCCCGCTGCGAGGATGGTCAGCTGTGCCCGCGCATCGGCAACAGATGCTTCTGCGGCCGATAGCTGTGCCCGGTATTCCCGGTCGTCCAGCAGCACCAGCGTGTCGCCTTTATGCACCAGTTGATGTTCATTGAAACATACCCGTTGAATGTATCCGCCGGCTCTTGCGGAAACGGGGTTAATGTAGGACTCGACCTGGGCATCGTTCGTTTCTTCGTATGCTTCGCTGTGTTTCCAGTATTGAAAAAAATAGACGGCGCCGGCTACGACCATCGCTATCGCCATGACAGTAATGATGGTATTGACCGGATGGATTTTATGGTGTGCTGTTTTCATCTCTGTTTTGTTTTACAAATTGCCGCTGCTGTAAAGGATATGGTAATAAATGCCGAGCGCGTCGGTTTGCGCCCTTACGAGGTTGTACCGCGACTCCTGATAGAGATTGTCGGCATCGAGCAGGTCTGTGAGCAGCGATAGTTGATTGAGATACTTCGTATTCACGATCCGGTAATTGACGAGCGCCTGTTCTCCCGACCGTTCGTTGACTGAAATCCTGGTGAGCGCCTCGCGGTATTTGATATAATAAGCCCCGATTTCCATCCGCACATAGTCGCCGTAGGCTTCCCGCTGCATTTCCAGCTCCTTCACACGCAGCCTGGCCGCTTCCTGCTTGCTTTTATTATGGTAAACAGATGAAATACTGTACTGGGCTTTCAGGCCGACGAA
>CBIHPQ010000347.1:0-7481 GCA_966211825.1 uncultured Dyadobacter sp. | reverse complement strand
CATTTTTTCCAGCGCAGATGAAACGGCCATTGGAAATCATCGGCGCGACCGATGTGGCAGATTTGCCCGAACTTGGCTGGCATAATGTGCCGGTTCGTGTGGATTCCGGTGCGGCTACCTCCGCCATCCATTGCTCCCGTGTGAAACTGGTAGAAACAGAAGGCCGGCAGGAACTGCATGTTTACCTCGACGCCAAGCGCGGGGCACCTCAACATTTCTTTATAGTAACCGATTTCAAAGAGACCGTCGTCCGGAACTCCTTCGGGAAGGAAGAAAAACGGTTCGTGATCAAGACACCAATCAGGCTTTTCGGCAGAAAAATACGTACCGAATTTTCGCTGGCCAACCGGCAGAAAATGAGTTACCCCATACTACTCGGGCGAAAATTGCTCAAAAACAGGTTCATAGTGGATGTTTCCAAAAAGAACCTGTCGGCAGCAAAGCATTCGCTGACACCAACTCGTTCCCAAAAGTTACCTCAAAACTAAACCCGGAGCCTGGGGCGCACTGCCCGGGGCCCAACCCCCACATTTTCTAAAAACATTTTTATGAAAATCGCCGTATTATCCACTAATCCGGACCTGTATTCAACCAGGCGTCTGGTGGAGGCAATCAAACAAAAGGGACACGAAGCGGTTGTGATCGACCACGTTAAATGCTTTGTCATGATCGAAGGCGGCAAGCCGACAGTCATCTATAAGGGCAAGCCCGTCGACGGCATCGACGCCGCCATTCCGCGGATCGGCACGTCGGTGAATGCATTCGGCTGCGCGGTAGTGCGCCAGCTCGAATTGATGAAGATCTTTACCACCGTGAAATCACAGGCTATTCTGCGCTCGCGCGACAAGCTGCGCAGCATGCAAGTGCTCGCAAAGGCCGGAATCGACATTCCGAAGACGGTTTTTGCGAAAAACCCTGCGCAGGTCAATGAGCTGATACATATGGTAGGTGGCCCGCCGGTGATCATTAAGCTGCTGGAAGGCACGCAGGGCGTGGGTGTCGTGCTCGCCGAAACGATCAAAGCTGCAAAATCCACTATCGAGGCATTCTATGGACTGAGGGCCAACTTCCTGATCCAGGAATATGTAGCAGAATCCAAAGGCGCCGATATCCGCGCATTTGTGATCGGAAATAAGGTAATCGCGTCGATGAAGCGCCAGGGTGCGGAAGGCGATTTCCGTTCGAACCTGCATCGCGGCGGCTCGGGCTGCATGATCGAACTTTCGCCGGAAGAAGAACATACCGCCATCGCGGCTGCCAGGGCATTGGGCGTCAGAATTGCCGGCGTCGATATGCTGCAATCCGAGCGCGGCCCGCTTGTGATGGAAGTAAATTCCTCACCGGGCTTGCGGGGTATCGAAGAAGTCAGTGGAATCGATATTGCGTCGTTGATCATATCCTATATCGAAGACAAGATCGTGACCGATGAAGGGGATACGGTTGGGGTGTAGTGAATTTTGAATGACTGAATGAGTGAATGAGTGAATGGAAATGAGTTGTTACTAGAAGTCGACTGGTATTGTAATTTCAGGGAGTAACTTTTCCAGGTTTTCCAGTGATTTCCGGAATTCGGCTTCCAGTTTGTCTTTTTTGAACAATCTGAATGCCAATTGTTTCAGAGGGTCTTTTTTAAGATAATATTCCAAACTGAGGCGCGTACGATTATCGCCCAGCTTTTCCAGCACAAAATACAGCGTACCGGTGAGCCTCTCATCGGTTTCGCTGAAAACCACGCGCGATTCGGGATCGTAGGTAAAGCCGCTGGCGTACATAACCGACTCGCCGTCGTTGCGAATGCACTTGTGACGCGATCCGATGCCGGGCAGAAAATGATCCAGTTCTTCAATCGATTTCACCCCGTGCTGCCAGCGATGGCGCAGTTCCAGGTGCCCTGCAGTGAAGAACAGCTTTTTAATTTCCACATCATATTCTTTCGAAACCGAAACCATCATGACTTTCTCCGCCGGCTCCAACAACGGCGGCTCATAGGGCGGGATGCTGTCTTTAAGATGGCCTATCTGGGTATATTGGAAGGGAATGTGCTCGTTTTCGGTCGTTTTTGAACCTGGATACCATTTCATCCAGTCGGTGAAACCATGCGGATTCTGCCCGTTCAGCAGGTTTTGCGTCACCAGCCAGTACTCGTGCTGCTCGATATCGTTTTTAAGCAATTGGTGCGCAACGATAATGTCTTTCCCTATCAGTTTCCTGAAATTTTTGACCTGATAGGTCGTAAACTCGCCATAATGTGCCACGACTTTCAAAGTAAGGTTCACCGCCGAGATGCAGGCCTTGCATTGGCAAAACCGTCGGTTGTCGTAGGCGATCAGGTATTTGTGGAAATCACAGAACATCTTCTCTACCTGTTTGTACAATGCTTCCAGCTCCGGCGCCTGGCCGAATTTGAAAAACAGGATCGCATCCCCCTCGATCTCCGAAATCTCCAAACCGATCTGGTTCGCATTCACGAGCGTTTCCAGCAATTCCTGAATGATATGGCGGCCGTGTTCGATCTCCGTTTCATGCATAAACCGCGTAAAACCGCTGATATCCGGAATAAAAATCAATCCTTTATTTTCCATGGTGCTTATGTTGGCTGGCTGAATTTACGGGTATTTTTTCAGTCATTGTATTAAAAGCGAAATGCAAAGTGCTGAACTCAGGAACTGTAAGATTTCACTGGCTGGTTTCCTACTTATGACCTAACTTCGCTCTTCGAAAAAGCATTTTCAGGACAATTTTTTACCATGCATATAAAAATAGGAACCCGCGGGAGCAAGCTCGCACTTTGGCAGGCGTATTATGTCGAGGCGCTTTTGCAGCAGGGCGGCGTAGAAACGGAAATCATTATTATTGAAACCAAAGGCGACAAAATCCTCGACCGGTCGCTTTCCAAGATCGGCAGCAAAGGTGTTTTTACGGAAGAACTGGAAGACCAGCTCCGCAGCGGCGGCATCGATATCGCCGTCCACAGCGCCAAAGATCTGCAATCGCACCTCGACGACGCATTTGAAATCGTCGCATTCACCGAGCGCGAACATGCCAACGACGTGCTCGTAAGCCACGATACGACATTATCGCTGAAAAGCGGCGAGTCATTCACGGTAGGAACGTCGTCCACGCGCCGCGTAGCCGTTTTGAAACATTATTACCCGCATATCAAAACCGTGGACATGCGTGGGAACCTCCAAACACGCCTCCGCAAGCTGGAAGAAGGCCAATGTGACGCACTGCTGCTCGCATATGCGGGCGTGCACCGCATGGAATACGACGACAAAATCGCCGAGCATTTACTCCTCGACGAATTTACGCCGGCCGTAGGCCAGGGCAGTGTAGCCATCGAATGCGCCGTTTCACTGGACACGGAAAAGAAAAGCAAACTCCGGGAACTCCTCAACCACGAGCTCACCGAAACCTGCCTGCTCGCAGAAAGGGCGTTTCTGAAACGTCTTCAGGGCGGTTGCAGCATTCCCGTTTTCGGAATGGCGACATTACATGACGAGGAAATCCGTATGACCGGCGGCATTATCAGCCTCGACGGTGCCGAGCTCATCCGCAAAACGGAAAGCGGGGCGCACGCATTCCCTCAGGAACTCGGAACCGCTTTGGCAGAGGAATTGCTCGCAGCGGGCGCCGACCGCATTCTAGCGGACATCAGGCAACAGAACAGTACATTATAAGATTTGCTGAAAACGAAAGAAGCCCGGTTGAAAATCAGCCGGGCTTCTCTGTTTATGGTGGTCTGTTAATCTTTCTTGGTTGAGTCAGCCGGTGTGGCTGGTTTCACGGGCGATGCAGTGGAATCCTGCTTTACCGGTGTCGTCGGAAGTGCCGGACGCGCTGTGCTGTCCGGTTTCACCGCGCTGCTGTCGGGCCTTACCGTGGTAGAATCAGGTCTGAATGTCGAATCGCGTTTCATGGTCGAATCCGGACGCATTCCGGGGCGACCCTGGAAGCTGCCTTCTCTTACCGGACGGCCCGTGCTGTCGGCTGCTGGTTTTACGCCGGGTGCCGCCGCACCGGGTGCCGTTGCACCGGGTGCCGTTGCGCCTTGTGGTCTGCCTGCGCCCGGGGCACCCTGACCGCCATTGCCACGGCCGCCTGCTGCCGGAGTCACTGCCGGTGTTTGTACACCACCTTGTGCGCCTCCGCCGGCATCCATACCGCCTCCGTCGCTTTTCTGGTCGTCGTTATTCACCGATTTCCTTCTGCGTGTCTTCTGCTCCACGAACGTCATTTTGCCAAAACGATATGAGAAGTTCACCCGGAAACCACGGTTAAACAGGTAGTTGGTATTGTTTTGGGTAAATGTCTTTGATTCCAGGCTGGTCTTCATTTTGAAAGAAGGTGCCAGGAAGTTCTCCATTCCAAATCCGATGCTTCCGCGTTTGTTGGCAAAATCCTTGCGGACACCGAAGTCATACATGCGAAAACCTGCCTGCGTACCTTGCAGCTGCACATCGCGGCCACGCATGAACCCGCCTGCCTGCAAGCCCCAGCCGTTTTTGATGTTAAGACTGGTACGGAACCGGCCGCTCAACACGAAACCGCTGTTGGAATTCTGTAATGCAGGATCAGGGCTGTTGTTCGACAAATCAGCATAGTAGAAGTCGAAACCACCGCCCAATTGCCATCTTTTGAAGAATGTGACATTACCAAAAATGTTCGCACCATAGTTCTTTTTCGAACCGATGTTGCCGTAAGTAGTCGTGATCACCCCCTGGTCGCTGGTAGTACGGATACTCTCGATCGAGCTGTTGGTGAAACGAGCGAATGTCGAAACGTTGATATACATCGAGTTTTTGAAGAAGCTCGTACCCAATTCAACCTGGTCGGTCAGTTCGGGTTTCAGGTTCGGGTTACCCTCTGTTACGTTCTGCGGGTTGGCAGCATTCCTGTTGGGGTTCAGGAACTGGATACCCGGGCGTTGCAGACGGCGGTTGTAGGCCAGCTTGATCGTCTGCCCTTTTCCGAATGTCTGCGAGAGGTTAATGCTCGGTACCAGGTTGCCATATGCGGGTAATTTAAGATCTCCTGCCTCGCCTTGCTGTGCGTCGATGCTTGTGTATTCATAACGGGTACCTGCTTTTACAGTAAACCTGCTTTTGGTAGTCAATGTATAGGACAAATATCCTGCTGCCACATTCTGATCGTAATTCAGGTTACTGGCTGGTTGCGCTTGTCCGATCTCGCTGTAATAATCATAGTTACTCACCACCTGACGGAAAATTCCCTTACCTCCGAATTCCAGCATTTGATTGTCCTGGATAGGCGTCTGGTAATCGACCTGAACGGTACTTTCCTGGTTATGGCTACTGTTGTTGTTACCTTGCGAGCCGAGCAGCTCTTTCAATTGTGCATTGCTCAGGGAGTACACATCCGCATCGTAATTATTGGTGCGGTTGTTACGGCTGTACTGCGTTGAAATGCTCAACTCCTGCCCCGCTTTACCCAGCGTTTTCATATAATCCACGTTCACATCCCAAGTACCCGAGAGGTCCTTGCTGTTCACATCGCGGAAGCTGGTGCGGGTGGTATCGTTTACAGTAGTATAGGTATAAAGTTCCTGGTCAGTTTTGTTGTTCCGCATGCCATAGCGTACACCGGCCGACAGCGAGGTTTTGGAATCAATCTCCCAATCCCAGCCGAAATTATACGAGCCGAATGCCATTTTATTCTTGGAATCGCTCGTCTGACGCACCGTGAACGGGCTTGTCTTTCCAATTTGCAGGTTCTCCGATTTGCCCGGCATATTATAGTTGAATCGACCAAAGCCTCCGAGACTGAAACCCATTTTACCTACACGATAATTACCGCGCAAGCCCAGGTTGGAACCGCGGTTACCGATACCGGTATCCAGGTTAAGCGTACCGCCCTGAATGGTGCTCTTTTTGGTAATGATATTGATAATACCCGCAGAACCTTCGGCATCATAACGTGCAGACGGAGAAGTGATTACCTCCACAGATTTGATCATATCCGCAGGAATTTGCTTCAATGCATCGGCAACACTCGTTGCGATAATGGTAGAAGGCTTATTGTTGATCAGCACGCGCACATTGGAGCTTCCACGAAGCGAAACGTTTCCGTCCAGATCGACCGTCAGCATCGGCACCTTTTTCATTACGTCCGAAGCATCGCCGCCTTTGCTGGTAATGTCTTTTTCTGCATTATAAACCAGCCTGTCGACCTTTTCTTCGATCATCTGGGCCATACCTACTATTTCCACTTCGTTGAGCTGCACCACGTCGGGCACCAAAACTACGGTACCCAGGTTGAGCTCCGTCTTGCGGTCGATCTTTACATTGTTGATCGTCTTTGTTTTATAACCTATGAATGAGATCAGGATCTTAAAATTTCCTGACGCCACTTTTGTGAGCGTAAATTCCCCTTTTTCGTCGCTGGTGGTACCATCGATCGGGTTGTTGGTTTTAGTATCTACCAGCGACATGGCTGCAAATTCAACCGGTTTTTTGGAAGTAGAGTCCACGAGCACGCCCGTGATCTTTCCATTACCTTTAGGAGTGTCTTCTGCCGTTCCCGGGATCACCGTCTGGCGCTGCCTGTCTCCGCCGCCGCGAAAATCTCCGCCGCCACCACCTCGGCCTCCGCCACCACCTCCACCGCCCGGAAACTGGGCAAATGCCGTTGATGTGAGCCCTGAGAACACAGCCAGGAATGTTAGGTGTAAAACAAGTTTCATGGTTGGGGTTTTAAAAGTGTACTTTTCGAATTTCAAAATAACAACCTATTCAGCTGTGAAAAAAAAGGAATAGATGGATAGGACGGTTATGCCGATCAAAGGCCTGTTTCAAACGATACAACCTTGAAAATGACGGACGATCCTGCTATCGGCGCGAATGGCCGCGGTCGTGTTGAGTAGTGCCCCTACCCACTACGATAATCGCTCCCGGGCTGCGATCGTTGATAGACTGCGACGTGCCACCGGTCGGTATTCGGGGTGCTTTGATCGATTGGAGTAGGGGATTTCCCAAATTCCACGTAAGATTGCAGTGATGTGTTGCGTTCAAATCACATTGAAAACTAACTAATTACTAAATGGATACGCCCGTTGCCCGGAAATACCCCCCACTATTCCTCCATTTGCTTGGATGGAGTTTTCTGGCTCTGTTCTTGATGTGGCAACCTCTGAGCTGGCAGATCGAATTCCCTATCAGCTTCTGGATCAAACAAGCTGTCTTGTTCACACTGCTCGTCACGATATTTTATTTAAACTACTATTACTGGTTCCCCCGATTCCTGGCCAAAAACCGCTACCTGAGGTTTATTCTCTTCAATATCGTGTCGGTGGTCATGCTGGCCGTTGTGATCGAGCAGGTAAAAGTGGCTGTGAACCACGGCGAACAAATGGACCGTGCATTCAAACTCGCGCGGGAAGCCAATGGCGCTAAGAAGCGCCACGACCGCCTCGATTACTTCTCGCTCATGACAGACCTGATGATCATCTGGCTCAGTACAAG
>CBIHPQ010000346.1:0-7490 GCA_966211825.1 uncultured Dyadobacter sp. | reverse complement strand
AGTCCGTTTGATGATAATTTTGTCCAGATCGAGCAAGCCCATAACTCGGCCAAAAGTGCCCTTTACGACGCGTTACGGCAAAAAAAAGGGACGAACGCCGTTGGGAAGGGATGAAAGTGGGGGTGTTTGGGAAAAGGGGCCTGCGGCCGCGGCCATGGTCCATGGTCAAAAATGGTTACCCCTCCCCCCTGATCCCCACCCTCCGCAACAGCTCCTCCCGGTACGATTTGCCGATCGGGAGTTTCTCGCCGCGAATGGAAAGCTCACTGGGGAAAATGTCTTCGATGAAATGGTCGTTGACGGCGAAGCGGCGGTGGATGCGGACGAAACGGCCCGGTTCCAGTTGCTCCATGAAGTCGTTGATCGTCGAGCGCACCATGATTTTCTTTTGGGACGTCAGGTGCAGCAGGACGTAGTTGGCTTCGCTTTCGAGGTAGAGAAGTTCTTCGAAGAACACTTTGCGGAAAACGTAGCCGTCTTTTACGAATATGAAATTCCTGGCGGCAGATGAAGCCGGTTTTTCGGGTCTGGCGTCGGTGCGGGTGCCGGAAAAATTATGAAAGGCGATCTCGATCGCTGCGTAAAGTTCCTCTTTCGTGAACGGCTTCACAATGTAAGCATGCGGCTTCACCGTCTTGGCGCGGTCGATGGTTTCGATGTCGCTGTTGGCTGTCAGGAAAATAAACGGCAGTTTGTAGGTGTCGTTGAGCTGTTCGGCCACGTCGAAGCCATCCTTCCGGCCGGCGAGCTGGATGTCCAGCAACAGCAGGTCGGGTTTGTCGGTTTCGAGCATGTCCAGCGCTTCGGTATAACTGATCGCCGGACCACAATGCGAGTAGCCGAGCTCTTCGAGCGTGCTCACGATCGTGCGCGCAATCACCAGTTCATCTTCGACAATGCCTATTTTCAATTCTGCCATCTGGGTCTAGTCTTGATTTTTACGTATTTCGCGATTGGTGAAATTAATGGTAAACACCGCGCCTCCCCGGGTCTCGTAATGCACACGGCCGCCGATTTGCCTGCTGAGGTCGGTCACGAGCTGCAAGCCGAGCGTGGTTGCCCTGGCCAGATCGAAGCTGGGCGGCAAGCCGGGCCCATTGTCGGAATATACCAGCCGGAACCGCCCTTCCGAAACAACACGGATCGTCACCCATATTTCACCATCGGATACATTTGCAAATGCATATTTAAACGAATTTGACAACAATTCGTTCAAAATTAGCCCCAGCGGGACGGCAGAATCGATATCCAGGTGAACATCAGGCACGTCTACGGCCAGCGATACTTTTTTTTCCCGCTGAAATACACTTTGGACCTGACGGCACAAATCACCCGTGAAGCGTTTCAGGTCTATGCTGCTCAGGTTTTCGAATTGGTACAGGTTCTGGTGGATCAATGCAATGCTCCGCACCCGGTTCCGGCCTTCCTGCAACGCATCCCGGGCGGCATCGTCGGTAAGGCTTTTCCCCTGCAATTCGAGCAAGCCGGAAATCACCTGTAAGTTGTTCTTCACGCGGTGATGGATTTCCTTCATCAGCACATCTTTTTCAAGCAGCAGTGCCGTTTGCTCCGAAAGCGATTGCTTCAACTGCATCGTTCGTTCATTCACGGTCTCTTCCAGCCGCCTTTTTTCCCTAGCCAATTGTTTGATCCTGAATTGGATAAACAGGTACATCAGCAAACCTACCAACAGTACCACCGCCAGAATGAAGTACCATTGCAGATAAACGGGTTTCAAAACTTTCAGCGGAATGCTCAGCTCCTCCCGGTTCCAGGCCCCTTCCCTGTTTTGCGCCCTGATCCGCAGCACAAAATCACCATACGGGAGCCCGCTGATCCGGACGGAGTTTTCATTGATAAATACCCAGTTCTTATCGAGTCCTTCGATCTGGTAGGCATACCGGTGGCCGGCATCCCGATGACCATCGTCTTTGGTAAAATCCAGCAACTGGAAATCGAGCGTAAAGAATTTGTCGTCCGGTTCCAGCACGATCCCCGCATTTCGCTGCAGTTCGGCGGTTTTATTGACCAGCTCATTGGCCGATCCGACAAACTGGTTGAATGCAATCACCCGCAACGGCACCCGCAGCTGAGAAGTATCGGTCTTGAAATCACGCGGGGCAAAACCGATCACGCCATTCAGCCCGCCAAAATAGAGCATGCCGTCGCTGGCCTTAAATGAGGATGTTCTGTTAAATTCATTATTGGAAATGCCGTCGGTAGTGGTGTAGGTATTGACTGAAAAATTCTTGCGGTTGAACCGGATCAGCCCATAATCGGAACTGATCCAGAGGTTATCGAATGCGTCCGGCTCGATGCGGTAGAGCACGTCGGACGGGAAGCCCGCCGTGATGTTGAATTGCCTCGACAGTTTCGTTTTCGGGTTCCAGCGATAGAGCCCCTCCCCGTTCGTAGCGAGCCACCACACGCCGTCCGGATCCTGCCAGGCGTCGAGCAGGCTCAATCCATTCAGGAACGGCGACCGCAGGCGGGCCATTTTCAAATCTTGCCCGGTCGCCGGATTACCGGTGAGTTGGTACAACCCGTTTTCGGCCACGGCCCATACCACCCCGTTTTTATCCTTCAAAAAACGATAGACAAACCTGGCATCGGGAGTCGAAGCGGCTGCTTTCGGCAGGGAGTCGAACCGGTCGGCGGCAGCGTTAAAGATGGAAAACCCATTGATACCACCCAGCAATAAAAGGCTGTCATTGAGCGAGTAGAGCGACCAAATCTCCGACGGAGGGGCCACAGGAAAACCAATAAACCTTTTCTGTTTTTCATTGTACCGCGACAATGCAAAGCCGCCGCTATACAAAGCCCCGCCATGCCAGGCAAGGCCGTAATTGATAAAATTATGGCTGAAACCCTGTGTGCGTGCGCCTTCCCGTATGAACGTGTGCCCCCACACGTTCGCGACCACATTACCCTGGTCATCGGCCAGGATCCCGCGCGCCTGACCGTTCGGTTCCAGCGACTGCTGGCTGGTCGTGAAGTAGGGCTTGAAACGATTCTTCTTCACCGTCAGCTGCATCACGCCCGATGAAGTACAAAGCCAGAGGTTGCCCAGCTTATCAGGAAAAAGGCGGTAAATGAAGAGGTTTTCAAACCCTTTCAACTCCGATTTCCCGGTCACTTTGATAAATGCGTGTTTATTCCAGAGATACAGCGCATCGGTGGCGATGTAAAATGCCGCGGATTGCCCGTCGGTAGCCGGCCACACCTGGAACCAGTACCGCCCTTTCACCTCCCCTAAATTGTATTTGTCGAGGTTCTGAACGGGCATAAGCTGGCCCGTGCCAGTGAGTTTGTCAACGACGAAATTGTCTACATCCGTCGCCGTATTGTAGGTAATCAAAAGCTCGTTCTGCCCGGTCAGGCCGATCGGCAGGGACCTCAGCGCGTCACGCTGCCGGAAAGCACTCACCTTTTTGCCCAGCACTACATATTGTACCTGTTGGTTATTCAGTTTCAAATGGGCGGTACCCTGTATGAATGTGCACACAGGCCCTGTCGTCCGGTAATCAAAAAGCGAGTCCTGCCTCACCCAGCCTTTCATTTCCAGCATCAGCCGGAAGCCTTTTTGGGAAGAATAGCGCCAGTACCGGAAAGGCGACGCCGTTAAAAAACTGACCTCGCCCGTACCGTCGTTGGCCATCCAGTAAACATCCTTTTCTTTGAATGGCAGGCTGGGAAATGCGGCGGTGAGGGTTTTCACTTTTTGCGTGGTCGCATCCATGACGTCCACCTTCCCGACCGTCGTAAGTTGAAAACCTGCGCTGCCATACTGGAGAAAAAGGTGGTTGGCATCATCTATGGCCAGTTGTACGACCTTGTTCTCCTGAAGTTTGTTTCGCTGGCGGGTAAAAAGCAGGCATTTGCTGCCGTCAAACCGGTTCAGGCCGTTGCGCGTCCCGAACCACAAAAACCCCGACGAATCCTGTACCCCGCAAAACACCTCATGCGACGCGAACCCGTTCTCAACCGAAAGCAAGCGTTTGGTAATGGTGTATTCCAAACTGGTACGTATGGAATCGCTCCGCCCAAGTACTATCTGGGCATTCAGGAGGAACAACAGAAACCAGAATATGCGGAAACAGCACGGTTTCCAAACCCTACGATCTGCCAATGACGACTGCTTTGAGGTGAATGCGGCAAGATAGCCGAAATTTCACAAAAGCTTGTCAAAATGGATCGGCAGCTCGCGGATACGCCTGCCCGTTGCGTGAAACACGGCGTTGGCAATGGCCGCAGGCATGGCTACCAGGCCGATCTCCCCCACCCCTTTCACCCCCAGCTCATTGATCAGGTCATCTTTTTCATCGGCAAAGATCACGTCGAGCTCGTTGATATCGGCGTGCACCGGAATGTGGTATTCGCCCAGGTTGGAATTCATGTATTTACCCAGTTTCTCATCCAGGATCGTCTCTTCATGCAGCGCTTTACTGATCCCCCACACCATCGACCCGGTGATCTGGCTTCGTGCCGTCTTAGGGTTCACGATCCTCCCCGCAGCCACGGCCATCACGGCGCGGGTCACCGTAATCGTTTTCAGGTCCTTATCCACTTCTACTTCCACAAAAGCAGCACTGTGCGAAGCTTTGATGTATTTCCTCAGTTTCAAAACATGCGGCACGCCGGTATTCGTCGTCTTGACGGGCCGCCCGCCATTGCCAGCCACTATCGCTGAAAAAGAAACGGATACCGACGGCTTGTTTCTCAAAAACAGGGTCCCATCCTTGAACGCCACATCGTCGTCACCGGCATTACCAAATGGCGAACCGGCCATATTCTTCGCTTTTTTCAGCAATTTTTTCTTCAATGCTTTCACGGCCACAACAATGGCGACGCCCGTGGATGCTGTCATCGACGAACCGCCCTGGAACATCGAAAAAGGCTTCTTGCTGTCGCCATAGCTGAATGTAACATCTTCCATGGGCATGCCCAGTTCATCGGCTGCGACCTGCGTCATGACCGTTAATGTGCCGGTACCAATGTCTGTCACCGCACTATTCACGACCATTTTGCCTTCCCTGGTAATGATCACTTCCGTACGCGCCGGGAACTGGTAGGCGTCCCAAACACCGGTAGCCATGCCATATCCAACCAGTTTGTTTCCGCGCACCATGCTGGCAGGCTTAGGAACGCGTTTTTCCCAACCAAACTTCGCAGCCGCTTTCATATAACACTCCCTTAATGCTTTGCTGGTAAAAGGCTTGCCTGTGGACGGGTCCGTCTCCGAATAGTTCCGCAGCCGGAATTCCAGCGGGTCGATACCCGCCTCGTATGCGAGCTCGTCCATCGTGCATTCGATCGCGTGCAGGGCCGTAACGCCTCCGGGCGCCCGCATGTCCAGGGGCGTGTAGAGGTCCAGGGATACGAGTTTGTATTCAAAAAGCGTGTTCGGGGCAGGGTAAAGTTTGTGGCTCCATTCCGCTATCAGTTCGGCATAATCCTCAAACTGCGACGTCTCCGAAATGGCCGAATGGTTCAGGGCCGTAAGGCTGCCGTTGGCATCTGCCGCAAACCGCAAACGCTGGTAGCTCTGCGGCCGGTGGGGAAAGGGAAACATCTGCTTTCGTTCGAGTACCAGTTTTACATTCCGTTTCAGGTGCAGCGCCGCCATCACGCACAGGTACAGCTGGTACTGCGGCCGCAGGCCCGACCCGAAAGCACCGCCCACAAACGGCGCCAGCACCCGCACATCCTGATACCTCAACCCGAAAACATTGGCCACAAACAGCTGGTTGTTGACCGTCCCCTGCGTCTTATCATAAATAGTAAGTTTCCCCTCTCCCTCGTACACGGTAGTTGTAGCAAACAATTCAATCGGATTGTGATGCTCGCTCCCGTGCCGGAACTCGGCGTCTACCTTGAATGGTGAATTCTGGAATGCCTGTTCAAAATTCCCGGCCGGCTTGGGCGGAGGCGGTTTCAGCATCGTCGCCAGGCCTTTCTCCGGCTCGCGGGCCTTTTCGAGATTATGGTCCAGACAAGTTTCAAAAGGCACTTCTTCATATTCAAAAGTCACCAGCGTGGCGGCGTACCGCGCGGTTTCGAAATCTTCCGCTATCACCAGTGCAATGGGCTGTCCGTTATACCGCACCTCCGCATCGCGCAGCGGCTTAAAGACCAGCCCGGGCGGGGCATCCATATCTATATATTTGAAATCCGAAGATGCTACTTCCGGCCGGTTTTCGTGGGTAATCACTTCCATTACGCCTTGTAGGGCCATTGCCGCACTAGTATCGACCCGCAGGATTTTTCCTTTCGTAATGGTAGCGTTCACCACATATCCGTACAGCAGATCGGGAACGTCGTATTCCGCAGCATACCGCGCCGCGCCGGTCACCTTCTGTCTCCCTTCAAGCCGGCTCACTGCCTTTCCTACCATGGGTTGTACTTTCATAATATCGTTATGTTGATGCATGTCAGGCCGACGGCTGTGCCCCTGGAAGTTGCGTTGCGGGATTCAGCGCCATCAGGCCGTTACGGATAATGGCCCTTTTGGCCAGTTCTATTTTAAAATGATTGTATTTCAAACCCTGCGCCCCTGCGAGAATGATATCTGCTGCGGCGGCAAAGCTGTCCTCGTCCACCTTTCTCCCTATTAAAACCGATTCAGCCTCGGGCACGCGCCAGGGCTTGTGGGCCACGCCCCCGAGCGCGATCCTGGCATCTCGGATCAGGTCACCGTCCATTTCCAGGGCAGTAGCTACCGATACCAATGCGAATGCGTACGAATGCCTGTCACGCAATTTCAGATAGGAATAATGCTGCGCGAAGCCTTCGGCAGGCAAGTCAACAGAGGTGATCAGTTCACCATGCTGTAAATGATTGTCGAGCTCGGGCGAATCGCCGGGCAACCGGTGGAATTCGGCAAAAGGAATGCTCCGTTCACCATTTTTACCGGAAACATTTACGACAGCTTCCAGCGCCGCCAGCGCCACGCACATATCCGAAGGAAACACGGCAATGCATTCCCCGCTGGCACCCAGTATCGCGTGAATGCGGTTATAGCCCTCGATCGCCGGACACCCGGAGCCTGGTTTACGCTTGTTGCAAGGCGCGTCGGGGTCGTAAAAATAGTAACACCGGGTGCGCTGCAACAGGTTACCGCCATTGGTGGCCATATTTCGGATCTGGCCCGAGGCCCCCGCGAGAATTGCTTTCGAAAGCAGCGGATACCGCGTTTCGACGAGCGGATGATAGGCCGTGTCCGCATTCGTTACCAATGCGCCCAGCCGCAGGCCGCCGTTTTCAAGTTCGGTAATGCTCCGGTGGTCCGGCAGCTGATTGATATCCACCAACAATTTGGGATGGAGAAGATTGTATTTCCAAAGGTCGACCAGGTTGGTACCACCTGCTATGAACATGGCGCCGTCAGTTGCGTTCACGGCCTCCGAGGCCTCAACCACACCGGTCGCGGGTTTTTTTTGGGAATTATTAAATTGGGCCGCCGGGCGTCACCACCAAGATGGCGGCGGGAA
>CBIHPQ010000345.1:0-7492 GCA_966211825.1 uncultured Dyadobacter sp. | reverse complement strand
GCGACCAAAGCAGGCAATGCGCCTGCTCTGGTCGTTTAATAACTGAGCTCAATTACCGCACAAAACGGTGTTGCTCCGACGTTCCATCTTTCTTGAATATCTTCAAAATATAAATTCCCGCGGGAAGTTTTTGAGTGTCGATAGTTTGTTGCGGGTTGTTGCCCGAATCGTAGACGGTCAGTGCACTGAGTGTGCTGATTTGTACCTTTTTGACAGATTCCCAATTTTTTACATCCACAGTAAGTTGTCCGTTAGCAGTTGGATTGGGGTAAATACGGCCGGCGTCTTTTTGTCCGAAGAAGAGGGATTTGATACTGCTTAATGCAAATGTCCCATCCGTGTCGATCATTTTCAGACGGTAAAGGTTGTTATGGCCGCCTAAGGGACTTGTATGAACAAATTGGTACGTTTTTTCTCCATTGCTCTCGCCCGCTGCTGGCACAGAACCAGTGCGTTGCCATTGTTTGCCGTCCAGACTGTGCTGGATTTCGAACTCGCTGGATGCTGATTCGGACGTTGTTTTCCATTGAAGCAATGCAGTACTACCTTCTTTCGTGGCCGAAAACGCGGCAAGTGTGACGGGCAATGGATCGGTGGCAAGTCTGATGATCCAGAAATCCCCGTCGCCATTATTATTTTCAGATTTGTCGGGGCCTGCACCTGAATAGGAATGTCCTCCTAATATATAACCGCGGTCGGAGGTCGGATGCACGCTGTAAAGCACGTCTTGTTTCGGGCCGGCAAGTGACTTATCCCACTGGTAGGAGCCATCCGGCGATAATTTGGTGAGCCAATAGTCAAAGTCAAAGTCCTCTTTGGGATCAAGCGCCAAAGACCAGCCTCCCAGCACGAAGCCGCCGTCGAAAGTTATAGCCAGGGAAGTAAGTTCATCATACTGGCCGCCTCTGCCATAGGTTTTATCCCAAATCTTGTTGCCGTTAGCATCGACTTTCACTACCCAGAAATCCCTGCTGGAAGGGGCTTTGCTGTCGGCCGACTTATTTCCGCTTTTACCTGAATAGGAATCGCCGGCAGCCAGATAATCACCCGATGGTGTCTGCACGATACACCTAAAGAAGTCGGAGTTATCGCCACCGAATGTTCTGTCCCATTCTTTCGCGCCTGATGATGAAAGTTTCACTATCCAATAGTCGGGTTGACCGAAGTTGGCCTGCGTTTTATCTCCACTGATGCCTGAGCCAGACATGCCACCAATAATACATCCCCCATCTGCTGTGAGCGAAATGGATCCGTTCATTTCATAGTCGCTTCCACCATAGGTACGGTCCCATGCTTTGCTCCCGTTGGCGTTCAATTTAACGACCCAAAGGTCAAAGCTTCCCCGCGAAGGTTCGGTCTTATCACCGCCGGCTCCGGAAAAAGAATGGCTAATGAAAATGTATCCGCCGTCGGTGGTTTGACGTATTTCTTGTACGCTTTCGCCATCGTTGCCGCCTAGTGTATTGTCCCATTCAATGCTGCCACTTGCCGATAATTTGACTATCCACACATCCTGGCTCAACGAACCTTTACTTTTATCGCCGCTCAAACCAGACTGAGAGGAGCCGGCAAGAATATACCCGCCATCCGACGTTTGCTGGATATCCTCGAGAAAATCGGCGCCATTACCGCCGATCGTTTTATCCCATTGCTTAATGCCGGAATCATTGAGTTTGATTAACCAGTAGTCGAGGTTACCCTTAGAATTTTCGGATTTATCACCGGATGCATCGGAAGAAGAAGAGCCGGCTACCATAAACCCTCCATCGCTGGTTGGTATTACTTTCACTTCGTATTCATAGCCATTCCCGCCAATGGTTTTATCCCAAAGCTTAGCCGGCGCCTGTGCAAAAACAAATGTACCTGATGAAACAAAAAAGAGAAGCAGTGCAATGGCACTAAGGAAAATAAATACCGACCTGCGTGGCCGGAGAAACCGTGTAGAAAAGAACATAGAGAGAGGTTGGTGAGTACTAAATTTCAAATGTAACTTACTTGCACTAAATCATCAATTATTTCTATATTTTCATGCTCGGTCAGACCTGATCCGGCGAAGCAATCAGCGTTCCAACACTTCATCAGGCTAATACCATGCATTATTCCAGAGAGCAATTGATCGTGCTTTTCACGTACCTGCCTGTGCTCGTGGCAGCGGCGATGGCCTTGTTAAGGTATCGCGGGGCCGGGCGTCCGGTGAAAGTTTTGTGCTGGCTGATCTTCTTTGCATTGCTCATAGAGAGTATTTCGCGGATCTTTTGGTTTTTCAAAGTATCCAACCTTTTCCTTTGGCCGATCTACATTACAGTGGAGTTTGCATTGCTGACCTGGATGTACAGCCTGGTACTGGATCAGAAATGGCTGACAACCGCTCGGGGATGGATGCTTGCCTTGTTTACGATTATTGTCCTCGTGCGCGAGCTGGGGCAGCCCGGGCAGTCGGTGTGGATCGATAATGCGGGGCGGTCGATCGAAAGTGTAGTCGTTATTTTTCTGGCGCTTGCGTATTTCTTTAAAGTTTTCCAGGAATTGAAAGTGCAAAACCTGCTGCTTGAGCCTTTCTTCTGGGTGTCGGCAGGTTTACTGCTGTTCTTTTCGGGCAACTTCCTGATTTTCATATTCATGAATTTCATTTTGCTATATTCCAAAAACCTGAATGACCAGATTTGGGTGATCCACGCGCTGATGAATTATATGCTTTACATTACTTATGCGATCGCATTATGGGTAGGCCGGGGGAAATAGAGTTTGCACAGCTGCTGTTCGGGGGCATCGGCATTATGGTGCTGATGGCGCTTGCGATCGTCATTTTTGTGCTGCTGTACCAACGTAAGCTGCATTTTCAGCAAAGCCGCATGCTCCAAATGGAGATGGTGCACCAGAAAAAGATCCTCGAATCGATCGTGGCTTCGCAGGAGAATGAGCGCGAGCGTATCGCGCGCGATTTGCACGACGAGGTAGGAGCGTCGCTGTCGGCCGTCCGTTTGTTTGTGAACCAGATACAATACGAAAAGTCGCCGGAGGAGATGAAGGGCCTCGCCGCACGTTCGGGGCAGATCATCGGAGACGTGGTGAAGGATGTAAGGCAAATAGCGCACAATTTGTCGCCGGTCATTATCGAGAACTTTGGCTTTGCCGGGGCCGTCAAAATCCTGCTGAACCGGATGCGGGATACCGGAATGGACATCCGTTGTACGATCGACGATCCGGCGGAAGTGCTTTCGTCCTACCAGCAACTGGTCCTGTACCGCATAATCCAGGAGGTGATCGGTAATGTGGTCAAGCACGCCGAAGCAAGTGAAATTACTTTTGACCTGCATCATACCGGCTCGCAGCTGAGCCTGCTGATGAGTGATAATGGAAAGGGGTTCGATATGGTTTCTGCCCAAAAACCTGCCGGGATGGGAATGAGCACGATCCGCACCCGGACCGACGTGCTGGGGGCAAAGCTCGACCTGCGCTCGGCGCCCGGTGAAGGCACCCGTTTTAAAATAGATATGCCCGTTTAACATTTTTACCAAACAAATTGAAACCAGTTAAAATAGCAATAGCAGACGATCACAAGCTGTTCCGCCAGGGATTAGGCCAGATTCTGGCCCGGAATGAAAACTTTTTGGTGGTGCTGGAAGCTGCCTCGGGAGAGGAACTGCTGGAAGAAATAGGTCAGGCCACGCCGGACGTGGTTCTGCTCGACCTTTTTATGAAAGGAATGGATGGCAAGGAAGTAGCCGGACTGCTGCTGAAACAGTATCCTGATGTGAAAATCATCATCCTTTCCATGAATTATTCCCCCGAGCACATATTGCAGCTCATGCGTGTAGGCGTGCACGGCTATCTGCCCAAGGACATCGATCAGGGCATTCTGAGCGATGCGATCGAGCAGGTGGTTACGAAGGGATTTTACATCAACGACGACATTGCACAGGTAATGCGGCAGGGCTTGCAGGCGGGCGATATCAAGCCCGCGCGAAGCAAAGTGGCCATTCCGTCGCTGAACATCGGCCTGACCGACCGGGAAATGGAAGTCCTTACATTGATTTGTAAAGGATATAATACTGCCAAAATCGCTGAGGAACTGTTTATCAGTTACCGCACAGTGGAGGGTCACCGTAAAAACCTGTTGGAGAAAACGGGCGCCAGCAACTCTGTAAGTCTGGCAATTTTTGCGGTAAAGTACCAATTACTGGATTTCTAAACCGGTTACCGGCGTTAAATCCGGGCAAAAACCCTTAAATCCGTAATGCGATCGCGGCGGGTCTCGAGAAACTCGCAAAAGCGGGCGATTTGTTCCTCCTGATAAGTAAGATCGGCCAGTTGATCATATTCTTCGAGGTACACGTCCTTGAAATCGGTAATGACGTAGCGCAGGCTTCTGATCCCCTTCGCGCGTAATGCGGGCAGGTAAAAGTTCTGGTGACTTTTGGCAAAACAGCCCGCACGGTAATTCCCGGTCGTCTTAATGTCGACGGCCAGCATCTTTCCAATCACATCCACGTAGCCGTAAATCAGGCTGTCGTTCAGCTGGTACTCGCAGTATACCTGTGTTTTCAGCATCGGGCGCGGGAGAAACGACCGTACTTTCGCCAGTATTTCGTAGTCAAACGTTTCCTCGCCAATACCTTTGATCACCGCATCCTCGAATGAAACGCCCCGAAATTGCGCCTCGGTTTGCGGCACAGGTACGCGGTTAATGCGGTCGAGAAGCTCCTGCTCATTGATGTAGCCGCGTTCGAACCGGTCGAAGCAACCGAGGAGCGACGGGTAAAGTTTGTATTTAACGGTGGTAGAAATCATTATTTAACAATGTTAACGGGCATTCATCTTCTTCTCCGGCCCAAATCGTATTGCAGCGATACCGCCATGAAACTGAAAGTGTCGTTCGGCGTGTCGCTGTAAGATTCGCTTTCTTCGGGGTTGATCAGCCGCCGGCCCGAGGTAGCGTCCAGCTTATCGGTTCGCACGAAATAGTAACGGTACTCGAATGCAATTTTCAATTTTTTTAACAAAGCATAATCCACAGAAGTGCCAAGCGGAAGAACTCCCTCTCTTGTTTTTTTTATGCCTTTCGGTCCCTTGGCCGGGCCCCAGCGAAGAAAAAGCGGGTTTCGGGCACTTTGAGGGCTGTTGGTGAAGCGCAGCAGGCGATCATTGCCGAGGTCGAATGCGCGGGCGCTGAACCAGATTTGTCCTAATCCCGCGTACACGGCAATATGTGCAGGCCCCGGCTCCCGGTCGCTGAACTGCTCAGAAAGGTCCCATTTCACCAGGCATTCGGCAGTGTTATATTCATTTATAAAATAGGAGTTGAAAAAAGCCTTCTTTTCGCCGCCGATCACCCCGGCATGGTAGTCAAGCTGAATGGCGAATTGTTTGTTGAAATATTTTCCAAAACTGATCCCTGCTGCCGAGTGCATGGCCTGGGCATTGAGCTCTCCATAAAACTGCGTCAGCCCGTAGCGGGCGCGGAGAAAGAAGGGTTGTTCGGCTCGGCGATTGTAATTTTTCTTGTCACTGATGCCGTTTGGCGAGCGGTAACGGGCAGGCTGTGCGAAGGTTATGCCGGCTAGGGCGCAGGTGGCAAAAAGCAAAATGTAACGCATGGCTGGAAATGATCGGGACGAAATGTTTGTTCATCCATTGATACGTACGCTTTTCATTTTGGTCACCTTTTGTAGAACCAATAAGATGCCCGGCCGCCGTGTGATAACCGTAAATATCTGTTAGTTTTGCTCGTAGTTGAAAAATACAATACAAAGATGAGTGTAGTACCCTATAAAGATAAGGAAGGGACCAAGCGGGAGCAGGTTGCCGAAATGTTCGACAACATTTCGCCTAAATACGATCTCCTTAACCACGTCCTCAGTGGTGGTGTGGATATATATTGGCGCAAAAGGGCCATTAAATTGCTTAAAAAGCAACAACCAAAGGTTATTCTCGACATCGCGACGGGTCCCGGCGATTTCGCCATCGAAGCGCTTGCATTGAAGCCCGAGAAAATAATCGGCGTCGATATTTCGGAAGGAATGCTGGCCGTTGGTCGGGAGAAAATAGCGAAACTGGGCAAGCAGGACGTGATTACCCTGCAAAGCGGCGACTCGGAAAGTTTGGCTTTTGCAAACAATTATTTTGACGCGATTATCGTTTCGTTTGGAGTACGCAATTTTCAGAATTTGCTCGCCGGACTGACTGAGATGAACCGCGTGATGAAGCCGGGCGGAACTTGTGTGGTGGTCGAGTTTTCGAAGCCTAAAAGCTTTCCGTTCAAGCAGATTTACAATTTTTATTTCAAATATATATTACCAGTTATAGGGAAAACGGTCTCCAAAGACAGCGCGGCATACACCTATCTGCCCGAGTCAGTGCAGGCCTTTCCGGATGGGGAAGCTTTTCTTGATATCTATAAAAAAGCAGGTTTCATAAATACCAAATGCATATCACTTACCTTCGGGATCTGTTCAATTTACGTCGGACACAAGTAATTATCGGCATTCTCGCGTTGCTTATGGCAGCGCAGGAAGCCCGGTCTCAGGGCATCGGGTACCGTCGCAAGCACCTCGAATATTACGACGACAAGCCGATCCATTACGGTATCCTCTTCGCCGTCCCGTTCACCCGGTTCAATATCAAGCATAACAACGACTTCGTGTCCAAGGACTCGGCATTCGTGATCCAATCACCCACGAATGCGGCATTTCGCATGGGATTCACGATCAATGCCTACCTGAACGAGCATTTCGACCTGCGCACAACGCCTGCTGTTTCACTTTACGAACGGCACGTGAAATTCAGCTATCCCAACGGCACCGACCGCACGGAGAAACGCGAATCGACGTGGATCGAGATCCCGCTCTTGCTAAAATACAAATCACTCCGCCGGGTCAACTCGCGCATGTACATGATCGCCGGCGTGACGCTGGGGATCGAGACGAATGTAAAACGTAACCGCGGCGGGGGAGCCGGTGCCATCGATACAAAGTCCAGCGACTTCTCGATCGACTATGGAATTGGTTACGAGCAATTCTTCGAGTTCTTCAAATTCGCGCCGGAGCTGCGTTTTTCGCACGGATTGACGAATATGCTGGTACCCGGAACAAATTCCGTAGGCAATGGCATTAGCCGCATGCGAACCCACACGGTGACGCTGTATTTAAATTTCGAATAGCCGATACTGGTTTTCAGGAGGTTAAAAAATATTTTAATTTTTTTTTCAAGAATATTTGCAGAGTTCAATTCAGTCGCACATATTTGCACTCCCAAACGACGGGAAAACAAAAGAAAACAAAAAGGGAGTTTAGCTCAGTTGGTTCAGAGCATCTGCCTTACAAGCAGAGGGTCGGGGGTTCGAATCCCTCAACTCCCACAGAAAGCATCGAGCAATCGATGCTTTTTTCGTTACTATTGGCTCATTTGGTTCAGAGCATCTGCCCGCGCGGCGTCCGCTTACAAGCAGAGGGTCGGGACGGTCGGCCGTTGCCGCGGTCGGCCGTTGCCGCGG
>CBIHPQ010000344.1:0-7511 GCA_966211825.1 uncultured Dyadobacter sp. | reverse complement strand
CTGAGAAATCTGCATTTGCATGGCGTCATCGATCCTTTTCACCAGCTCCTTCGTCCTCTTTTGACTCAATCGGTAGCGCCAAAGAATAAAAGTGAGGATCAGCAGGATTGCCAGGATGGCAAAAAACGATAACAGCTGGTTACGGGCATGCAGTTGCTTTAAATGCACGATATGATTTTCCCTCGTTTTAACATTGTAGACCTGCTTCTTCCGTCTTCTGCGACATTATTTCATTATGGATTTTGTAAATGCTATCGGCGTACTGTCTTTTGCCCGTACGTTCCAGCAGATCGAAAAATAGCTGTTGCCTCGTCTGCATGACTCCCGTTTTAAAGTTATTAACCCAGGAATTGACTTTTGCCTCCGGCTCTAAAAATTGATATGTGCTGTCTGCATAAACCAGTGCCTGTTCCGGGAGCGAAAGGACCTGAAACAGAAATGACAACCACTCACAAGCCAGGTGCAACCCAGCTGGCACTGATCGTCATCGCCGGGCTCCTCCTCCTCTTGGGCGCGGCGTATCTGGCAATGGTGATTTTTGACACTCCTGTGAGGAGATATTTAAGCCGGTCTTAAACCTGTTATCCAATCACGGGGTCGTCACGAAAATGGAGGTTGCACTCGTATTCGACACGCCATCGGTAAGATCGACGGGGACACCATTTTTCCAGTATTTCGCAACGCTTCCAAATCCACTAAAATCAGTACCAGAAACATAGATATCATTGCCGACAATCGTAATGCCTGTTGCTGCTACGCCTCCGGGAAGCGTTGTTTCAACACCATTTTTCCAGATCTTCGCCGTATAGTAGTTCAGGCTGTCGCCCACGGCTCCAACAATGTAAACATCACCTCCCGACACGGCAATATCGTTCGCACTGGAGTGAAAAGCCGTAGGGCTAAGGATTGTTTCAGCGCCGTTTTTCCAGTATTTCGCGATCGTCCCGTGTGTGCTATCGCCATTCTGCGTGCCTACAACGTGCACATCACCACCCGATACGGCAATCCCGCTGGGATATTGCTGCTCGGGTCCGCTGGTCAGTTTTACATCGACGCCATTCTTCCAATATTTGGCAACCGCCAATTCCCCTGGCCCGCCGCCGGCGGCAACTCCCGCAACATATACATCGCCGCCCACTACGACAATGTCTCTCGCCCAGCCGCCAGATGCATTATTAAGGTTCACCGGCTCGCCGTTTTTCCAATACATGGCGTAGTGCCCGCCCGGGTCAACCCCCGTACCCGCTACATATACATCGCTACCGGATAACAGCACTTTGCTGAGGAACGAAGTCGAATACTGCGGCGAAAAAGTCTGCAAGACACCATTTTTCCAGTATTTACCCTGCGCCACGTAAGCACTGTCCCCATCCCATCCTACCACATGCACATCCCCGCCCGAAACCGCAATCGAAGTGGCCGTGATGCCGTGGTTGTTCGACAGCAAGTCCACTGCTTTTCCATTTTTCCAATATCTGGCGGTTGTATTCGTGTTGGTGTGCTCACTACCTGCCAAATACACATCCGGTGTAGTCGGTACTACGTGATCCTGAAGCGTACAGGAAAAGGTTAAAAGGCCGACAGCAGCCAGCACCAGGTGGGTATAAGATTTCAGCATACCTAATTGAATTATTTAGCGGTTTTGAAGAATACAAGTATACTCAAATTAGGATTCCAATGTTGGATGTAACTGAAAAAGAACTTCTGACAGTACGGTTAATGCATTAAAAAAAGGCACTTACTGTCTGAGACTGTAAGTGCCTTTCATTATTAGAAAGCAAAGGTCTTATTTCGCGACAACAATTTTCTGTGAAGTCACCAAACCATTGTTGCGAACGACTTTAACGATGTACATACCCGCATTAAGCCTGTCGACCCTGATCGCCCCACCCTGCAACGTGCCGGTATCCATTACGGTTTTGCCGTTCAGGTTCACGATCGAAACCATTTTCACGCTCTCCGCATCCTGAATGTACACCACGTCGGATACCGGGTTGGGGTAAGCGAACTGCATCTGTCCGCCATTGAAGGTGAGGTCCCGAATGCTGCTGTACGCATAGGTATCGTCCTTATCGACCATTTTCAGGCGGTACAGGTTTTCTCCCTGCAATGGAGCGGCGTCGGTGAAAGTGTATTTCACCAGCACGGCGCTCTCCCCAGCAGAAGCCCGGGTTCCGATCCTGCTCCAAACCTTTCCGTTGGCAGACCTTTCGATCTCGAAACGATCGCTGTTGGTTTCAGCCGTAGTCGACCAGGTGAGCGACGATGTCGAGCCTTCCTTCCGGGCGTCGAAGGCGACTAATGTTACCGGAAGCGCAATGTTCGCACCAAATGTGAATGCAGAATAGTTGTCAGGCGTGACGCCGGTCGCAGTAATGGTACCGGAAGTTGCCAGCGTGCCGGTAGTACCTCCCGCTTTACCCAGGCTTTCCCATTGGGAGGTAGCCGTGTTGTATCCTACGACCAGTAGGTTCACGATGTTCGAACTGGCCAGCGCATTCAGGTTACTGGCGGCATCCCAGTTAAGGGTGATATCAACAGGCCCGGGCCCGTCGAGATCCCAGTACTCCAACGCACTAACACCCGTCACGCCCGACGACCTATTTGTCAGCGGGAATGGTGCGCCTGCCGGTAAGGTAGCTGCACCGGCGCTTTCCGACCAGTATGCGGCCTTGTAAACGCCGGCCGCAGCCGGTGCGGAAATACCGATCGTACGCAACTTGGTGCCGTCTCCGACCGGGAATATGAATGCGCTGTTACCTGCCTTGGATACGTACCCGTCGACATGGTTGGCATCGTTTTGCCCTGTGTAGGTAGCGCCTGACGCGAAGCCAAGAACCCCCGGTGACGCAGCACGGATCGTTTTGATGATACCCGGCTGAATGCCTGCGCCCCCTGTGAGAAACGTATGCGCACCGAACACGGTCATCTGCGTGCCTTCGAAGATGACCGTATTTCCCTGGCTGCCCTGCTGGGCCACTGCGGGATCGACCATCAGCGAGAGCGACAGGCACAAGCCCGCGCTCAGGCCAATGAGTTTTTTATGGATGATTTTGTGCATAGTTCACTCATTTTGAAATGGTAGCTTCGGATTTCTGCTGGGCAGCATTGTCAAGCATCGCCTTGATGCCGGCAACCTCAGCTTTGAGCGCGTTCATTTCGCTCAGCTGCGCTTTCAAAGCGGCGATTTCTTTTTGCTGATCTTGAACTGCTTTTACCAGGAGTGGAGTCAATTTGCCATAGTCAACGGACCATGGATTCGTTTTTACATCCTCTCCACCCTTTCTTACTGCGGTAGGGAATACCTTGTAAAGGTCCTGAGCTATAAAACCAGTTACCGGTGTTTTCGCTTCATCACTTTTATAATTGTAATCAACCACACCCACTTTCATTAAGTCTTCGATTGAATAGTGTGTGTGGTTAATGTTCTCCTTTAGACGGCGGTCCGAGCTCGTGTTAAATGCTACTGCCGCTCCCGCATCGCGTGTAATGGACCCTATCGTACCAGAAGGAATTACGAATTTTGCGAACATGGAGCCATTAGGAATGGTACCTCCTCCCGCATCTTTTTTCGACAAAACCAGGTTTGGATCACTTGCTTCAGTCTGGACAAAAATCTGAGCTCTATTGGCAGTACTGTCGTAATAGAACTTCATACCGCTTCTGCCACCTGTGGCATCATCATAACCAGCGCCGTCCTCACTGTTCTCGGTTATCAATACGGCACCGTCTACATGCAGCCTACTCTTGGGATCGGTTGAATTAATACCAACCTGGCCGTTCAAACCTATGAGCAATCGAGGTTCTGGGGCTCCGGCAGTGAGGCTAGTCTGGAACACCAACGCTCCGCCGCCGCCATTGAGGTCATTCCGAAGACCGATGCGGAACAGATCCGGATTTGCAGCGTTGCGGGCGAAATCAACGAATGCTCCATTATTAGGTGCGATCGATACGTTGCGGTAAAGTCTGATGCCACCACCCTGGGTAAGCGTCGTCGATCCCTGGTTGTCGTTAGGACGTTTTAGAATAATGTTTCCATAGCGACGGATAGGTCCACCTTTTGTGCCACCGGCATCCTTACCACTTGTCAATCCTAATAAAAAGGGCGTTCTGCTGCTTGGAGCATTGTAGACTTCCCATACTCCGGTCCTGCATATCCATTGCTGTCCTTCCGTAGCACTACCTTCCAATATATCGTTCCAAATAGTGCCGATAGGGTCAGCTCCGCATGAACCGCCGACGGGGGCCGGCCCTTCCCTGAAAACTTCCTGTGTTGCAGGAGCCTCAGTAACCAACCTTACCCATTGTGTACCGTCATAGTAATACTCGCCTGGTGATACACTGTTTACACCGTCGACACCGGCGGTTACGCTAGCCGTATTGAATACATGCATACCCACTGGTACTGATCCACTCAGCGGGCTGATACTGTTAGTGGCCTGAAGCGCAACGCGAGGCAACAAAAGGCCTTTTGACGCGCTTTCCAATTCGAGGATAGAATTCGTGCTGATCGAATTCGGGTTGTCCCCGATCTTCACCTGCGCCATCAAGGGCGATCCCACAAAAAGCAAACCGGCGGTAACTCCGAGTGCACCGGCAGTGCGTGTTAGTAGTTGTTTTACTTGCATGTTTGTAATTGTTTTAATTAATAAATCATTGAAAAACAGTATAGAAAATTGGCAGTTGATTAGTTTTTAGATCAAAAAGGGCGCAACATTACCGCTCGAATACAGGGCCATGCAGCCGTGCTTCTAAATGGGTATTTTGATCTGGTTAAAATGAATGGGGCTTAAATCATCACATCGGCCTGCGATGCAAACTATATCTACAAAGTAGCGGGAAAAACGTATCCGATTCGATGGACAGATGAGGAGCAGAGAATTTAACTTTTACCCAAAAAACTGTTTATCAACTAGTTAACAAACATATTTTTTACAAAGCATAGAAACGTTACTATACTTTTCTCCCCACATAAATAGAGGCCAAATGGAGGTATTTGTACTTCGGGATTGAAGCAGGAACCAGAGATGATTATTGGCTATTCGAAGGAGTTTGATCATTGGAGAAATGGTACATTTCGACCTGTTTAGCCAGGTCCAGCAAATTTCCAACCCCAAGTTTCTTGAAAATTCGGGTTTTGAAAGTGCTTACGGTGGTGCTTTTCAAATTCAATTGGCCGGCGATGTCCTTCGTCCATTTGCCTTCCAGCAGCATCTCCATCACCACCAGTTCTTTCGCCGACAAGAGTTCCGCAGGGTCGGATATACGCTGCTGCACCATCGAACCCAGCAGCTGCGCCCGGACCACCGGACTCAGGTATTTCTGCCCGCCCAGCACGATTCGGATGGCATCCTGCAACTCCGTCGCTTTCGACTCTTTGGACACAAACCCGGCAGCACCCGCACGGATGCAATGCACACCGTAAAGTTCTTCTTCCTGGCCGGAGAAAACGAGAATTGGGGCATTGGGCTGCAATGCCCGCAGTTTTTCGATTGTCAGCAGATGATCGGTCCCGGGAATGTTCAGGTCGAGGACAATCAACTGATAAGTACCTGAGGAAACAGCCTGTACAGCCTCTTTGAAATTTACCGCCGCATCAACGACGACTTCGTTCATCATCTCCCGGATGAGCATGGTGGTGGCGATCCGGACAATGTCGTGATCTTCAACGAGTAGGATTCGGGTAGGGGAAGACTGCACTGTTACCGGATTTTCAATGATCTCCCGAATTAACAAAAACTACCCGAAATTCCATTGAAAAGTGTAGTACTATGTTTACACCCCAAGACCAATATTGCGATTGTGCAAAAACTTCGCCATGCCTAGCTTTGGACAATACGAAGCTTGCCAGCTCTTGATATGAACCAAATCTACCATCCCGATGAATGCATTACTTATTGAAGATCATGCTGTTGTAAGAATGGGCATGCGTCTGGTGATCCGCGAAGTATTTGAAAATGCCTCGGTTTTTGAGTCCGAAGATTTCAACGATGGGCTCCGGATCGTCCGGGACAAATCGATCGATCTGGTTATCCTGGACATTCATTTGCCCGGAGGCCAGGACGTAAAAATGATCGATATGATCAAAACCGCAAGGCGCGACGCGAAAATCCTGATATTCAGCGGACTGCCCGAAGACAAGTATGCGCTGAAATACGTACAGGCCGGGGCAGACGGCTATTTATCGAAGCGCTCGGATCCTGAAATGTACGGGGAGGCGGTTTCGGCAGTGGTGAACGACAAGAAATACCTCAGCGAGATAGTCCGCGAGCAACTGGTCACGCAATTGCCGCAGAATTATGACAAGATCAAACGACGGAAATGGATCGGGCTCACCGACAGGGAACTGGAAATCAGCAGGCTGCTGATCAGGGGAATGTGGACGAAAGAGATTGCCACCCATTTGCAGCTGAAATTGAGTACCGTCAGTACCTTTAAAAAGAAGATATTCCGCAAATGCGGCGTCACGAGCGCCATAGAGCTCTCCAAAATCATCGACGACGTCGCCGCTACCAGTCATTAGCATGTTACCAATCAAGCGTAGCCTTCGTCCGCCGGGCTACCGCAGCATTTCCATTTTCTCGGACAATGCCACCAGGTTGCCTACCTGCAGCTTTTTGAAAACATTCGCTTTGAACGTACTTACCGTACTTTCTTTCAGATTCAGCATTTCAGCGATTGCCCTTATTTTGTTGCCTTGGAGCAACAAATGCACCACCAGCCTTTCCCGTGGCGTGAGCGTCTGCAACGGGTTATGGTCCGAAGAATCCACGTTTGCGATTACCTGCGAGAGCAATGTTTCCTGAATTGTTTTACTAAAATAAGTCTTCGAATCGAGCACCATATCGATGGCCGTCCTCAACTCGTCACCCGAACTGTCTTTGGATATAAAACCGTGAGCGCCGGAGGAAACCGCCGGAAGCGCGTAAATGGATTCACTCATGGAAGAATACACGAGGATCCTGATGCCCCGTCCCGCCGCGCGCATTTCCCTGATCGTATGCATGCTCCCGCCGGGAATGCCGATTTCGATGATAATCAGATCAAAAGTCTGATTTATAATCAGTTCCATACCTTCTTCCAGGCGCTCCGCGAGCATCACACGGGCTTGGGGTTTGTGATCTTTTATTTCCCGTTTAATGGCCGATCGCATAAGGGGATGGCCGTCCATGACGAGCACTTTCATAGGTTGAAATGGTGGATAATGGCTTAGTAAATGGTGTAAACTTCTTTGCATAGAAGTTTTTTCGGGGTTTTGCTAACGGGCGTTCATGGGTATGTATGCATTGCGAGGAATGTCAAATTGATGTAGAAGGTCGTGTGTGTATAGCGCGGACGAGCGTCCCTGAACAGACGCCAATCTATATACGTAATGAAATTTTCATGGCAGATGCCGTGCCGTTGCGGACCCGTGTTTTCGGGTCAAAACTAATTAGAATTAGATAGCATTAGTTGGCAAGTACTAAAAGTAAAGTATAGAATGATTTCTATGGTATAGAGTTAATCAATTA
>CBIHPQ010000343.1:0-7529 GCA_966211825.1 uncultured Dyadobacter sp. | reverse complement strand
GACGCCCGCGACGCAGATCATGATCACGGTCCAGGCCACCGGCGACAATCCGAAGCCGTCCCAACCGATTTTGGTAAACCAGGCAGCGACATTGGCAATGAGCGCCACGGAGATCCAGCCTATGTAAATGGCAAATGGCCACCAGGTAAGGGCAATCTCTTTAATGGGGATCAAATCCATTTCCATGCGTGTGCGTACGATGATCAGCCAGAGGGAAGTGAGCAACCCGATCATGATCAACACCGAAAGTCCGGTAAAATCGTAGAGCCACGCCAGTACCCAGACAGAATTCGCGGCGCATGAAATCACAAAAAGCCAACCGATTTTTTCCACGACAGCAGGAACCTCGCGCTTGCCGGAGATCCCGCGCGCCTGGTAAATCACAAATGCCGCCAGCGAAAGGTAAATCAGGCCCCATATTGAAAATGCATATCCCGATGGTGTGAAGTAGTTCGCATACCGCGCCGAGACGCTGGCCATGGTGCTATGGTTGAAAATACCGGTATTAGATAGATAATTGACCACTATGGTGACGATCAATGCGATGATATTGGCTATTTGCAGTGTCCTTTTCATAACTGTTCCAGTTTCTTGTTGGTGTAACCGCCTTTGCTCAAAAATTATGCCGCATAGCAACAAAAAAGGACGCCGCACAACAGCGACGCCCTTTCCGATTGATTCTTATCTATCTTACAAACCTGAATCCTATTCTTTCGCGAGCAGTCCCGGGGAAACGGTGCCGTCAGCCGAGGGGAAGTCGATGTTCAGCAACTTTGCGATCAGCGGGGCGATGTCCTGCAAACCCATTTCGGGAACGACGGCTCCTTTTTTGATACCACGGCCAAATGCCACGAAGCCCGTCTGGATCTCTTTGAAATCGGGGAAGAAGCCGTGTGTGCCGCCGCTCGCCGCGCGCACGAAATCGCCGGTAGCTGCATTGCCGATCGTAAACCCTTGTTTCGGGGCGAGGGCCAGCACTGCATTGGGATCGGAGCCCACTGCATCCAGCGCCGCGCGGTCTTTCACCTCGAACATCGCCTTTTGCGCCATGGGCAGCTTCGCGAGCGCCGCTTTGGCTTTTTCGAGCGTTTGCGCATCGTTTTTATCCTTCAAATGCAAAAATGAAGAGCCGCCGGACGCGTGGAAATAGGCCTTCCATGCCGACGGGTTTTGAGGGTCGTACAAACCCGCCTGCGCGAGAAGCACGTTCGGTGAGAGCGACGAATGGATGTCTACAAAACCATGGTCGCCCGTAACGATTACCGTCGTTTTGTCCTTGATACCCGCCTTGTCGATGGCTTCGAGAATGGCCTTAATGCCACGGTCGACGCTGCTCAATGCCGCGCGCACCTTGTCACCGTCGCGGCCCTGCTCATGCTCGAAATGGTCGACAGCCACCAAATGCACGGCCAGGAACGACGGCTTGTACTTGCGGATGATGTAGGCGCTCGTGCGTGAGAGGTTATCGTCAATGCTCAGGTATTCGCCATCGAAATCGATCTCTTCCAGCTTGCCGGTCGCATTCTGCTGGATTTCTTCGTAAAAGCCTTTCGGGTTGGAATTTTCGCTCAGCGCCTTGGTCATATTGCGCTTGCCGCCCTTTGTTTCGGGCAAATACCAGTATTCCGGAATATTATAATTGGCAGGCCCGCCAAGCGACACCGGCCAGAAAACCGACGCCGTGCTCAGCCCTTTGTCCTTTGCCGCGCTGAAAATCGTGGGCACCTTAATCGTTTTGTAATCCCAGATCCATTTGCCCGTCACTTCCAGCGGCTCGGGTGGCGTGTTGTAATAAACACCATGCTTGATCGGCTTCACGCCTGTGATCATGGTCGTGTGGGAAGGGTAGGTGACGGTCGGGAAAACGCCGGTGACGCCATCTGCATAGGCGCCGGTTTCCATTCCCTGGCGCAGGTTTACCATCGACCAGGCCGGATCTTTGTAAAATTCAGGTCTCAGGCCGTCGATACTGATCAGGATCACGTGCGAATCCTGTGCGTGAAGGCTTTTGAGGGTAAATGTACAAAGGGTTAAGAGCAGGATTAGTTTTTTCATTGCGAATGCGCCTGTTAGTTAATTTTCCGGCTCCCCGTGCAGTTTTGTTGCCTGAGGAGCCGGTTTTTGTATTAAATCAAAAAAATCAGAATGAATAGCGCAGACCGACCTGGATCTGGTAAGGGCTTCCGTTCAGGCTGGATACCCCGGCGCCTTTGTTGACATTGTATACAAATTCCTGCTTCGCCTTGTCAAAGCTCTTGATCGTATAAAGCGTCTGTTTGCCAAGGTTCGTACCCACGCCCCAATCCTTGTTAAGCAGGTTGGCGAAATTGAACACGTCGATCGACGCCTCAATGCCGTGTGTTTTGTAAATCCTGAACTTCTTGCCCAAACGTACATCGAACACACCGTAGAAACCATTTACACCACCGTTGCGCTCAGCCATTTTACCGGTGTTTTCACGGATAAATGTCTTGATACTTTCCTCTGCCTCGGGGTTGTCGAGGATGGCCTTGATGCCCGTGCGGATGTATTCAGGCGTTGCCTCGCTGTTGGCATCATACACGTAAGGCAGGTCATTGGATGATACGAAGTCGCCATTCATGTTACCGCTCACGGCCAGCGAGTAGCGCGTACCGCCGATGCCCGAGTAGCGAACGCCGAGCGTAACGCCCCAGAAGCTTGGTGCCGTACCATAAACCACCACTTTGCTGCGGAACTGGTTGTTGGCATAGCTCATACGGCTCAAATCGCGCGGATCGTCGATCACCATCTGGTCGAGGGTAGCCGTGTTGGCCACGTTACCATTGTAGGAAGTGTTATCCTTTGCGTCGTTCCAGGTATAGGAAGCGGTGATTTGTCCGTCGCGGAAATACTTGAAAGTACCGTCGATCACAAGCGCGTACTGGTTTTTCTTGCCATCGCTTACGAGTTCGAGCACGCGTCCCACCTGCTTGGTCCTACGGCTGTTGAGCCAGTTGGTGGCCCCATTGCTGGCGGTGATGGACTCGGCAGGAACATATACCCCGCGGTTGGCCTCAGCGCCGATGCGGAAAAACGGTTCGTCCACCATGTTGCGGTCGATGTACATATAGTTGTTACGCGCCCAGGATGCGTAACCGCTGATGCCGATGCGGAGGCGGTCGCTGAAAAAGTGGTTGTACGACAAATTGGTTTTGTATACCACAGGGACCTTCGCATCGGGGCTGTTGGTGTTGATCGTGATCAGACGCTCGATGCCCGGGATATTGAAAAGTTCAGCACCGGGAGCTTTGCTGGGATCCTGACGGTACAGCGGGAAATTCGGCGAAGGGACCAGGTCGCCCTGGATTTCTACCGAAGCTACTTTGGAGCCGTCGAACAGCATATTGTTCACCATCGAATAGGGATTCAATGCCGATCCGAAAACGCCCGCGCCAAAGCGTACCACGTCCTTGCTCTGCTCGTTCACGTCCCAAGTAAATTGGACGCGCGGCTGCAATTGAAGCGTGTTGATGCGGTTATTTGTTTTAATACCCAGCTCATCGAACACCACCTGGCTGAAATTCGCGCGGTTGAGGTAAACGGTGTTATCGAGGCGCAAACCGGCCGTCATATCCAGGCCAACACCCAGCTTCGTATCCATTTGCGCATACAAACCGGTGCTGAGCGACTTCACTTTGTTGCTCTGGTCTTCATTCAGGTAAATTTCACGGGCGTAGCGGTAAGGTTTCAGGTTATTGAAGTTATCCATTCCCGTAAAATAGAAACGACCGTTCATTTCCGATCCGTAACGCGAGTGCATCAGGTTGTACATCACGTCCACACCAAATGTAAAGTTGATCTTGCCGGTATTGTAATAGAGGTTATCAACCGCCTGGATCACGGTTCCTTTGAACCATTCAGGGGAAAAACGCTGTCCGCCGATCTGGATCGAGTTCAGGTAGGTGGCTGATCCGGCAACGGATTCCACGTTTTCAACGATCGCGCGCGGGATACCTGCCGCAGGAAGCTCGGAGCTTGGGAGCACTTGCACATCTTCGTAGAAATGCTGCACTTTCAATTCATTCGTCACACGTGGGTTCAGTGTCGTGCGGAGCGATGCCATCAGGCTGTTGTCGAACTTCTTACGGTCGATATACGATTCGTAAAAGTTGATACCCGAGTTGTCGCCTTCCGAAAGGTTATCCTTCTCGATCACCATGTTGTTGCGGATCGTGAGGAGGTTTTTGGAGTTCAGCTGCCAGTCGATGCGCGCAAAAAGCGCGTCGGTACCTTTGGCTTTGTCGAATGCACCGAACTGCGGGTTGCTTGACACACCGTATTTGTCGCGCGCAATGCCTACGAAACGTTCGAGGGTGGCATTGGTAACCTTGTTGGCAGCCTCGTCGGCAGGGCTGAGGATGTTCGCAATGTACAACGGACGTGAATCGGCCTGGTGGTCCCATGCTAGGAAGAAATGCGCCTTGTCTTTGATGATTGGCCCGCCGAGTGAAAATCCATACTGGTAGGTCGAAAATTCCTGCGTTCTTTTATTTCCGCGAAGGTCGTATTTGCTCGATAGGCCGTCGTTACGCACATAGGTGAACGCGCTTCCCGAGAGCTGGTTGGTACCCGATTTGGTTACGGTACTGATCGTACCACCGCCTGCGCGGCCCATGGTTACGTCGTATTCGTTGGTAACCACTTTAAATTCGCGGATAGCCTCCATTGAGATCGAATAAGCGCCCGATGTACCGCCGCCGGCGATCGTTCCCCGCGAGGTCATACCGTCAATCGTGTAGTTGGTCGAAGAGGCCAGCTGGCCGCCGAGGCTGCTACCGTTGCTAAGAGGCGACAGGTCGATCAGGGAGGTGAAGTTACGCCCGTTTACAGGCAGCCGGGCAATGTCGCGGGCCGTCACGGGCGTAGAAGCGCCGAGTGTGACCACCGTATTTTTAAGTGAGTTGGCCACAATCTCAACCGCTTTCAGCTCGTTCGCAGCGGCTTCAAGCGAAAAGTTGAGGCGCAGCTGATCGCCCTGGTTCAATGAGTAACCGGTTTTTTTCTGCTCACCGTAACCGATAAACGACACCGTAATAGAGTAGGGAGAACCCAGCGGCAACTGCTTGATAATGTAATCGCCATTGGCATCCGTAACCGTGCCCGTACTGAAACCGGTCGATTCGTTCTTGACAAAAACCGTAGCACCGACAACCGGCCCGGCCTGTCCTTCGCTGACTTTCCCGACAATGGATGCCTCATTCCCCTGCGCCCGTGTTTCGGGGCCCCATAGCAAGAGGAATGCGCATATCCCGAGACATGCAGTAATTAATTTCATCATCTTTTCTGTTCGTTTGGTTATTGGTACTTCTTTTAAATGCTTTCTCAGGTGCTTGGCCTGGCACAATGCGTCAGGAAACAGGATTGATATTTTGAAATTGAAACAGGGGTTCGCGGCCTGTTTTCCAGGTAAATGCTGTACTGGCCAGTCCGGCAGGCTTGTTCCCAAAAGGCATGTATTGCCATGCCGGTGCCGGAAGGGCATCAGGAACAATGTCAGCTCAGAACAGTCATCAGGCATTGCACCGCCCGATCGTATACGTATAGAGAAGGAAAGGTTGACCGCTAAATCCGGCACAAATGTAGGTGGGCAATGTTATCAGTCCGTTAAGGACACGTTACGCTTGGGTTAAGTCTGTGAAACAAAGTGAAAGAAATTTAAATAAACAGAAATTTAAATAAAGGAAAGTTTAAGGGATAGCGAGGCGAGCCGGCCGCAATGCGATGTGCGGTTCGAGGGAAATGGAGAGGTTAACACGGAACGCACCGTCACTGTCGCGGATCATGAGCTGATGCTGTTCCGGGTAGATCAGGTTGAGACGGCGCTGTACGTTTCGGAGGCCTATTCCTCCATAATGCAGCGCCTGCTGCGTTGCGAGCGGGGAAGTACTGTTTGCAACTTCAAATTCCAGGGTATTCGGTTGCACGCGCAGGCGGATTTCGACCCAGTTGTCCCGGTCGTTATCCTTTGAGACGTGTTTGAAAGCATTTTCAACAAAAGTCATTAAAATGAATGGCGCAATGCCCTTACCGCCGGGAAGGTCGTCGGCAATGTCGGTAATAGTATGCACGCCGCGGTTCTGACGGAGTTTTTCAAGCGCGATGAAGTTTTGCAGATAAGCGATTTCCTTGTCGAGCGGCACAAGCTCGTCGTTGCATTCGTACAAATGATGCCGCAGCAGTTCCGAAAATTGCGCCAGCGAAGAAGAGGCCGCGTCGGGATTTTTATGGATGAGAAAAAAGATGGAATTAATGCTGTTGAACAGGAAATGCGGGTTGAACTGGTATTTCAAAAAACGGAGTTCAGTTTCCAGCTTCTCTTTTTCCAGCAACTGTTTCCGCCGTTCGGTGCTAATCCAGTTTTTAGTCAGTTTAATGCTCATGGCCAGCGTGGTACTGGCCAGCGTCGAGGGCATAGCTTCTCCGAAAAAGTAGAAAAAGCAGTTGGTATCCCTGCCAAAAAGCGTCTCCACCGGCTGGTGCGCCACCAACGCGCTCAAATAATATCCCGAAACAATCGCCAGGGCCGTAGCCAGCAATGTAATGCCTAAATACCCGATATACGCCCTGAACCGACCTTTTTCAAGGTATTTTGGAATGAGGTAATATAAGTTGAAATACACCGCCACCGCTTGCAGCACTACATAAAACAGGAATTTGACGGCATAAGGCGAAAATAAAATGCTGTGCGCCGCCTTCCAGGGATTGCCCATCGCCACTACCCACCACAAAAAATGGTAAGCCAGCCAGAAAGGAATATGGTAAAGTTTGGAGACAGCCTTTTGCATACCCGAATTTATTAAATATTGGAAAGCAAAGGTAACTTTCTGACACGCTTGCCCGAAGCAGCGAAGAATGCATTCGCCAACGCCGGGGCGATCGGCGCAACGCCGGGTTCCCCCGCGCCGCCCATTTTGCCGTCGTCCTCAATAATGTGGACTGCAATGGCCGGCGTTTCATCCATTCTCAGCATGCGGTAATCGTGGAAATTGCTCTGCCGGATAGCGCCTTTCCCGATCGTGATTTCACCAAACAATGCAGCAGTAAGGCCGTAAATGATCCCGCCCTCCATTTGCGCGACGATGCCGTCGGGGTTCACGGCAAGTCCGCAGGCGATCGCGCACACGACGCGGTGTACTTTCAGGTTTTGGTTCAGATAGGATATTTCAACCACTTGCGCCACCACGCTGCCCATGGCTGCATGAACGGCCACGCCCCTGAAATGCCCGGCAGGCAGCGGCGCGTCCCAGCTCGCCTTTTCGGCAGCGGTGACCAATGCGGCCAGATGCCTCGGGTGATTTGCCAGCAGCATTTTGCGATAGGCGACAGGATCTGCGCCAGCCAGGAAAGCCAGCTCATCGATGGCCGTTTCCATTACAAATGCCGTGTGCGTGTTCCCTACCGAGCGCCACGCCAGCACCGGAACGTTGTTGGCAGTCGTATGGAGTACTACCGAATGGTCGGGGCAGCGGGCAATGTAAGGCGAGCCATTCACGCCATCGAGTGTGCTG
>CBIHPQ010000342.1:0-7537 GCA_966211825.1 uncultured Dyadobacter sp. | reverse complement strand
TTTCCTGGCGCCAGGGGGCGTTCTGAACCCCTGCAATGCAAGAATATCCTCTTGCAGCCTGTCGAACATGCCGTTTTTCAGGACCGAGGGTGTCATTGGGAACGTTTTGAGTAGTGTTTTTGATATTGTAAATATCAAAATTGAGATTTCAAAAATAACAAAAAGTACTACTGAAAGCAAGGTAACGGACGATTTTCTGACTACACTAGTTAGAGACTTGCCTGTGTTGCCTTTTTATAAAGAAGGCGCACCCCCTGCAACCACATCACCAGCAGCCGTGTCATTCGTTAAAATTCCGATTCCTATGAAGAAAATACTCGCTCTGGCAATTATTGCATTGGCCTGTTCCGAAAAGAAAGTTGATAAACGCGACAACTGCCTGCCGGTGGAGCAGGTGAAGGTTTCGGCGGATTGCTATGTGGGGAACAGCGGGCTTTTGCTGACAGCCGATACGCCTTCTTCCCTTAGCCTCGATTGGGTACTTGCACCGTTGAAGGACACTTCCGGCGCGCAGACTTACGTGCCCTATTATGCCACCTCCACTTCAAACCAATTGACGGTGCCGGACAGCATTGTGCGGAAATATCCGAAAATAGGGGTCATGTTTGTGGGGGCCTACGGATGCCCTTCCGATATGTATTTCAGCTTCGTTCGCAGGATGGACGGCGATTCGTGCGCACGCTGGTATTTGCAGGAGCGTTTTTTGAAAGGAGACTAAAAAAAGCCGGAGCATGGCCCCGGCTTTCAACATGTGCATTCATTGGCTACTGCGCCCGGACGTCTATCATCCAGTCCACACCGTATTTATCTTTGAAAGCACCGAAAATATCCCCCCATACCTGTTTATCCATCGGTACGGTAACGGTGCCGCCTTCGCTCAGCTGGTCGAATTTTTTGCGGAGATTAGCTTCGTCGAAGCCGCTGAGAGAAAGCTGGATTTTGTCGCCAGCAATCGGGCCGGGTTTCGGGCTGTCGCAGCCCATAAAGTCGATTTCACCACCCATCAGCGATGCGTGCATGATATGGTCGCGAATGGCGGCCGGGCAGCTCTCATCCACTTGCCCGAATGTCATCATGCTCAGTTCACCGCCAAAAATGCCTTTATAAAATTCCATCGCGTCGCGGCAATCGCCTTCGAACATCAGGTACGGGTGTAGTACGGCCTTTTCCATTGTTTTTTAATTATGGTGGTTGTAATAGTGTAACCTTACAAAGGTAATTTGCCCAAAATAATCACTGCGGGTGATAACGGGACATCCAAAGGGGGGCAATGCGACATTACCGGTCCTTACAGTTTCCTTAGCTTAATATTACGGTACCAGACGGTGCTACCCCAATCCTGCAAGCCAATGCGCCCGTTGTAGTTGCCCTGGGCGATTGGCGCCGCTTTGAGGCCGCTGTTGGCGATGCGCTGCTTCCAATCGGCACCGTCGAGGTCGTGCTCCTGTACCATAAATTCATTCTGATACACGGTGAGCTTACCTTTTTTGACAATGAAATGGACCTTGTTCCATTCTCCCTGCGGATTGCCTTCGCGCAGGCGGGCATTCGCGACGCCGAAAAAGTCGCTTGCGCGGTGCGTATTTTCTTTGGCCCCCTCATAAATTTTATCGTCGATTACCTGCAATTCCAGCCCGGTATCGTGCATGTTTTTGTATTTGGGAGATTCCTGTACAAAAAAGAAAATACCGCTGTTGGCATATTTGCTCACTTTCCATTCGGCTTTAAACTCGAAATCGCCGTTCACAAGATCGTCTATAATGATGTCGCCGCCGTTTTTGGCTTTGTTGCCGGCCCGTTCGGGAACATTCAGCTTGACGGCACCGTCTTCGATGATCCACGCCGAACCGGCAGCCTTGCCGTTGTAGGCATGCCAGCCTTTCAGGTCTTTACCATCAAACAATAATTTCCAGCCTTCCTTCTTCTCTGCGGCCGTGAGGGTATTGAGTCCCTGCGAGTAGGCGTTCAGGGAAAGCAATGCGGCGAATGCGATAACGAAAAAACGGGTCATAGGGTTAAATTTAAGTGTTTTCGGTTGGTTTGAGTCTTGCAAAATACTGATAAATTTTCATGAAATTACCTTATTTTTGGGCATCCTAACTGAGCACTTAACTATGCGGCCTTATCTTTTCGGGCAAAAATGGCTGCTGGGTTTCGCCCTTGCACTGGTTTACATTCCGCTACGAACGTTTATAAACGTGCCCCCGGAATACTACTATACAATCCCGCGTAACCTGCCGCTCTTCCTGCTGGAAATCGTTATCAGTACCATTTTTTATACTTGCTGGATTTACCTGATGGACTGGGTCCTCAGCAAGCAGGCGGCATTTACGGGCTCGGATACATCCCCGGCATTCAGTATTCGCGATCAGTTGCTCACGCTCATTCCGGCAGTTTTGCTTGCATTTGTGTTCCACATGATCCTGATACGCACCTGGGGGCTTATGAGCCAATGGTGGAACCCGCTGCCCCGCCCTGCGCTAGCCGGCCTTCGCCTGCACGACGTCATGCGCACACGCTGGCGGGCAGGACAGGCGCTCACGATCCTGGCGCTCATTGCGGCATATTACCTCTGTGTGAGCAACCAGGTGCAGGAAAAAATGAAGAAACTCCTCGTCGATTCCGAGCGGCTGGAAAAGGAGAACCTCCGTGCCCGTTTTCTGGCATTGAAAAATCAGGTAAGCCCGCATTTTTTGTTCAACAACCTCAGCGTGCTGTCTTCGCTCGTGGAATCGCGGCCGGAGCAGTCGGGGGAGTTTATTCAGGAGCTGTCATCGGCTTACCGTTATATTCTGGAACAATCGGAGCTGGACAAGATCAGTTTGAAGGAAGAAATGAAGTTTCTTGACACCTATATGTACCTGCTACGGACGCGTTTCAAGGAAAAGGTCATGCTCGATTCGACGCTTACGCCCGTGGATGAGGAACGTTATTCCATCATCCCGCTTACATTGCAATTATTAGTCGAAAATGCGGTGAAGCACAATACCATGTCCCTGGTCAATCCATTGATAATCAGTATTGATATTGTGGATCAAATGCTTGTAGTGAGTAATCCATTGCAGTTACGGCAACAAGACCAGCCTACTACTCGTCTTGGGTTAAAGAACATTATCAGCCGCTACAAACTGTTGCAGGACAAAGCCGTGGTAATCGAAAAGACTGCCACGCATTTTACTGTAAAAATCCCGTTGCTATCATGAATGTACTGATTGTCGAGGACGAGGAACTGAGCGCGGAACGCTTGCAAAACCTCATTGGTAATATCGATTCCTCTATTCATGTACTCGGCATTATCCCCTCGGTTTTTGAAACAATTGCCTATTTGCAAAACAAGGCCAATACGCAGCCCGACCTCATTTTCCTGGACATTCATCTCGAAGATGGTAACGGTTTCCGGATCATCGAAAGCCAGGACCTCCTGATCCCCATCATTTTCACGACCGCCTTCGACGATTACCTGTTACGCGCATTCAAGACGCACAGCATTGACTACCTCCTCAAACCCATTAATCCACTCGAATTACAGGCTTCTTTAAGCAAATTCCGGAAAATCAGGGCCAGTACAGAAGAACAAACAGAAGAAACCACGCATACGGCAGCGGAGAAATACAAGGATCGTTTCCTGGTCACCGCCGGTTCGCGGATATTCACTTTTCAATCCTCGGAAATCGCCTATTTCACTATCGAAGAGCGTGCTACCTTCATGCGGTTGTTCGATGGCCGGCATTTCGCCGTGGAGTACAGCCTCGAAAAGCTCTCGCAAATGCTCGACCCCGCCGGTTTTTTTCGCATTAACAGAAACATGCTCCTGTCGCTCCACGCGATCCGCGAAATGCACGCAATTTCGGCCGGTAAGTTGAAAATCGACCTTAACCCAGCCACGGCGCAGGAAGTTTATGTGAGTTCGGAGCGTATGACAGAGTTCAAAAACTGGCTAGGCAAATAACCCCTCGTTTACTTCTGCATTTAAAATAGCCGTTTCAACCCCCGAAAAGGGGCGTTCCGCGATTTGGATTTTCATTCCAAAGGTAGCTTGGCCAAATTGGGGCCAAACAGCAGGAGGTTTGTGTTATGTCAGTAATTCAATTTAATGCCCACAAGAAGTACCATGTGCTTCAAAGCAGAACCCGTGTCTGGGAAACCCACAATGATCTGACCCCGCATTACCGCATTATTTTCATTCGAAACGGAGAGGGGAATTTCAGTCTGGACGGGAAACTGTACGACTATTCCGAGCACGGAGTTATTCTGCTCAGTCCGGGCCAGCACCCGATATTTCAGGAAGACAGCAGCGCCGAGATTTTCCTCATCGCATTCGATACCTGGCTTTCGGATGATTTTTTGCAGAAAAAAGAGTTTAGCCCCGATTTTGCCGACATTTATAAACAGGCCGAGCATCTTTGCGACAGCGTGCGCCTTACCCAGGGCAAACCTTTACAGAACGAGCGCGACGCGCAGACCATCACTTACCTAATCAATCAGATCCTTTTCGAAGTGACCCAGCAGCCGACTTCGCATAACAAGCTTATTCGTGGCAGTATTGATCTGATCGTCACCATATTGGCAAGGAATAATTTTGAAAGCAAAAAAGTAGAAGAGACCACTTCCCGCCAACACCTGGCCGGGGCGATTATCGATTACTTGCGGCAGGAATTGCATCAGAACAAGAATATCCGCGTGCCCGAGCTGCTGATGCGCTTCAATATTTCGGAAGATGTCGCCAACCTCTGTGTGCTCAACCAGACGGGCATGTCACTTCGCAACTTCATATTCAAATACAAAGCAGACCTTTTCAAAAGCCGCATGCTGAAAGTCGATATTTCGGAGCTGACCAGCTATCTGCAATCCGGTGGTGCCCCACATTTGTCTATTTAAAACGTCGCTGGTCGATTTCCGGTTGAAGCTGGAAGCGTATGCATTTAGTTTTGATACTGTCGGGTAAATGCCCGGTTTTCAGGTCAGAATTTAAATGAGTATTGCTATGAAAAGACTGGTTTTTTACCTGGTAATGACGTTTTGCGGCTTGTTAAATGTGAGCGCAGGATGCAGCGAAAAAAAGGACAAAGCCCCGGAGCCAAACAATTCAGCCTTGATGGGCTATTGGAAACTTAAAGGGGGGCATTCCGAATGGAAAAAGCGCGGGGGAGATTGGGAGAAAAAGGCTACCATTAAACCGGGAACTATCGCCTACGAGTTTTTTGCGGACAAAAGTTTTATTAGCCACGACCTTACGGGCAGTTTTCCGGCGGTAAAAGGTACCTGGAAGATCGATATCAAGTCGATCGACGGGAAGGAAATCGGCCTGGCCTATCTTTACCTTTACAGCGACACATTCAAGAAAATTGCCGGCACGAACGCGCTTGAAAAAGATGGTTCCATGCGGTTTCTGATTTCGACGGTGACGGGTGGTGGAGGGCAACAATTGGAAATGACCACCAAAGAAGTCGAGATCGAAGACGACGAGCGGTATTCCGATCTCCGGAATTATTTAGTATTCATAAAAGGGAAATGATCAGGTTTGCTGGCGTGACTTATTTTACGGAAGTATGTGTGCTGTCAATTTTCGGGTAAAATCCCGACCTTCGCGCAACAGACAACACACATATTTTCAGAAGCTTGCGTATGAGGCGATTCTCCATCCTGATCATTCTTTTTGCATTCATTACCGGCCCGGTTGCCGCGCAGCAGGAAGCGCCGCAGACCTCACTGAACCATTATATCGAATTTTTGAGCGAGTCGTCGGAACTGGTTATCCGGCGGTTTAAAATGCTTCGCGACTATCAGGAAGATGTAAGCCGTTACCGGAAAAGGCCGGACTATGGCATACGCTTGCCGTCGTCGGGGCCATTAGAAGAATATTATTACAAAAAGGCTATTCACGGGCTGGGCTTAGAAGCTGGTAAACGAGCGCAATTGAATGCAGGCACCGAAAATGTCTGGAAAGTGCTTAACAAGCTCGATGAAACCTGCAAAGCGCTGGAAACTTATGTGCGTTTAAAGGATTACGAACGTGATAATCTGAAAAAATCCGACGCACTAACCGCTGAAATGCAGTCGCTTTTTGAACGCTATGCACACGATAAAAACGCACTGTACGCGCAAATCAGGCCGATTTATGCCGGCCTTCAAAATCGCGCGGCTACCGATCCCTATATCGTGACGGAAAGGGCCATGGGCGCGGTAATTGCCGCCCAGCAACGGTTGCTGGAAGCATTGCCTTACTATTTGAACGAAGAAACAAAAACCGAATGGCCCGTGGCGCTGGTCCGGCAAAGCATGCTGGACGATGAAAAAGCATTGGCGACGATAGGCAGTACCGCTTCGCAGTTGCAATATCCGGCTTCGGATATGGTGGGGACATTCAAATCGGCTCTGGCTTCGATGCAGGATATCAAACGGCGGGCGCTGGATGACCATAATTTCGCGGCGCAGCAGTCGGCACAGCATGGTAATGCGGTGTATTTGTCGTTGGTGGAGCAGTTCAATCACGACATGCTGGAATTTTACAAGGCATTTGTCGGGTATAGCAAACCGGGGCATTTGCTGCTGAATTACCCTTTTTTCAGTCCGGTCACGAAGGCTGAGGGCCGCGATGATGCGGCTATGTCTTCCAAAACAACGCCGCCTTTTCAGGACAAATCTTTTCAGCCGCTGAATGTGAAAAAGGCAACGGCACCGGCAAATGCGGCATTGATCAGGGTCTTGAATCAATATGTGGACTGGATCAACCAATCGCTGCGACAAATGCATTTGCTGCAAATGATCGTGCGCAATTACCAGAGCTCGGCGGAATACTACCGCGATCCTGCAAAAGCTCAGAAGCGTGCCAACCTGAGCTACTCTCACGAGGATTTCAAGCTGCCTTCTTCGGAGTATTCATTGCTTTTGAGTGCCAGCGCGACCATTCCGGAGCCCTATCGCAAGTCTGTTACCGGTCAGACAGAGGTTTTGATGAATATTTTACAGGAAATGGACGGACTGAGCATCGAACTGATTCGTTACACCTCTGAAAAACAATATCTGCAAGACCAGCTCAAACGTTCCGACGCCATTCTCGACCGGTACCTTGTGCTTTTTGATATACTGGATAAAAAGAAGGAGCTGCTGTACAACGACATCCGCCACATCCACGAAAGTTACCCGAATGCAACCCCGGCCAGCTCGTGGTACATTGCAGGTACTGCCATGTTGAAAACCATGGACAATAGCCACGACGTGATGTTCGGCATGCGTGATTTTTTGAAAGGAGAATCCCCGAAACTTCCCGAACTAACCGACCTCGAAACCGACAGTCGCCAGCTGATCGCCGATGAGTATAAGAACATGAAAGGCCTGCAACGCTACGGTCGAAGCAACGGGCTTTGTCCGTACACGCCTTACGAAGACCTGGGGGCGAATGCGGCCCGGTTTGCAGAGAGTGTGCGGAAATACAGGCCAGAGAGATCAGGTTTTGCGGCGCATCCGTACGAGTCGTGTTAATATTTTTTTAATAAATATCTGGTTTATAAAAAAAAAAAATTAAAAGAACAATAGA
>CBIHPQ010000341.1:0-7584 GCA_966211825.1 uncultured Dyadobacter sp. | reverse complement strand
AGGGTTTTTTGTTGTTTTTCGGGGCTTGGGGTGTTGGGCGGCCCGCCCGACAATTGTTTTGCCCCAACCCGCGGCCGCCCCTCCCCGCCGGCCCCCCCGCGCCCGGGGCAACGGCCCCCGCTACCAGCATTGCTTCCGCCACCCAGGGCATGAAGAAGTACGAAGGTTTTTTCAATTTTTATTATGATGAAAAAACAGGTAAAGTGTTACTTGAAGTCGATAAACTCGACAAAGAGTTCCTCTATTTTGCATCGCTTTCCGAAGGCGTGGGAAATGGCGGCCCCGAGCGCGGGCAGGCCTCTTCGGCGCTCGCCAAATTCGTCAAAGCAGGCCCGAAAGTACTTCTTGTGGAGCCGGTGACCAACTACCGGGCCATTACCCAGAATGCCGACGAGCAAAAAGCAGTGGAGAATGCATTCGCGAAGTCGGTGATCTGGGGATTCGCGCCCGTGGCCGTGGAAGGTGAAAAGCTGCTGATCGACCTCACGCCTTTCATTATTCGCGACAGCCAGAATATCGCCGCGCGCCTGGGTGTGCGCCGTGTGAGCGGGCCTGTGAGCGTAGCGCAGCCGTCGGGCGGAGGAGGTACCTACCGGCTCGACGAATCCCGCTCGGTAGTTTCCCTCGAAAACACGAAGAATTTTCCCAAAAACACGGAATTTGAAGCCATGATCACCTTTACCGGCGGCTCGCCCAATGTCAACCGTTTTGGCGGTGGCGGCGGCAGCCTTGCGCCTGATCCCAGCGCGGTGACGATCAACATGCACCAGTCATTTGTGGAATTGCCCGACGCCAACTACAAGCCCAGACGCTTCGATCCGAGATCCGCATTCGGACTGTTCAGTTACATGGATTTCTCGGCGCCCATGACCGAGCCCATCGTGAAGCGGTTCATCCGCAGGCACCGTCTGGAAAAGAAAAACCCCGGTAATGCACCCAGCGAGGCCGTCGAGCCGATTGTCTACTACATCGACCGCGGCGCGCCCGAGCCGGTGAAGACCGCATTGATCGACGGCGGGGCCTATTGGAACGAAGCGTTCGAAGCGGCGGGTTACAAAAACGCATTTCAGGTAAAGGAACTACCGGCCGGCGCCGATCCGATGGATATCCGGTACAATGTCGTGAACTGGATCAACCGTACCGGCGCGCCCCGCGGGTTCTCGTCCGGCGCCTCGTATATCGACCCGCGGACCGGCGAGATCATCAAAGGGGTGGTAACGCTCGGTTCCGACCGCCACCGGCAGGATTACCTCATCGCCGAGGGCCTTTTGCAGCCTTATGAAGACGGGAAGAAGACCACCAATGCCATGCAGGAGCTCGCACTCGCCCGCGTAAGGCAGCTTTCAGCCCATGAAATAGGCCATACGCTCGGCTTCAACCACAATTTTGCCGCCAGCCCGAAAGACCGCGGCTCGGTAATGGATTACCCGTTCCCCCGTTTTTCCCTGAAAGCAGACGGTTCGGTGGATATTTCGGATTCTTACGCCAAAGGTATCGGCGCCTGGGACAAGCGGGCGGTGATGTGGGGCTACACGGAATTTCCGAAAAGAGCCGACGAAGAAGCCGGGCTTGAAAAAATCATGCAGGAAACGCTCAAACAGGGCTTCTTATACATCCCCGATATTGGCGGCAATGCGCACCCGACCTCCCACCAGTGGGACGACGGCGCAAATGCGATCGACCAGATGACGAACATTATGCAGGTCCGCAGGAAGGTCCTCGATAATTTCTCCGAAAAGGCCATTCAGAAAGGGGAGCCGATGGCGACGATCGAAGAAGTGCTGGTACCGATCTATCTGCTGCATCGCTACCAGGTGGAGGCTGTGGCGAAGTCGGTGGGCGGGCTGTATTTTACCCATGCGGTCAAAAACGATGGCCAGGTAACGACGCGGATGGTTGAACCGAAAGAACAATGGCGCGCGCTGGAATCGCTGCTGGGCACCATTACGCCGGAGGCACTGGCATTACCGGAAGCGCTGATCAGCAAAATCCCGCCGCGGCCAAGCGGTTATCCGGCCAGTCTGGAAACTTTCACCGGCCACACCGGCCCCACATTCGATCCGATCGCGGCCGCCGAAACTGCGGCGGGCACCACCCTCTCCTACCTGCTCAATCCCGAACGTGCGGCGCGCCTGATCGAATACAACGCACGTGATGCAAAGCAGCCCGGATTGATGCCGGTAATCGACAAGCTTTTTGAAAAAACCTGGAAATCCTCCCCCATGGACGGCTATAAAGGCGAATTACAAACGCTGGTCAATAACCTTTCACTGAAATACCTCCTCATGCTTGCGGCCGATTCCAAAGCCCCCGAAAACGTACGCGGCGAGGCATTGCTTAAAGTGGGTGAACTGAGCGAATGGCTGAAAGGACAGCTTGCCGCCGCTGCGCCCAAGCAAAAGGCAAATATGCTTTTTGCATTATCGCGGATCGACGAATTCAGTAAAAACCCGGTCAAGTTCGAACCCGGATCGATCCTTGACATGCCTCCCGGCGCACCGATCATGGGACATATGGATTTCATGGGTTGCTCGCAAACGCATTCCGGCGATATTTCGGAATAGGGATTTACAGGCGGAAAGCCTGGGTAGTAATGCTGCAACGAACGTGCATGACGGTCATCCCGAAATACTTCGTCCATTCAGGATTTGGGATGACCGATAGCCATCGCATAAAGCGGCACTTCGTTTTCCGGGTCCAGATGAAGCAGGTTTGTAAGTTCATCATCTAGAAATCCCCCCAGATTCAACGTCCCCAATCCGAGGCCGTTTGCCGTAAGCAGCATATTCTGAAACATATGCCCGGCTTCAAAAAGAATATAGCGGTAACCCCGGTCGCCGTATTTATGCATGTTTCGTTCCATCATGGTGCAGGCTACCAGAATGGCCGCGCTGTCGGCAATGTAAGGCTGGCCGATAAACAGTTGTGATAAATAGAATCCGCTGATATCCAGGTCGTGCACCTGTTCGAGCAGCGCCGGTTTAATGCAATAGTGGTACACTCCTTTCGGTATATTCTCGATCCTGTTGACGATCAGGTATATTTCCAGGGGGTATAACGCGCCGCCGGAGGGGATCGTGCGGGCCAGGAAGCCAACGTCTTCCCAATATTTAATGCCTTTGACGCCATAACCTGCCCGGAGCACTGCCGATGTTTCGTCCAGCGTCAAGGCTTTGTTTCCATAGTCACGGCATGAAGACCTTCCCAGAATTGCCTGTTCCAACGGAATTTGCGGCAGTGGCACCTTCGGCAAAGGAAAAGCAGGTCTGTCGGGATATTCCTTATAGACTTCGAACTCGTGGGGTTCCTCGGCGGGCATCGGGGGCACGACACTATGCCACCGGCACGTGTTCCTGTGGAAAGTCCAGGCGATCGGATGATTTTTTGCAAACATATCAGGCCAGGGGATGAGGGTTTTCGTTGAGTTCGGCAGGCGTGGTGATGCTGGTTTTAAAGCCAAGCCTTTGCGGTAGTTCATAAAGCCTTCTACCGCCCAGTCTGATATTTTCATGGCCAAAATGAATGGGCTGCATATCCGGGATAATGACCCGTACCGTAAACAAGCCAAGCTTTTCCATTTCGGGAGGTGTGAGGTTGTAGTAGATCAGATCGCTGTTTCTTGATTTCAACACATCAAGCAGCCGGCTCAACCTCGTACCGTTCTCTTCCTCATTTTTTTGCCAATCAAAAACTTCGATAGGTCTCTCAAACAGAAAATCAAATGCGTGGACCATTTTGCGGCTGGAATAGAGCAAGTCATGATCTTCCAGCTCCTTCACCAGCCCCGGGTTTTCCAGCAATTCGTCCAGCCGTGCTTTGACTTCCGGGCTGCGCATCCGCTGTTTGAGCGACGGCCGGATCTGCCCTATTTCCAGCAATGCCGATTTCGCGGCTGTGGCAGCATCAAAGTCAGCCCCCAGCCCGACAACCACACACGGGCCGTCGTCGCCAGTGAGTTGATACCCGATCCCCATGAAAACGTGCACCGGCAAGTCGGTGGGTAGCCGGTAAAGCTGCATTTCCACCCCACGGCGGCCATAGCTGGTGCAATAGTCCCTGATCTCCTTTTCCGGATGTGAAAAAGGGTCGATGCGGTGGCAGGGCAGCTTGTTGCACCAGGTGATCATGAATGCGTCCCGCTCGATCACTTCAAGGCTTGCGGATAAAACCGCATTGAGCAGTGTAGCCCCGGCGGCAAGTCCGTTGGAAGTGACGGCACAGATGTTCTCCTGCGGCGTGTGTATTTTGTAGTTCATAAAAACAGAAATGGCCGGAATCTCCACGTGTGCGTCCCGAACGAGCGAGTAGCCGCTAACCCATCCCATTGCCTCATCAGGCTGGAAAGGCGCATACGGCAGCCCAGCATATTGTTCGTCCCGGAAAAGTACCAGCTCGGCCGGGTCCAGTTTGGATTTACTAATATCCTGATAGGAAGAGAGATATATTTCTTTTTGCTGATAACATGCGCCCGAGTATCGCTCCACGGCTTCGCCCAATGCGCTGATCTCGGCCCTGGCCAGGGTCAGCCCTTTGCCCGAGCAGCCCTCATCCCCTCCCTGCTCTTTGTCCAGAAAAGAATGATTGGCCAGTGCAACACCATACACGTACGGAATTTTCGGCTCATCGGGATCTTTGGGCACAATTTCCAGCTGTTTGATAATGCCGGTCAACGGACTGAGGAGCGTTTCCTTGTGCGCTTCAATATTACCGGGAGGGACGGCGTTTTCGAGCAGTTCCTCCAAAGAATGATGCTTACGTTTCCATTCTTTTTTTTTGCGGCATACGGGACAATCATGCTTCTGCTGCACATAATGCTTTTTACTTTCGTAATTGAGGGCGTTGAATTCAAGCATCCAGCTGGCAAGGCCGGCATCGAGTGCAAGCATCACCTTGATCACCTCGCTCGCCACGACCGAGCCCGCATGGTGCAGCACACCGGGTAGGAACCCGCGGTTGGACAGTCCGGGATGCTTTTTCTTGTTGAGGTACATTTCGTAGGTCATCGCGTCGGTAAAATCGTCGGCGCAAGCAATGGTGCGCATGCGATAGCACATGTAGCAGGCCGTTTGGCCGGGGATAACCAGCGGCCCGATCCGGCAGAGATGATTCTCCACCTCGGCAAAAAGGGCCGGCTTGCCCAATTCGACAGCAGCCTGATTGAGCCAGTGGTGTACTGAAATAAACTCCTTATCGAAACACCCGACCAGGAAATCGGCGTCTTTGGCATATTCGTACACAGCGTCTTTATTCAGCACGTCGGGGCCCGTTCGAATCTCGGTTTGGTCGAAGATTTGCTCAAAATAGTTTTTAAAAACAGTTTGCCGCGGCTTTCCGGCTTCTGCTTTACCGAGCTGGGGGAAAAGCAAAAGTTCTTCTTCCCGCAGAGGAAAAGGATCAAGCAGTGTAATTTTTCTGATACCGGCTTGCAGCAGCTGCATGGCTGCTATGCTGCCCGCACCTTCCAGTCCGGATATGACTATACGTAACTCCGAAAAGAGGGTAGCAATCTCCGTAGGATCCATTTTCAGACGTTCCAGCAAATGCGTAAGCGGCCAGGCTGAAAACGACCTTTGGTCCAATGCGACCTCCGAAACGCGCAACACACCGGCCAAAACGAGCTGGTCCAGGTTCCTGGTCAATTCCTGTTCGTCCAGGTTGCTGGTTGCAGCGATGTCGGCAATCGCGGTGTTGCCATCGAGGAGTGGAAAAATACGCTCGATCATCAGTTTGACCGATTTTCCTTCCATCCGGATAGCCAGGTTATCGGAACGGAACAATACCTTGCCGTCATTCTGTTCGATGACGGCAAGGTCGGTTGGGATAGAATAATAGTTACCAGTCATATCTGTAATCAACTGATTTCAAAATTTTAAATAATACAACTGTTTAATAATCACTTGATTACAAACATCTTGCGACTATTCCATAAACGAACCGAAAGCGTCGGCCCCGAAGGAAGTACCTCCCTGCTGGATGCACGGCCCGCAACTGCATTCATTGATACAGAAATGGCAAACCCTGCAAACCGAGCAGATCTGACAGACGCGGCAGACCCGGCAAATAGAGCATGAACAAATGCTGCACACGCTGCATGAGCAAATGGCCGGCGACAGTTGGGTACTTACTTTCTGATAAATTTTCATATCCTCAGCACTAATATTGCTCGCCGGGGAGCCAACCTGGCTTAATTTGTTTTCGAGCTCGGTGATTTTCAGCTCGAGTTGTTCAATTTTGTCTTGCATACTTCTGGTGGTTGAAAAGTGAAACGATTTATTAAACTATTTTCAGCGGCCAGGAACTTCCCGGTCGGGGCACGGAGATCCGCGCTGCAACAAGTTGCATGGCTTAACAGGACAGGAAACTGCGAAAAATGAACCTGCTTGAACGATTATCCTGGGAAAGTAATACGGGAAGGTTTATTCCATAAAGGCGCTGAAATCCGCTCCGACGCCGGAACCGGAGGCGACACAAGGCGCGCATTGGTTACAGAACCCGGGGCCGCAAGGGCACAGGCACGGAAAGCATTTCCAGCAAAAACGCGGACGGCACGGGTAGCAAAAATAATATAATGAGGATGCCTTCAATTGATTTTCAACCTTGCGGAACGTCTGCAGATCTTCCGGGTCGATTGCTTCGGTATTAGGGAAATTGAATTCTTTGAGCCTGTTTTCCAGTTCGGTTATTTTCAGCTCGAGACGATTGATTCTGTCTTCCATGACCGTAAAATTTTTCTTGATAAAAAGAAATACGTCAGTAAGATGCAGTGAAGGTTTCAGACTGGCCGGGCCTGAACGTCGGTAGGCGATTTGAACTGACCAAATGTCTCGAAAAAAGATTGACTCTACAACGAATCACAAGTATATCTCTTTTATACTTACTATCCGGTAGAGAGGCCGGAAGGGACTGGCCTTATTTGATCGGCACGTAGCCTTGCCATTTCCAGGGTATGCAGGTATCGCCGATCAACGTTTCCAGGAGCCCTTGAAATATCTTCTCACCATTTTCGCTATTGGCCATAATGATGATTGAAGCGCCTTTGTCCGGAAAATTGATATTATAGTTTCTCCACGCGCCCCCATTACCTTCTTTAAAGAATGCCTTACCAAAGGGACAATCCATTAACCCCCATCCAAGCCCGTACGACAGGTGAATGGCATCGTTTTCTGTCGTGGTTTCTTCCATGATCGGCGGAAACTGCGTCTTTGAATGAATGGCGATTTGGGGCGCAAGCATTTCTTTATACATATCCCTTCCCAGCCCTTTTTGTTGCATTACATTTTCTATAAACTTTGCGTAATCAGCGATGGTGGTTACCAGAGAGCCTCCCGAAACAGGTTCGGTGCGTTTTCGTTTTTTATCTATGCCACCATCATTCATATGCCCCACGGCCACATTGTCATCCCCGAACGACTCATGCCATATATAGCCGGTACGGGTCATTCCCAATGGCTTGAAAATTTTCTCCTGAGCCAGCTCGTCCGTATTTTTTTGGGTGATCTCTTCCATAACCAGTTGTACTAGCTTAAACCCCTCTCCCGAATAGGCATACTTTGTTCCCGGCGTAAAGTATATTTTGATAACACC
>CBIHPQ010000340.1:0-7590 GCA_966211825.1 uncultured Dyadobacter sp. | reverse complement strand
AATCGCGGGCAACCGATAGTGTCATGGAATAAACCGCGCCCTTTGCAGTAGAATAAGCAAAGCGGTCGGGTATTCCTACTGTTGCCGCGATGGATGCCATGTTCAAAATGACGCCTCCACCATTCGATTTCAAATGCGGAATGGTGGCCATGAGGCAGTTATAAACGCCTTTGACATTGATATTGATCACCCTGTCAAAATCGATTTCTGCGGTCGTATCCGCCTTCCCGATGTGTGCAATTCCCGCATTGTTGACCAGGATATTGATTTGCTGGTTCGCTGCAATGGAATTGATAATGTTGACGACATCCGCCTGTTTGGAGATGTCCAGTGCGTGTGCCTCGGCTTGTCCGCCTTCCGCGGTGATTTCACTCACCACCTGATTGGCCAGATCAATATTGAGTTCCAGAATGTGCACGTAGGCTCCCTGCTTCGCGAAGGTTTTAGAGATCGCCAAACCGATCCCGCTCGCTCCACCGGTTACCAGTGCTGTTTTTCCACTTAAATTGAACATATTATGGCTTCTTTAAAATAATCTTTTGCTTTTGATCCCGGGGTTACAGCCCGGCTGCGATGCTATAATGAAACGCCTCTTTTCCATGGGATAAAATCGTCCTGGCCGAGCTGCTGCGCTTTGGTCAGTTCGCCACTGGCTACCTTGATCACGTAGTCAAGCAATGCTTCGGCATTTTGTTCGATGGTTTGTGTGCCGTCCACAACGGGGCCGCAGTCAAAATCGATCACGTCTGGCATGCGTTGTGCGAGCGCCGAGTTGGTGGCTACCTTCGCTACCGGGCAGATCGGGTTACCCGTCGGTGTTCCCAGTCCGGTCGTGAAAAGGATAATGTTCGCGCCTGCTGCGGTTTGGCCGGTGGTTGCTTCCACGTCATTTCCAGGCGTACAAACCAGGTGAAGGCCCGATTCCGTGGCCCGCTCAGTGTAATTCAAAACGTCCGAAACGTAAGCATTACCGCCTTTTTTGGCTGCTCCCGCCGACTTGATCGCGTCGGTGATCAGGCCGTCTTTAATATTACCCGGTGATGGGTTAAATGCAAATGCGGAACCAACAGCTTCGGCTTTGCCGGCGTAGTCGCGCATCAGTTTTTCGAACTTCGCTGCTTTTTCTTCGGTCACGCAACGGTTAAGCAGCTCCTGCTCTACCCCATTCAGTTCCGGGAATTCGGCCAAAAGCGTTTGTCCGCCCAAACCAACCACCAAATCAGATAAATGCCCCAGTACCGGGTTGGCTGAAATGCCCGAGAAGCCATCCGAACCGCCGCATTTCAAACCGACAGACAGTTTGGACAATGGCGCATCGGAGCGTTCGAACTCATTGATTTTGGTCAAACCCATAAATGTTTCCTTGATCGCACCCGACATGAGCGAGTACTCAGTGCCTTTCTGATGCTCGAATGCAAAGAACGGCTTATTGAAATGCGGGTCACGCTTGCGGATTTCATCTTCCAGTGTTTTCAGCTCGGAATTCTGGCATCCCAGGCTTAGTACCGTGATGCCCGCCACATTGGGGTGCACCGCATAAGCGGCAAACAATGAACATAATGTATTGGCATCGAGCCGCGTACCGCCGCAACCACCTTCGTGCGTCAGGAATTTAACGCCGTCGACATTCTGGAACGGGCGTTCCGGTTTCCTTTTCGTGGCCGCAGGGGCGTCTACGAAAGTTTCGAGGTTTTTGATCCTCCGCATATCGCCTGCCTGGTACAAATGCAGGAATTCCCGCACCTGGTCGCGGTACATATCGGTTTGTGCATATCCAAGCTCGCGCTCGAATGCGTCTTTCATGATCAGTACGTTGCGGTTCTCGCAGAAAACGAGCGGGACAACGAGCCAGTAATTATAGGTCCCTACACGGCCGTCTTCCCGGTGGTATCCTTTGAAAGTCCGGTTTTGCCAATGGCTCACGTCCGGCTGTGTGTAAGAATATGGCTTACGATTAGCCGTACTGTAATCGTGCGCGTCGTGTTTCAGGTTGAAGGTCGTGATCGGCTCACCTTTTTTTATGGGCTGGGTAGCACGGCCTACGAGTACGCCGTACATGATAATGGCGCCGCCGGTATCGATGTCCTCGGTGACGAATTTGTGCTTGGCCGAAACGCCGTATTGGAGATTATAGAGATTCCCTTCATAGGTCACGTCCGCACCTGCGGGCTGATCGCGCAATGCCACGATGACATTGTCGGAAGGGTGAACTTTCAAGAATTGGGACGCCATATTAATGTTCAGGTGAATGGTATTGCGCTATATTCCTTTGGTTTACAATAATGCCAAATAGAATATATCAGCAAAACAACAGAATTATTTGAATACAATGAACTCAGACATTAGCAAATTTTTCAACTATATTGGCATATATTTCTCTTTAACGGTTTTAATCATGTAATTATTTGTGAAACCACAGCTACTTAAAGTCCCCAAGGGCTTACAAAAGTCTTTCAGTATCCGCCGCGATGTGGTGCTTTACTTCTATAACCGCTGGCATTACCACCCTGAAATAGAGCTCATTCACATTGAACAGGGCTCCGGCACACAATTCGTGGGCGACAACATCCGCAGTTTTCAGAGCGGCGACCTGCTGCTGATCGGCCCTAACCTCCCGCATTACTGGCGTTGCGACGAAAAGTACTTCCAGCGCGAGAGCAAGCTTTATGCACAGGCCACTGTCGTCCATTTTTCGGAAGATATTTTCGGTAAGTCGTTTCTCGGACTACCCGAAAACAAGGCAATCCACGATTTGCTGGTGAAAGCACGCCTCGGAATGAAGATACTCGGCGAAGGCACCGACAAAGTTAAAATGCTACTTCACGAGCTCCTCAATCAGTCCAACGGCAACCCGATCATCTCCCTGATGCAGATACTCGAAACCCTGGCCCATTGCGAGGAGATCAACCTGCTTTCCAATACCCAGTACCAGAACGAGTACGACCAGTACGATACGGATCGGATCAACCACATTTACCAATATTCGATTTCCAATTTCCAGAAGAAAATTTCCATCGAAGAGATTTCAGAGGTCGCCAATATCAGCCCGCATTCGTTTTGCAGGTACTTCAAAAGCCGGAGCCGCAAAACTTACTCGCAGTTTTTACTGGAACTACGTATCGGCCACGCCTGCAAGCTGCTTTCCGAAAGCCGCATTCCCGTAGCGCAGGTCTGCTTCGAGAGCGGTTTCAACAATTTTGCCAATTTCAATAAATACTTCAAACTCCACACGGGCAAAAGTCCGATGCAATACCAGAAGGAATTCCGGAAAATCCCGATTTCCGGCCATTTGCCCACATTTAACGCAGCCTTATGAAAGCCAACCTGATCAATATCTTCGAAAAGCGTATCCACGAAGCCGAAATTCACATTTCAGGCAGGCATATCTCCAAAATCGAAATACTCGGTCCCGAAAACCCTGCGCTCCCCTACACATTACCCGGCTTCACGGATGCGCATGTGCACGTAGAGAGCTCGATGCTCACGCCCGCGCAGTTTGCCAGATTGGCGGTGGTACATGGGACGATCGCGACGGTGTCCGACCCTCACGAAATCGCGAATGTGCTTGGTGTGGAAGGCGTACATTTCATGATCGAAGATGGGAGGCGGGTGCCGTTCAAGTTTTGTTTCGGCGCGCCCTCGTGCGTACCCGCGACGGTTTTCGAAACCGCCGGTGCGGAGGTAAATGCGGAGGAGGTGGGCGAACTGCTGGCGAGTGATGATATCGGTTACCTCGCGGAGGTGATGAACTTTCCAGGGGTTTTGAATGAAGATCCGGATATGATGGCGAAGATCAACTGGGCCAAACATTATAATAAGGTAATAGACGGACACGCGCCCGGACTGCGCGGCGAGGCGGCGAAGCAATATGCCGGTTACGGGATCAGCACGGACCATGAGTGCTTTACGTACGAGGAGGCGCGCGAGAAAATTGGTTATGGCGTCAAAATACTGATACGCGAAGGCAGCGCAGCGCGCAACTTCGACGCGCTGATCCCCCTCATCGCCGGATTCCCCGATCAAATCATGTTCTGCTCGGACGACAAGCATCCCGACAATCTGATGGAAGGGCATATTAATGTACTCGTGAAACGTGCTCTGGCGCTGGGTTACGACCTGTGGAATGTGCTGCGAGCTGCATGCATCAACCCGGTCACGCATTACAGCCTGAATGTAGGCTTGCTGCGCGAGGGCGATGCGGCCGATTTTATCCTTATTGATAATACGCAGGCATTTAATATCCTCGAAACCTGGATCGATGGTGAGCCGGTTGCGAAACACGGGCAGTCGCTCATCCCCGATCTGCGCAGTGCACATCCCAATCATTTCAAATGCGGGTTGAAGACAGCTTCTGACTTTGAACTTCCCGTAAAAAATTCTGAAATTCAGATCAGGGTAATCGAGGTTTTGGATGGTCAATTGGTTACAAATGAATGGGTAACATCCGGAAAAGTGGCCGACGGTGCGTTGGTACCCGACATTGAAAAGGATGTGCTGAAAATCACGGTTGTGAACCGCTATGCTCCCGAGGCGCCGCCTGCGATTGCATTCATTAAGAATTTTGGATTGAAAAAAGGTGCATTGGCGTCGTCCGTCGCACACGATTCACATAATATAATAAGTGTGGGATGTGATGACGAACACATCGCGCAGGCCGTGAACCTGGTGATCGGGGCGAAGGGCGGGTTGTCGGCCGTCGGGAACGGAGCGGAGCACGCAATAGGCCTTCCGATAGCAGGATTAATGACCGACGAGGACGGTTATCATGTAGCCAAAAGCTACACGCAGCTGGACCGGTTTGTCAAAGACGAGCTGGGATCGACCCTAAAATCGCCATTTATGTCGCTGTCTTTCATGGCGTTACTGGTGATACCCTCAGTGAAACTAAGTGACAGGGGGTTGTTTGACGGGGAAAATTTCAAATTTACCAGCCTAAGTTTATAAAATGCGGCCGTTTTTGGGAAATAGTATCATTAACCTTTGAAATATAATTTTATGATGAAAATATTTTTAAATTATGTTTTTTTATAAATATATTTACAAGTGTAATAATGACATTATTATCAATCATTCCTAACCCCAATTCAAAATCCTTTCCAAACAATGGCTCACCTACGCTACAAGCAAGAAGAAGAACTCTGTTTTTGGGATCAGTTCAGAAAAGGCGATGAAAATGCCTATGCATGCCTCTACCGCTCTTACGTTCACATTCTTTACCAGTACTGTTCGCAATTCACGATCGACAAACCGCTGATCAAAGATTGTATCCACGATTTGTTTGTAGAATTATGGAGAAACCGCATGACGCTCGGTGACACCACTTCGGTCCGCTTTTACCTGATGGCCTCGATCAAACGCAAATTGGTTCGCCATTTGAACGCGCAGCAAAAGCACACCAGCAACGAAGATATCCCGGTTGAATACTGGCATATCAACACCCCTTCCCACGAAAACCATCTGATTTCAGAGGAAGAATTCGAATCCACCAACCAGCATCTGAATGTAGCCATCAATGGCCTGCCTCGCCGCCAGCGCGAAGCGATCTTCCTCAAATTCTACATGAATCTTAATAATCACGAGATCGCAGATTTGATGAAAATAAATATACAATCGGTCTACAACCTGGTTTTTGGTGCATTGGGTAACCTTAAAAAGCAAATGACACTCGACAGGCTGACTTTTTGATAGCTGCCTGTTTAAACGTTTAAATAGAATCAGAAGTAAGCGCGGCGAACTATGCCGCGCTTTTTTTGTGTTAAAATAATCTTACATTGACAAGCTAAATTCCGACACTTCACCCATGAACATGACTACCACGCCCCTCGCCGAACGCCTCCGCCCGCGGACCCTCGACGATTTTGTGGGGCAGGAAAAACTGCTCGGCCCAAAAGGACCGCTACGACGTGCGATATTGCAGAATGCAATCCCCTCCATGATTTTCTGGGGACCTCCCGGCGTGGGCAAGACGACCCTCGCATTGCTGATCGCCGAGACTACCAAGCGGCAGTTCTACAACCTGAGTGCGATCAGCTCCGGTGTGAAGGATTTGCGCGAAGTGCTTGCGCGGCCATCCGGTTTATTCCCGGCCATTCTTTTCATCGACGAGATTCACCGCTACAACAAAAGTCAGCAGGATGCATTGCTGGGCGCTGTCGAGAAAGGGCAGGTAACGCTCATTGGCGCAACTACCGAAAATCCGTCTTTTGAGATCAATTCCGCATTGCTTTCCCGCTGCCAGGTGTATATTCTGGAAGCATTTGGTGAAAAAGAGCTGAAAGGCCTCATTGCCCGCGCATTGGACAAAGATCCGTGGCTCAAAGAGAAAACGATCAAGTTTGCCTCCTACGACGCGCTGCTGCGGCTCTCGGGCGGCGACGGCCGCAAGCTTCTGAACCTTCTGGAACTGGTGGTGCTGGCAAAAGGCGATGCCAAAAAGATTGAAATAACAGACACATGGGTTACCGAGGTGGCGCAGCAGAATATCGCCCGGTACGACAAATCGGGTGAGCAGCATTACGACATTATATCTGCATTCATCAAGTCGCTGCGTGGCAGCGATCCCAACGGGGCCGTCTACTGGATGGCACGGATGATCGTGGCGGGTGAAGATCCGTCTTTCATTGCCCGGAGAATGCTCATTATGGCTTCCGAAGATATCGGCAATGCCAACCCGACGGCAATGATCATGGCCAATGCCTGTATGCAAGCCGTAAACGTCGTGGGTTACCCGGAATGCCGGATCATATTATCCCAAACGGCCGTATACCTGGCCACCTCGCCGAAAAGCAATGCGAGTTATATGGCCATTGGCGACGCGATCGAAGCGGCCACGCGTACTGCGCACCTGCCCGTGCCCTTACACCTGCGCAACGCCCCTACGAAGCTCATGAAGCAGATCGGATACGGGAAAGATTACAAGTATTCACACGATTTTGAAGGAAATTTCGCGAAGCAGGATTTCCTGCCTGACGAACTGAAAGGCACCAAGTTCTTTGAACCGGGCAGAAATGCGCGTGAAGAAGAGATCAGGAAAAAGTTGCAGCACTGGTGGGGTGACTGGTACGGCTACTAATCGTCGCGCCGCCGGAGTTTCTCTTCGAATTTTTCAAAAGACAGGTCCGGGGTGGAATGGTCCGGCTTATCTTTCGATACCGGCTTTTTCAGGTCGTCTTCAAGCATTTGCGCGAGCTTTTTTAGATTTGCATCTGTTTCCATCCGCTTCACGTAGTCGGAAAGAGGCTCTTCGCCCGGATGGTAACTGCTGTCCGTATTGGTTGAGTCGGTGTGTAGTTGCTCCATAGGTTGAGTGATGAATGCGTATCAGCGGGTATTGGCCGTCAGGTTGCCGCAATGCCATTGTAAAAGAGCAAACTTTCCGGAACATTGCAAGCGAAGTCCACATAAAATGTACCTAATAACATTAAATTGCTAAAAATGTCGAACCCGTCTTATATGATCCCTGAAAGTATTACCCTTATTGAAAGACAACTGCTGATCAACCAATGCAGAATCCTCTCGGTCATTGGTGATGAAAAAGAACGTGAGCTGTATGAAAAGCGCATTGAGATACTTGAAAAAGGCTACACGGGC
>CBIHPQ010000339.1:0-7630 GCA_966211825.1 uncultured Dyadobacter sp. | reverse complement strand
TTCATGAACCATTTCGGCGTCAGGTGGCCATACAGATGCCGGTCGGCCTGCGCATTGGGGTAGGAGACTTCCAGAAATACCCCTTTCAGCCTGCCCGACTTCGCCAGGGGCGCCACCGCCGTCCAGACCCGCTTCATGAGATCCGTCTGCTCCACTTCATCCGGGCCGGTATCCCCGAAATACAACGCATAGTCATCGCGGAACCTCACCAGAAACGCCGTGCTCGAATATGGTTTCGAATGGCTCAGCGGAAATGCCTGCACCGACATGTCCGTATCTGCGAGCGGCACCTCGCTGCCTTCTCCCAGCGGCTGATAGCGGTATTTGTTCAAAGCCGGCGCATTACCGTCGTTAGCAAGGTTAGGCCAGCTTTGCCAATTGAAATAATGCGTTTTCATGACATTGATACAATGCTCCATCGCATACACCTGCTTGACGGTATCGTCCACCGAGTTGATGATCATCCCGGAAACATGGTCGAGGTGCGGGTGCGAAATGAGGTAGCCTTTGACGTATTTTTTCAGAACCATTTCCGCATTAACGTTGAAAGCGTGCTTGTCAACGGCTTTTTGGATCCCGTTGCTCACCGTGCCCGCATCCAGGCAGATGTACGCATCGGAGCTCGCGGGTGCGAGCATATACGCGGAGAGGTTACCATCCAAGGTCCCGCCTTTCACACCCAATGGCACGACTTTAAAGCCTTCTTGCGCGAAAGCCGCGAAGGTCAGGAATGGCAAAAGGAGGGCGGCAAATGTATTTCGCATAGTATTCCAAAGATAAAAAGACAGCTATGAAGGCCGTTACGCTCGTTTTTCCACATCAGCTTTTTGAAAAACATCCGGCAATTGCGACGGACAGGCTCGTGGTGATCGTGGAAGAACCGCTTTTCTTCCGGCAATTCCGTTTTCACAAGCAAAAGCTGCTATTCCACCGCGCGACGATGCAAAACTACAAGGCGTTTCTGGAAGATCGCAACATCGCAGTCGAATATGTGGAATCTCACGAAAAGCATTCGGATGTCCGCGAGCTACCTGCCCATCTCACCCAAAAAGGCATTTCTGAAATCCATTATGCCGACGTCACGGACGCCTGGCTTGCCTCCCGGCTGCAAAAAGCCGCGGCGACATCTAAAATTGATCTAGTGGAATATGCTACTCCGATGTTCCTGAACACAAAGGAAGACCTGGACAATTACTTTATGAACAGGAAAAGATATTTCATGGCCGATTTTTATAGGGAGCAGCGCCAGGAACGCGACATTCTGGTCGTCCGGAACGGGGAGCCCGCTGGCGGAAAATGGAGCTTTGATGAAGAGAACCGTTTGAAATATCCCAAAAAACAAAAGCCGCCCGCCATCCGATTCCCGCGGGATTCCGATGCATGGGAAGAAGCGCAGGAGTATGTAAAAAAGCATTTTCCCGAAAATTACGGCCGGATTTCGACGGACATTCGCTATCCGCTCACATTCGCACAAGCCAATTCGTGGCTTGACCAATTCCTGCAAAACCGGTTTTCACATTTCGGGCATTACGAGGATGCGATCGTGTCCGATGAGCATTTCCTGCATCATAGCGTGCTTTCGCCGCTGCTTAATGCCGGGTTGCTCACCCCAAAAACGGTGGTAGACAAGGCCCTCGCCTACGCACACGAGCACCGCATTCCGTTCAATTCGCTGGAAGGTTTCGTACGGCAGATTATCGGTTGGCGGGAGTTTGTGCGGGGTGTATACAGGGTTAAAGGCGGTAAACAGCGCACGCGCAACTACTGGCATTTCAAGCGAAAATTACCTGAAAGCTTCTGGAATGCGACTACGGGCATCCCGCCGCTCGACATCGTGATCCGCAAAGTACTCGATACCGGTTATTGCCACCACATCGAGCGGCTAATGGTACTGGGTAATTTCATGATGCTTTGCGAAATCGATCCCGACGATGTGTACCATTGGTTCATGGAGCTCTTCATTGACGCTTACGACTGGGTAATGGTGCCGAATGTGTACGGTATGAGCCAATTTTCGGACGGCGGGCTGATGGTTACCAAACCGTACATCAGCGCCAGCAACTACCTTTTGAAGATGAGCGATTTTCCGAAAGGCGAATGGCAGGAAACCTGGGACGGGCTTTTCTGGCGGTTTATGGATAAGTACCGTAAATTCTTCCTCCGTAACCCGCGCCTCGGCATGCTGATCAAAACTTTTGACAACATGCCCGAAGAAAAGCGGCAAATGCACATCGACCATGCAAATGACTATCTTCGCACACAGGACAGTCAAATACCGTAACCCAATGCCCGAAGTCATCCGCACCAACAGCGATAACCCCGATTTCCAGAGCCTCACCGACGAGCTCGACACCGAACTCTGCCGTATTTACAACACGCGAAAAGAAGATTACGAAGAATACAACCGTATTACCGGCCTGCCGACTGTCGTGCTGGTCTACGAAAACGATGTTGCCATTGCCTGCGGCTGCTTCAAGCAATTTGACACACCACGCATTGAACTGAAAAGAATGTTTGTAAAACCTGAATTCCGCGGAAAAGGCATTGCCTCGCTGATGGTGGCGGAGCTGGAAAAGTGGGCCTTCAAACTGGGTTACGAAACCGCCATTCTCGAAACGGGCAAAGGCCAGCCGGAAGCGATCGCATTGTACAGGAAGCTGGGCTATACCCACATCCCGCATTTCGGAGAATTCCCCGAGCAGTCGAGGAGTGTTTGTTTGGGGAAAGGGTTGGGGTAGTTTGAATGCAGATCAACTCCTTCTCTTAATGTATCGACCTTAGCTACTATTCTTTCTAACCCATTATCACCCGGCGAAAATTAACAATCAAGTGGAAACCTCTACCCCTCCCTTCTACCAAAAACTCTCCCTAACCCTCCTGGCGATCGGCATCATCATGGTCGCGATTTATCTTGGGCAGGACATTATCGTTCCGCTGGCGTTGGCGGGACTGCTGGCTGTTTTGCTCAGGCCGCTCGAACAGTGGCTCATGCGCATAGGCATTCCGAAACTCATGGCTATCACGCTCGCCCTGACACTCGCGGTGCTGGTCGTTTCGGCGGTTACCGTGCTCATTTCGATGCAACTGGCCGATTTTTCCGACGAATGGCCCAAACTGAAAAGAAATATCGACCACTTCTACCGCGACGCGCGTCGGTGGATCCGGCGGGAATATAGCGTGAGTTACCGCCAGCAGGCCGAATATCTTAAAAATGCCCAAAGCAAAACGCTGGAAACATTCCAGGGACCTGAAACGCTAGGCGCTGTAACGGGCCCGCTAGGCACTTTGATCCTTATTCCTATTTACACCTTCCTGCTGCTTTACTACCGGGCCATGCTGATCCACTTTTCGGTGGTACTCTTCGCCGAAAAGCACAAACACCGCGTGCTGGAAGTTTTAGGGGAAATCAAAGTCATTATTCAGAGCTATATGGTGGGGCTACTCCTCGAAACGACCGCCGTGGCCGTGTTGAATTCCGCAGGACTGCTGGTTTTGAATGTGCAATACGCCATTCTGCTGGGCGTAATGGCGGCCATCCTGAACCTGGTGCCTTACATCGGCGGATTGGTAGCGACAGTCCTGGCAGTAATGGTGACGTTCATCAGCCATCCCGAGGTCGATGTGCTACTGGGCGTTGTGGGTGTATTTATTGCCGTTCAGGTGATCGACAATAACTTTCTGGTTCCGTTCATTGTAGGCTCGAAAGTGCGTATTAATGCATTGGTGTCGATCGTAGGCGTGTTGGTAGGCGGGGCGCTGGCGGGATTGTCGGGCATGTTCCTCTCGATCCCCGCGATTGCGATGATGAAAGTGATCTTCGACCGGGTGCAGGGATTGGAGCCCTGGGGGATTTTGCTCGGCGACCAAACGCCCGAGCAGGCGAACAACAATCTGTTCCGTTTTGTAAACCGAAAGAAACAGCCGGGCGGTTCGGCAGGAGAAGAAAACCGGCCATGAAAATTCCATGACCGGTTATGATTGGTGTCAGCTTACAAATTGCTTGGTATCCACCACCGCTTTAAGGTCATGCAGCAGGCTGAACAGCCCGAAGAATGTGCGGTTGATGTAAATAAAATGCTTCGAGCCACGGTTCATATTCATTTTGCGCAGCTCCTTGTCATTGGCATATTTCTCGCCTAATGCCGCCAGTTTCAGGAAAAACGCTTCGTCCGAAAAGTCAAATGTATCGGCCTGGAACGGCTGGGTTAGCAGCGAGAGTATTTCCCGGAAAAGGTTCGAGAAATAAATGGTTTCAGCTTGCGTATCCTTGTCGGTCAGGATTTCCAGTTCCGCGAGTTTGGCATGGAAAATCGCAGGATTATTGAGATTCTCCGGCTCTGCCAGCTCAAAATAGGGAATATAGAACTCCTCGGGAATTTCTTTGATGCACCCAAAATCAATGGCGATCAGGTTGTCGTTGTCATCGACCAGGAAGTTGCCCGGGTGCGGGTCCGCGTGGACTTTCCGCAACTGGTGCACCTGGAACATATAAAAATCCCACAAAGCCTGACCGATCTTGTTGGCCACATCCTGCTCCGGGTTGGTTTTGCAAAACTCCGAAAGGTGCTTGCCATCCATCCAGTCCATCGTGATCACGCGCTCGGAGGAAAATTCCGGGTAGTATTTCGGGAAACGCAAATTGGGAATGTGCTCGCAGGCATCGGCGATTTCGGAACTCTGCGCTATTTCAAGAATGTAATTCGTCTCTTCCGTCAGCTTGGTCTCAACTTCTTTGAAATACTTGTCCGAATCCTTCGCCTGGATATTGAACATCTTCATCGCAATGGGCTTCACCAGCGACAGGTCCGAAGAAATGCTCTCCGCAACGCCGGGATACTGGATTTTCACCGCCAGCTCCTTGCCGTCGTGAGTAGCCTTATGCACCTGACCGATGCTCGCCGCATTGATTGCATTGGGGTTGAACGTATCGAACAGTTCGAGCGGCGACTTTCCGAAGTACTTCCGGAACGTCTTCACTACCAGCGGCGCCGAAAGCGGCGGTACTGAAAATTGTGAAAGCGAAAACTTCTCCACATAAGCCTGCGGCAGGAAGTTTTTCTCCATACTCAGCATTTGCGCCAGTTTCAATGCGCTGCCTTTCAAGCTTTTGAGGCTATCATAAATATCCTCTGCATTGTTACTGTTGAGGTTATCCCTCGCCGTTTCCGGGCTGGTGATCTTCTCTCCGTAATATTTCAGGTAATTCCCTCCGATTTTCACCCCTGTTGAGATGAGCCGGGAGGCACGCCGTATTTTGGAAGTAGGTATGCTGTCAATTGTCTCCATTCCTACTTCAATTTTTCTTTAATCAAAAACTTCCCGAAATCGATCACGCTTTCCAAAGGCGTCGTGTCGATCAGGTCAAATGTAGCGCGGATCGATTTTTCGATGAACAGGTCTGTTTTCTCAAAACCGGTGGATTCATCTTCGAGCCAGAATTTCATTGTAAGCAGTAGTTGTATCCACGCCCCTTCCTCCAACGCGTCCTGCTGCGCCTTCCGAATGCGTTCGCTTCTCACTTTGAGGTAACCGTCGCTGATCTCGTGGATAAATTCCTTGAAGCTGTTACGGAATTCTTTGAGTTTCAGGATGCTGTTCAGCTTGTTCTTTTCTTCCTTCAATGCAAAAACCACATAGCTGCGGTTGGCGGTGAAGATTTCGAAGAGCGTAAAGTAGTAGGTCAGTAATCTGTCGCGGAAGCCCAGCCCGTCGACCTCGCCGCTCTGGTTGATCAGATGCACGGCCAGGTTATGGAAACTGACAAAAACGCGTTTTTCCAGCGAATCGATCGAAGTGTAGAATTGGTAAAAGTCCTTTTCCGCAAAACCGTGCTGCTTGGCAAACAAGTACACCGATTCCGGTTTCTTGTTATTTTCCAGACAGTAATGCATGTATAACTCGGTAATCTTATCGGCAGTGAGGTCCACGCTTGCCGGTGGTAATGCCTTCGTTTTGGTAGCCATCAGAAGTATTTGTTTACTTATGGAAGATGAGTCACATCAAAGTAAACGCTCACGGAGGATATTTAATTCCAGCAAGATAGTATGAAACCCCTGCTTCATACACACTATTTGGAGGCCTCCGGCCGGACCATTCTGCATCGCTATGGACCGGCCAGAGGCCTCCGAATAGTTTGCACGAAGCAGGAGCTTCGCGCCATATTATGATTTGAAAACATTTAAATTCAAAAATGCATTGCGAAACTTTCCTTTGGGGTCCATTTGCACGGCCAGCTCCCTGAACTCGGGCAATTTCTCATATCTTTTTTCCAATAAACCGGGTGAAACTGTAAACAATTTCCCCCAATGCGGCCTCGGATTGAACGGCGCCAATTCCTTTTCGATTACGGGCAAAAGCTTGCTCACGGCCGGCCAATCCTGTTTCCAGGTAAAGTGGATCGCTACCGAATCCTGCTTGTAGCACGGACTCAGCCAGAGGTTATCCGCAGCAATCGTCCGCACCTCAGATGTAAACAAATGCGGGCTGATCTGGTTACCCATTTTTGAAATGGCCAGGATTGCGTCGACCGCATTCTTACGCGGCACAAAATACTCCGTTTGCAATTCCTTGCCGCTGCTGGGCGTGAAACCCATCTTGAAATGCGGCATCCGCTCGTACCACGGCCCCGGCACACCCATTTGTTCGGTACAGTTTTCGGCGGAAAGTTCGGGGATCGGGTGCATGTTTTTGGTAGCCAGTTTGGCCCCGAAGAATTCCTTTTCCGGCAATGCTTTTAATGGCTTGCTGCTATTGGTTTTAAATTTAAGCCAAACCTCCGTAATGTCGTCCGAGGCCCAATTCGTAAACAAACTCACACTATAACCGCTCGACTCAATTTCATCAAAATGGTCTTTCAGCTGGCTCAAAGGCAGGTTTTCATATACATGTTGACCCATGAAAAACGTCGGTTGCACGGCGAGCGTTACTTTCGTCACTACGCCTAATGCGCCCAGGTGCACCACGGCCGCATTGAATTTCTCCGCATCCTTCTCCTTGCTAAGTTTCACCACCTCTCCATCCGCGGTTACCAGTTCCATGGCCGTCACGGCCGTAGCCAGGTTCCCGTTCTTCTCGCCCGACCCATGCGTGGCCGTTGCGCACGCGCCCGCTACCGAAATGTGCGGCAGCGATGCCAGGTTATGCAATGCAAAGCCTTTTTCGTGCAGGTAAGGGCTCAGCTGGCCGTATTTCAACCCGCCATTGACAGTCACCGTTTTATTTTTGGTATTTAAATCAATGTGTTCCTCAGCACCGACGACGGAAATAAACTGGTCTTTCGTATCCGCAATGTCGTTGAAACAATGCCGCGTGCCGAGCACTTTCAGCTTGGGATATTTCTTTACAATACTTTGAACCTCTTGTAAGTTTTTGCCCAGATCCAGCTTTTCGGTGCTGTATTCGAGGTTGCCTGCCCAGTTGCGGAGCTTATCGCTGTTGGCCCAGCCGCTGAGCGGGGAAAGTAAGGGAGCCGTCATTAATGCGGATGAAAGTTTGATGAAAGTTCGTTTGTTCATGCGGTGGCCAGGTTGAAATGCACGAAATAGGAATTTATCCCAAATTAGTTGAATAAATCAGCATTCCAACCGCACGAATGCATTAGCCGGTTTTTTCCAGGGCTGCCTTTAAAATG
>CBIHPQ010000338.1:0-7647 GCA_966211825.1 uncultured Dyadobacter sp. | reverse complement strand
TGGCAGGCGCGGGTCTTTGGTCGCTTTCAGGTAATCAATGAAGGTCTTATTTAATTTGGAATAACCCTTACCCTGCGCCGATGGCGGTACGCCTTCCCCACCTTGCAAAAGGTAACTATTCACATTCCAGTTGTTGGCCGAGCCTCCCGTATGGTCGAGCTTGGCGATATCCGCATTACTTTGCATGACACCGCCCGCAATGGCCTTTTTGACCCAGGTCTCGGCCATCGCGATGTCCACTTTTGTAAGCCGCATGCCGAGCCGAAGCATGAGTGAATAGGCAAACTTCTTCCATTGCGCCGCATCGCCGCCATAGAGAAAGTCCGCTCCGCCAAACGACGCCTTCGACGCATCTAGCGCCGCCGCGCTGGCTTCGAGCTCGCCTAGCATAGAAGCGTAAATCTGGTCCTGCGTGTCATATCCGGGCTTGTAAACTGATTCGATATAGCCCAAACCTGCCTGCGAATAAGGAATGTCGCCGTACATATCCGTCACGCGGTGGAGGATAAATACCCGCCAGATACGGGCGATATGGTAGAGATTACTCATATCGGGCTTGTCCTTTACAAGTGCAATGATCTGTGCGGTTTCTTTCAGCTCGCTGCTGTAAGCGGTTTCGAAAAGGCCCTTGTTGTAATCCTGTTTGTACAGGTATTTGTCGCCCGTCCATTGCCAGGCATTCAGCGAGGCGAAGTATTGCACGAAGCAGCCCGACAGTTTATCATTGGCATACAACGTGTTATTATCCCCATCGCCGGCCGTTTTGATAATACTATTAGAGAAAAGACTACCTATCACCGGTTCGGTGTAAGCATTGGGATTCACATTCATTTCCTCAAAACCGTTGTCGCAGGCGGTCAGGCACATAGCGCCCGCGAGCAGGGCCGAGAAGGCCTTCAGACTGATATTTTTATAGCTCATAATCAAGGTCAAAATTGGTAGGTCAAACATTAATCTACTCTCACTATCAGAACCTTACCATCAGGTTCAAACCAAAACTGCGGGTCGGCGGTACACCAAAATTCTCCAAACCCTGCGCATTGCCATTGCTGTAATTCGACTCCGGATCGACATTCTTCACCTGGCTGTAAATCAGCAAGAGGTTTCGCGCGACGAAAGACAAGCTGGCCGATTGAAAGGGGGTTTTGGAAACGATATTTTGCGGTAATGCATAGCCGAATGTCAGCTGGCGGAGCTTGATAAAACCGGCATCGGATACAAACTGGTCGGTGAGCGAGAATGCAATGCCCTGGTAGTAGTTCTGCGCGGGGATGTTTTTGGTAAACGGCGCCCCTTCCTGGTCCACGCCCGTCACGGTCACGCCGGTTTCGCGCACGTTGTTCTCAACTGTTTGCTTGTGCAAACCATAATTGGTGGCATAGGCATTGGTCGAAACATACATTTTGGAACCAAACTTGCCGTCGAGCAGAAAACCCAGTGAAAAGGTTTTGTAGCGGAATGTATTCGTCAAACCCAATGTCAGCGGAGGCACGCCGCGGCCCAATGACGTGAATGCGCTTTGCAAGGGCAGACCACTGTCGCGGTTGTAAACGACGTTGCCATTCGCGTCCGTTTTGGCCCGGTAACCCGAGATCATTCCAAACGGCTGGCCCTCAAAATGGTACACAAAGCCATTCTGCGTACGGGCAATGGCGCCCGGCAATGCAAGGCTGGTCAAACCATCCGCAATTTTCACGACCGTATTTTTATTATAAGCCATATTAAAGCTCACATCCCAGCCAAAACCATTAGCCGATTTCACCGGCGAGCCCGTCAGCAAAAGCTCGACCCCTCGGTTTTGCACCTTACCCACATTGAGGGACACATTGGTATAACTCGTTGAAAATGGAACTGTTGCGCGTACGATGTCATTGGTAGTTGTGCGATCGTAAAGGGTAATGTCCGCGCCGAGCTTGTTACCGAACAACTTCGTTTCTATACCGAATTCCGTAGTTGTGGAAGTGTACGGTTTCAACTGCGCATTCGGAATGGTACCGCCGTTAATATTCATCAGCGGCTGGCCCAAATGCGACTGCGGGGGCGCTGCATAGGCCAATGTCAACCCGTAAGGATCCGGCGCGCCGCCACCCACTTTCGCCCAGGAAGTGCGGATTTTACCGTAATCCAGCCAGGACGGTTTGGATTTGAAACCATCCGAGAAGACATAACTCAGACCCACAGAAGGGTAAAACAGCGTGTTGTTATCTTTGGAAAGTGTCGAAAACCAGTCCTGTCGGCCTGTTAACGTCAAATAAAGCAGGTTATTAAACCCGATATCCGCCGAAGCAAAAAGCGAATTAATGCCGAACTCACGCGCCGTTTCAGTATAAACCTGGCTGCTGCCGTTGGTAATAAAGTAGTTAAAAGGCACATTCAACCGCCCGCTGACCGCGCTCACGCCGTTGATATTGTTGTACATCTTGTTCCCGCCCGCAATGGCATTGACAGAAAACCGTCCAAATTCCTTATTGAACCCAACAATGGCTTCCGCATTGGTTTCATAAGTTGTGATTCGCCGGGTCGACATCTCGCCCTGAGTGTTGTAAGCCGTTCCGGTGGGCGTAATGTCCTCACCTCTGATTGAAAACTGGTCGATACCCAGCCGGCCGCGCACGTAGAGATAGTCTGTAACATTGTAACGTGTGCTGAATGAACCGATTACCCGCCGCTTATCATCCTCGTTGCGAACTTTGTTGACGGCAAAATAAGGGTTCATTACAAACACATAATCGTTCCAAAGCTGCTCATAACCGCGTTCGTCATAACCCGGCGAAAGCGTACGGATATCGAGGTTCGTGGCCGCTACCTGCACCGATGCGTTCGGGTTTTTGGTAAAATCGGCTACAAACGTCCTGTTTTTGACATTCTCGATATTGTACTGCACATTTCCCTCGAAAACGACCTTTTTGGCCAATGTTGATGAAGCACTCAGATTGAAAGTTTTCCGGTTTACCGACGAGTTGGGCACCACGCCTTTGTTATCCATATTGGAAGCCGAGAACCGGAAATTGGACGTTTCGTTCCCGCCATTGATCGCCAGCGTGTTGCTGAATGTGCTGCCGGTGTCGTAGAAGTTTTTGATATTGTTTTTCTGGGCAGAATAGGGCCTCGCTTGGCCATCGGGCTGCATCACCATCGAGCCGTCCAGCTTCGCCCCCCAGGAGGTGCGACCGTATGAAATGGCCTCCGCCTGCGCGGTAGGCGCCACGCCGCGCGAACCTGAGCCGTATTGATATTGCCAGTCGGAAAAGGCCAACGGGCGTTCGAAAGTATAATTGGAGTTGAATTCGATGCCGAGCCCTTTCTGTCCTTTGCCCGATTTGGTGGTGATCAAAATAACACCGTTGGAAGCCCGTGAGCCGTAAAGCGCCGCCGCGGTCCCCCCTTTCAATACGGAAATGCTTTCAATATCGTCGGGGTTAATGCTCAGCAGGCCGTCGCCATTATCAGTTCCGCCCCAGGTACCGGGTGAGCCCTGGTTTGCATTGTTGATGGGAATACCATTTACGACGTAGAGCGGCTGGTTGTCTCCACTGAGCGAACCGTTGCCACGGATGATCACGCGGCTGGAACCCGCCGCACCGTTAGCCGTGCTCGTCGCATTCACGCCTGCGATTTTTCCGGACAATGCATTACCCAGGTTTGCTTCCCGCGCCTGCGTGAATTCGCTGCCTTTCACTTCCGTCACGGCGTAGGTCAGTGCTTTTTTGTCTTTGGCAATGCCCAATGCGGTCACCACCACTTCATTCAGCGACTTGGCCTCGGGCGCCATTTTAATGGAAATATCACTCTGCCCTCCTACCGGTATCTCCTGCGCAATGTAGCCTACGAAGCTGAAAATCAATGTTGCATTGTCGTTCAGGACGTCCAAGGTAAACTTACCATCGGCATTCGTGGTAGTACCGGTTTGCGTGCCCTTCACGAGAATGCTCACGCCGGGCAACGGATCGCCTTTTTCGTCGGCCACCGAGCCGGTCAGCTTGCGGATCACCGATTTAATGTCCGGCGCCTGCACAGATTCCGGGGCCTTGCGATGCAGCAGAATGTGTGAATCCACCACTTCATACCCCACGCTGAGGGGCGTAAGGAGCTCATCGAGCACCTTAGAAAGCCGGCTATTGACTGCATTCACCGACACCCGCTGGTGTGCATTGATGCTGTTGCCGCTGTAAATGAATTTAATGCTGGTCTGCTTTTCCAGGCGCGCGAGGACATTCTTGACCTCCGCCGACTGCATCGTCAGCGACACTTCCTGCCGCAAGATTTCCTGCGCACGCGTGTCGGCAGCGAAAGTCAGCCCGCAGAAAAACGCCGAGAAAAGCAGTTGTACGACAGTTATTTGCATAGCACGAATCAATAACCGTTTGACGGATATAGTTTTTTGCATAATTTTAAAATGTTTTTGATTTGTAAGAGACTCAGGAACAATAGCATCCGGTCCGGGATTGGCGTTTCGGGCGGATGTTTTCAAGGCCGGTAATGCTCGTAACATTGCCGGCTTTTTTGTTGGGTCAGCGTTTAGGCATAGGCAGGGAGGTTGGGAAGGTTAGTATGGCTAGGAATGGTCGTTAATGGTCAGGGATTTTCAGGTTTGGTCAGGCGTTGTCAGGTTTGGTCAAATAAGTCATTGGTTATGGATCGCTCTATTTCGGGCAACCGTCGCCGTTGACAAAAAAGGTCGTCCCGCGCAGTTCATAGCCCGCATTCACCGACTTGCAGATAAACCGGAGCTGGGTATGGAGCGGCAGACCGGTAATGTCCCCGGTAAACATGCAATTGTTCAACGCCGGATTTTCTACGACGATTTCTACGTCATAGGCTTTTTGAAGGGCGTTCAAAACCGCTTGCAGCGGCGATTCCTCGAATGCCAGCTCGCGCGTCTGTACGGGAGGCTCTACCATCACCGGCGCTTCCACCAGTTCGGGAATCAGTTTTTTCGCTTCTTTATCGAATGTGATTTTTTGATTAGGCCTTAATATGACCCCATTGCGGCTTTCGGCTGATTTTTCCTGATTTTCATACACCGAAACCTTCCCACTCAGCACCTGCACCTCGATCGTCCGTGCATTGCCGAATGATGTGACCTTGAAACTCGTACCCAAAACCTGCGTCACCAGCTCGCCCGAATACACGAAGAACGGTCGGGAGGTATCGCGTTTGATATTAAAAGTAGCCTCCCCTTCCAGCTCCACCTGCCGGTTTTTCGGGTCGAAATGCCGGGGGTAGCGCAGGGTGCTTTCCTTCGCGAGTGTGATCACCGAGCCATCTTCCAGCCTTAGCGATTGCTCGACGCCGGTTGTATTTTTCACCACCTGATAATCTTTCAAATGCGGTGTTATCGGTTGCGATAGTTTAATCTTACTTACCGAACGGGCATCCGAAGCGCTGAACATCCCGGGCCGGAATACATACAATGCGACCGTGAGCAGCACTGCCGCCGCAATACCCATTCCGATCCGCACAACCGGTGTGCGCCAGCCCGGTGAAGGCAACGCATTCTGCCGGATCTGCTTCCAGATCCTCTTTTCCGTAACCGCCTGCTCGGTGCCCGTGAGCGGCTCCGGTGCATGCGCATGCACGCGCTCGGACCATTCGAGCACCTGCCGCTCCTCCTCGGGGCTGCAATTGCCGGCCAGGTATTTTTGTAATAATATGTCGAACTCGTGTTGCTTCATTATCGATGTGGTTTCCAGGCTAATGATCTGAATTATAAACCCTGAGCTGGTCTTTCAGGACTTTAAGGGACTGTGTGATGTGGTATTCGACGCCTTTTTCAGACAAACTCAGCCGTTCGGCAATATCCTTCACCGACTGGTTTTCAAACCGGCTCAGTCTGAACACTTCACACGTTTTTTCGGGTAGCTTTTTCATGACCTCGTCCACCGCCCGCGAAAGGTCTTCGAAGCGGACGATTTCTTCCGTGCCGTAGGACTGGCGTATCTCGCTCAGGATCAGATATTCCTGATATTTTCGCTGGGTAATGCAGGATTTAATGTAGTTGGTAATGCGGTGTTTCATGGAAACCACCAGGTAGGCTTTCAGGTGTCGGATAAAAGAATCCTCGCGCTTGTACCAGAGGTTTTCGAATACATCTTGCACCAATTCCTCGGCCTCTTCCCTGGTGCCGGTTTCCTGAAACGCAATGCCGAACAGCCGGTACCAATACCTTGCATAGATCTCCTCAAAGGCACGTGCATCGCCCTGTTGCAGGAATTCTACCAGCTGTTCGTCGGTAAAGCGTTGGTACATAGGTTTAGGAATATCGTTGCACATATATAGGCAACTAACCCCAAAAAACCCCTAGACGGATTTGTAAAAAATTTTGAATTTATTTTTTATTGAAGAATTTTCTTTCGCGATTTGATTATTTGAAGACCAAATTTCAATGCAACTCAAGTTACCTGGCTAAGATTTGTAAAAATTCGTGCATACAAAGGATTATCGCATTTTTGTGCTTGTTCAAAATAAGGAGATCTTCGTCTCCGGTGATCAGATAACGAGCCCGACAGCTTTCACAAAATCCCAGGAGATAGTTGTCGCAAGAGTCCCTTGCAATGGAAGGTTCGGAGCTTACATGCGCCTTTCGAACAAGTTTAAGGACGAAGTTTCTAAGCCGTGTAGCCTGAAAGACAGTAATATATTTCCGGAACTTGCTTCTGCCAATGACCTTATCGAATTCTACCAAAAGCTTTTCGCCGGCAATTCCTCATCTAACTCTTCAAAAAGTCGATCCATATCTTCGAAAAACGCATTCCTGTCCTTCACCAGGACCTTCCGTTCCGAAATTCTATGAAATGCTCTGATTGTTTCTTTGCGCGCCATGATCGGATTTGATTGATTTACCAAATTTATATTTTTAGCACTTAGCGTAAGAATCCGATTTTCAGACGGTTGAGCCAGTGGCAGGATTTTTTCAAACCTCCTAAAACCTCCTGACATAAGGCTGTCACAACCAGCATTTAGCTTTGTATTAACATCAAACCAAAAACCTTTAACGAACATGGCCACCGCAACGTCACTCAGAGGATTCGCAACCGTTAACTTCTACGCAGCCGACCTGGATGCTGCCAAAAAATGGTACTCCGAAGTATTTGAAATAGCTCCCTACTTCGAGAAGCCGGGGTATATCGAGTTCCGCGTGGGCGACTACGAGCATGAAATGGGCATTGTCGATGCCAAATGGGCTCCTCCTGGTGCCGCCGACGCGCCGGCGGGATCGATCGTTTATTGGCATGTGGATGACGTGGAAGGTGCTTATCAAAGATTGCTGGACCTGGGCGCGACGAGCTATCAGCCTGTGATCACGCGCGGTGAGGGATTTGTCACGGCGTCGGTCGTCGATCCGTTTGGCAACATTCTGGGTATCATGTTCAACAAACATTATCTGTCGATCGTCAATGGAAACTAAAAACGGCATCGAAGCCACCCCCGCGCCCACGACCAAGGCATGGCGCGCCTGGCTGGCGGAACACGGCAAAACCAAGGACGCCGTTTTCCTGATCATCTACCACAAAGACAGCCCTACGCCCAGCATCGGCTACAAAGAGTCGATCGAGCACGCGCTGTGCTATGGGTGGATCGACAGCAAGGCCATCAAACGCGACGAGGAGAGCTTTTACCTCACTTTCACCAAACGAAACCCGAAAA
>CBIHPQ010000337.1:0-7669 GCA_966211825.1 uncultured Dyadobacter sp. | reverse complement strand
TTAAGGCCGCGATAATGCCTAGTATTTATTTATATCTACACCAATATAAAAATGAAGAAGTTAGGTCTCGTAGGTGGTATGAGCTGGGTCTCTACTGTCGATTACTACCGTTTTATTAATGAAGGCAATAATGCAAAGCTGGGCGGAAATAATTATGCCGAATGTATTATTTATTCGGTGAATTTCAGTGCATTTGTAAGCAACAACACGAATGGTAAATGGGACGAAACGTTCCGCATAGTGCTTTCCGCTTGCCAAAATCTTGAAAAAGCGGGAGCGGAAGCTATTGTACTTTGCGCTAACACCGCGCACGCCGTCGCCGACCGCCTGGAAAGTGAAATTAGCCTGCCGGTAATCCATATTGTAACAGCTACTGCCGCGGCCATTCATCGGCAAGGACTTACGAAAGTTGGACTGCTGGGGACCAGGTTTACGATGGAAATGGATTTCTATAAGGACAAACTGCTGAGCCTTGGCATTGACCCCATCATCCCCGAAACGCAGGAAAGTCGTGATTTCATCCAGAATACCCTTCGGGATGAGCTGGGAAAGGGTATTGTCAGGGAAGACACGAAAAAAGAATACCTCACGATTATCGATGAACTCATCCGGCGGGGAGCGGAGGGCATCATCCTGGGCTGTACTGAAATTCCGCTGATTATCAGTCAGGAAGATGTGGTAGTGCCGGTGTTTGATACCACCCGCATTCATTCCGACGCAGCCGTGGCATTTGCATTGGGCGAGTGAAAGTCAGTTCATTTTTTTCATCAACAAAATAAATCTTATGCGCAAAATCATTCTTGACCTTGCTGTCAGCCTGGATGGCTTTATTGAAGGACCCAATGGCGAAATCGACTGGATTGTGGTGGCGGACAGCCTCGGCGGCGGTCTCGTCGACTTTCTGGCCGGTATCGACACGATTTTCTACGGACGCATCAGTTACGACCTTTGGGGCCAGTATGAACCGGAGGAAAGCGCATCCGCGGGAGAAAAAGCATTGTGGAGCGCCGTGCACAGCAAGGAAAAATTTGTGTTCTCTCACAGTTCCCCCGGCGACGGCAAGGCGACCTACATTAACTCGGACCTGGGCGATCACGTCGCCGAAATCCGCGAGCGGCCCGGCAAGGACATCTGGCTCTACGGAGGCGGTTCGCTGATCACAACGTTCATTAACCTGGATTTGATCGACGTGTACCGGCTGGCTATTTATCCGGTTATTTTGGGTGAAGGAAAGCCTGTTTTCAGCGAAATTCAAAAGCGGGTGAAACTGAACCTGGAAAATGTGAAAAGCAGTCCGCTCGGCGTCACATTGCTGGAATATTCGAGGGTTAAGGAGAATTGAGGAGGTGAATGTAAATGAAAGCGGCTGTCCCATTCTCGGAACAGCCGCCTTTGACTTTTTTTGACTATCCTTAAAGCGCATCCGACGACGGCACCAGTTTCGCCTTTAAATCCGGCTCTTTCATATCCTTATCCAATGGGAACATCGGGCGTTTGATACGCTTGTAAGGCAAGCGCTCCAAATCCTGGTCCACACCGCCGGGCGTGAGCGACAATATCCAGTCGGCCCGCATATTATACAGTTCCGGTTCAAGGTAGCCGATTTTTACTACGACAATAGCCGACTCCCGCGGTTTCAGTCCCAGACGGGTGAAATCCGCCTCCTTATGATAGGGCTTGCGTTTTTTGGTCACGATTACACGCACGCTGCCCACTTTTACTACGACCTCGGTTTCGGCATTCACGTCACCCTGGTAAATAGCCTCGACGGTACCTACCAAATGCACGGGCGGCGCAAAGCGCGCATCCACCTTCGCACCCGCATATGCGTCGATTTTCCCGCCGACACCCGCTTTCACGGCGGCTTCGACGAGTTCCGGACCGGGAATGGATGCATAAATGAGTGAAGGGCCATTCTCGGCTTTGAATTCCGGGCGTTTCAGGATTTCGGTGATCGTCCACGTTACATCTCCTGCTCCGCCGGCAGTAGGGTTATCGCCCGAATCGCTGATAAAAAACGGGTGTCTGCTGCTTGCGAGCGCCTTGTTCAATGCACCTTTCAAATCATCGGTAGGTGCTACGAAATCGAATTCTTTGCGCACGTCCCAGAAACTTTTTGCCAGCATTTCGGCGCTTTCGGTCACTTTTGCCTTGTCGTCACCCGTCACCATTACCACGGCATGGTTACGCGGTTCATCGGCCCAGGCATAGCCCACCCACATCGCGGCATCTATTACGCCCGGCTGCACCGATGCCGGTGCCACTTTCGCGTAAAGCGATTTTCCGGGTTCAATGCGTGTACTTGTCTTTTCGCCCGGCAGCAGAATCGGAACGGGGATCCAGGCCTTGTAAGCCGGTTTTCCTTTTCCACTTTCGAGTCGCGACAGCAGGTTCGCCACAGCCCGGCGTTTGGATTGCATCGCGTCCTCGTGGGGCGCCATGCGGTAGCAGGTAATGAGGTCGGTGTGCTGCGCGAGTCGCCACGATACGTTGCCATGGAGGTCCATACAAGTTGAAATAAGCACTTTTTTGCCGATTACCTCGCGAATGCGCACGATGAGGTCTCCTTCCGGATCGTCCAGGCCTTCCACGCTCATGGCGCCGTGAATATCGAAATACAGGCCATCATAAGGGCCATTCTTTTTTAGCAATTCGAGCGTTTGCTTCACCAGCGACTCGTACGCTTCCCGCGTCACCATCCCGCCCGGCAGTGACTTGCCTACCAAAGCCGGAAGCCATTCCGCCCGCTTCCGTAAGCTGGAATCCGCCGCCATAAAAGGGTAGGAGGCGAAAATCTGCTCGCCAGACCTGGCACGGAAAGCCGGTTCCTCGGTCCGCGCCGGCGAAAATGTGCTCGATTCAATGCCCAGCCCGGCGATGGCTATGCGCGGCAATGCATTCGCTTTTTTTTCTCCCGCACCAAAGGAAAATGCGTGAAACGACGTAATGCAGAAAGAAATAATGAGAGAAAATGTAATTTTCATATAATATGTTTTAACAAACAGACTTTTGGGTTCTATTTGGTTTAAACATACTGAAAATTGATGAAATGCAAAGGGATAGTGAAAGGGTTGGTAATTTGTGCAAGTGGCGCTTGCACAAATCGGAACGATGCACCGCGCGCGGTACTCCGCCTAACTTTATTTTGATTTCGTCGGCGTCACGCGTTTGGTACAGCCGATTTCCTGCTCGATGGTCTTCACCGAAGGAAGGGAGGATTTCATGTTTTTAGGAATCGCTTCGATGAGCTGATACTCTGAAATACCGATTGGCTTGGAAAGATCGCGCAGCGCATATTCTGCAACTACGCCGTTTTTGTCCTGGCAGATCAGCAAACCGATGCTGGGCTGGTCAAGCTCAGATCTTAATTTGTCATCTGCCACGGAGAGATAAAAATTAAGTTTACCGGCATGCTCCGGGGTGAATTTCCCTTTTTTCAATTCGACGACGACATAGCAGTGTAATTTGACGTGATAAAAAAGCAAGTCGATATAATAATCCTGCTCGCCGACCTCAATATGCACCTGCTTCCCGACAAATGCGAACCCTGCGCCTAGTTCCAGCAGAAACTTCATGACATGATCGGTGAGCGCCTCTTCCAATTCCTTTTCCTGACATAGATCGGTCAGATTGAGGAAATCAAAAATGTATGGATCTTTGGTAATTTGCTGCACAAGGTCAGACTGTGGCGAGGGCAATGCCGAACTGAAATTTGAAACGGCCTTCCCTTTCCTTTTGTAATATTTAGAGTCAATCTGGGCGACCATCACGTCGCGCGACCAACCGTTTTTATGGGCTTCCTTGACGTAAAATATACGTTCTTCGTGGTTTTTGATTTTGTTGAGAAGCGTTATATGATGGTACCAGGGAATTTGTGCAAGCGTCGCTTGCACAAATTCGGGATCGGGATAAACGGCGGCAAACTGCCTCATGTATTTAAGGTTTCTGGACGATAATCCCTGCATGTCAGGAAATTCTTTACGGAGATCCTGAGAAAGTTTATCAATTACTTTGGCGCCCCATTCCGCTCTGTTTTGCTGGTCTACGATCCATCGCCCGATCTGCCAGTAGATCTGTAAAAGCGCTGAATTCGCGGCAAGATTTAATTTAAATCTCGCCAGACGAATTTCCGACTTGATCCGGTCCAGAAAATCTCCATAGCCCGTAGGCAGGTGTTCTTGTATCATGCGAAATAATGCGAGGTAAGGCCACAAATTAGTGGTAATCCCGCTCTCATCAAGTGCTGATTCCGGTGTAGTTATCAAGTTACCGTGATGAATTAGCAAAAGGTTCTATACGCTTTAAGCCTTGCAAATAATGTAAAAATCGAATTTGTGCAAGTGGCACTTGCACAAATTCGACCCTGTTTATCAACTACTTACGAGGCGGTTTTGCGTTGCCATAGCCACTCGCTCCATGAAACCAAGCAGCCCCTTGCCCTACCAGCCAGAGGTAATAATCCGAAGACAATTCGGGCTCTATACCCACGAATTTACCATCGGCATTCAGCGGCGTATGGCCTTCTTTTTTGGTTTTGAAAATGGCGGTGCCTTCGTCTACTTCGTCGAACATCGCGACGTATAGGGCCTCGGCGCCGGATATTTTCGCGCCGGCGATTTGCTGCCACAGGAATTCGCCTTTGTTGCGCGGGATCTGGTTGTAAAGCGATTTGTCGTTTTTGAGATTGCCCCAGCTGAAACCCGGAAATACCAGTGGAGCATAGTCGATCTTATTTGTTTTGCACCAGGCAATGTCCGCGGGAAGGTTCGGGCTGGCGACGGTGGTGTAGGTGGCTGCATTGTACCGGCCTACGGCCCAAGGCATAATAATATCGGCCTGCTTGATGACCGTATGAAGCAAAGGCGAGTTCTCGGTGTCGCGGCCCAGTTCGCGCCAGTAATAGGGTACGCCCAGCAATATGGAGGCCTTTTTGGTCGGGCCTTTCACTTTTTCGACCAGCTTTTGAATGTCGGCAATGGTGTATTTTCGGCCGTCGTTGAAGCCTACTCCCCAGATCGCCAGCAGCGGCCGGCCGTTGTGGCGTAGGTAAGTCGGGTTTTCCTGTCCGTCGAAAAGCTTGAATAGCTGTTGCAGTTCCTCCCAGTCTTTTACGATAAAATCCATATCTGCCGAAGTGGAACCGCTGAGGTCGTACATAATGCTGATGGCGCGGCCGTATTTTTTGGAGGCTTTTAATGCATTGGCCAGCACTTTGTTGAAGTGCCTTTTGCCGCTTTCGCCTTTGACCTCCGACACAAAACGCTGCATATATACGCCGTCGATGCCGTGTTCTTTCATCCATTTGAAATGAAGGTCCACGCTTTCTTCGTCATAGGGGCTGTACACTTTGGCGGGTTCGCCGTTGGCATATTTGAATGCGGTGTTGTAGGTTTTGGAATACTCCGTCACATCCGGCCAGAAATCGATCGAGGCGAAACCCGGCTCGAATTTGCCGCCTTTCTGGTAATGGTGCCATCCGCGGCCGGCGCCGTCGCCCTCGGCCGTGAACCAGCCCTGGTACCCGGCCATAACCAGCCCCTTGTAGCTTTTGAACAGCGAATGCGACTCGTCGTATTTGACTTCTTCAACAGGTTTGGGGTCGTCGGGTTGGGATTCGTTGCCGCCCTTGCAGCTCATGGAAATGATGGAGAGGCAGAACAGGAGTTTGAGTAATTTCATGAAAATTGGTTTTTACAAAAAAGCGTCCGGAATTTGTGCTTCCGGACGCCACTAGATTTACAGTGCAATTCTTACTGCTTTCGCATAATTAAACTTCGACTCCGGCGCGTCGATAATCGCCCCGGCGCGGAAGAAGTAGGGATTGCCGGTTTTCAAAACGTTGCTGTTCGATGGCAGGTCCAGTTCCAGCTGGTACACCTTGTTCGCATCGATCACCCCGTTGATCTCCTGCTCGGCGAGGGCTACACGCATAGGCTCGCCCACGGACGGCTCCGGATGCGCGTACAAGCCGATTTTGCGTACATTATTGATCACCGTTTGCTGCAATTTGAACTTCGCCACCACTTTGGTGCCTACTTTCTCAATGCTCAATTCCTTTACCCTGATATAGGGCTGCACCTTGAAATCCAGCTGTGTCTCACCTTTAACGGTCACTTCCTGGGCCGTCATCGGTACAAAATTCCCCCGTACGGGCGTGATCGTGTAGGTGTTCGCGAAGATCAGGTTGTTGCGGTAGGTACCGTCATTTTTGATGATCATCGTTTGCTTCGTTTGGGAAGCATAGCCCTGTTCGATATACTCGATGGTGCTGCCGCGGATAATGTCTTGTTCCACAGGTTCATTGGTTTCGGCATCGAGGAACGTGCCGTACAGTTGCGAGTCGGGTGCAGGATAGTTGTCGATGCTGCACGCGCCGGCTGCAAACAGAAGCAGCAGGGCGGAAATATGGGTCGTTAGTTTTTTCATAAGATCAATACTGCGGGTTCTGAACCAGTCCATTGGCCCCGATGCCCGGGATGGAGCGATAATATTGGCGATAATCGAATGTCGACGGATTGCTGCGCGGCACGTTTACGCGAACGAAAATGTATTTCGCGGGTGTCACACGAAGGTCGAGGACCGGCAGCAATGCGTGGCGCATGGTGTTGTTGAACACGGTATGGTATTCGCGGCGACGGATCAGGTCCCAAAAACGCTTGTTCTCGAACGCCAGCTCGACCCTTCTCTCACGGATTACATTGTTGATCGTCAGCTGAATTTCGGTCTTATGGCCTGCCCGGCGACGGATATCGTTCAGCGCTTTGGCACCCTTCGCCTTATCCCCGGTACCGCTTTCTGCTATCGCTTCGGCATAGTTCAGCAGGATCTCGGCATAGCGGAAGTCGGCGAAGTCGGTAACGCATTGGTTCCAGCCGGGTGCAATGTTCAACCCTTCATTCAGAAACTTCTTGAAACTAACACCGGTACGGGTATTGTTGCCGCCCCAGGTATCGAAACCCGAATACTGCGTGCGATCACCGGAACCATACGTATAATAGGTCTTGCCGTTGAGCGTGAACGGATCGCCGCCCATGATCTGCGCCGAGCCGTCGGGCTTGATAAAACCAGCCTGGATCACGATTTTCTGGCCTTTCCAACTCGTGCCGGGAAGGATCATCGTGGCCCACATGCGGGCGTCCTTGCCTTTGAAGATATCGTTTTCAGTATCAAACCTTTTGTATTGTTTGGATGCATTGAAACCGGTATAGTCGCTGAGGTCATTGGCTGCGGCGGAGGTGGTCACCGGGGCGCTTTCACCGGGCTTGTCGTAGCTTTCGTAAACGTCCATCAGTTCCAGCGTCGGGTTCATGCGGCCCGGGTGAGGCCAGCCGTTGGCGGTTTGGTTGGGCTGGAACCAGATGCCGTAATTATGGCCGGTGCCCGCGCCCGGTCTTGCATAGCCTTTGATGAAAATCACCTCCTCGGGCGCGTTGTTCGGATCTTCGAAAAGTAGGCGGTAGTTGTTCGCAGCCTCTTCCGGCGTTGCGGGTGACGGCTTGTATAATCCAAACTTACCAGAGGCGATAATGGCTTCCGAAGCGTCAATAGCGGCTTTGTAAAACTCGGCGGCGGCTGCTTTGTCCAATCCCACCAGCTTCTGGTCCACGGCAGTCCCTGAAATCGGCGCGCGGTCGCTGTACTTGGCCAGGGAAGCGGCGTGCAATGCAGC
>CBIHPQ010000336.1:0-7672 GCA_966211825.1 uncultured Dyadobacter sp. | reverse complement strand
GGGTCAACCAGAGGAGAAATAATGCATTGAAAATCAGCGTAAGGGGAATAACTGACAGGTTTTTGAAAAACAATATGATCACCCATTCGGAAGACTGTTCGGCAATGATATTGTTGACTTTGAGTTTGTAATAGAGGCAAGTCTGATAGGCCGTATAATCGATCAGCAGGTTGATTACCCACGCAATGAGCAGATAAATGACGAAACTGGCGAGCAATGTGCGCCACTCGGATCGCAGCCGCATGCGTGCTATTTGCCAGTGTTCCAACCAGGCTTTGCGGCTCGTGAACATCAGTTTTATCCGTGCAAAACCTTTTTTGACTTTCGTCAGGCCGAGTGCGTACAGGAATAGCCCTATTCTTGCGGATTCGACCACTACTTCCATGGCAATGTCCACGCCCGGCGATATAGGTCCGAAGGCGCCAAGCTGCACAATCCGCCCGATAGCGGCGACGAGGCCGAGGCCCAGGACGACGAGAAGGTGGTTACGAAAAAAGACAAGCGTTTCGCGCAGCCACGCGAGGCCCGGATGAGTTAGAATGTTCTTTTTCATGGCGATGATAGTTTTTTGTAAATTAAAAAATCAACACCGAAAAAGCATTCACTTGTAGGCTATTTTCAATTTTTGCGAAAACCCGGACGCTGCATTGTCTATAAAAGCGGTGTAGATACCCTTTGGCTTCCCTTCCATATTCAGTTTCCACTCGCCGTCGACGGTCATATCGAGGCTAAGTACCAGCAATCCCGAAGTGTTGTAGACCCGAACTTCATCGCCTTTTACAAGCCCTCCGATGGTGATCTGGCTACCGCCTGGGTTTGGAAATACAAAGGGTTCCTCGCGCATATCCAATGTGCCTGTTACCAATGCACTGTACTTAAAAGTGCCGTCGTCATCGACCATTTTCAGCCGATAATAGCTAGTCTCATTCAATGGCTTATTGTCGGTGAACATATACGCACTCCCGGCTCCTTCGCCACGTACTGTTTCGAGTATTTCAAAAGTATGGGCGTCGTGACTCCGCTGCACTTCGAAATGGGAGAACTTGCTTTCCTGCGCCGTTTTCCAATGGATCTGGAAACGGCTATCAATTTTGGTAAGCCGCACAAAAAGCAGTTTCACGGGAAGCGGATCGCCCGGATTGGTAATTTTGGATAAAGTACCATTCAAAAATGACAACGTATACAGCTCTCCGGCCTGGTCCTCGCCAAATGAAATAAGCGACGCATTGGCGATCCCGGCATCGGGCGTTGCAGTTCCCAGCGGATTGATGTACCCAATTTTTCCGGTCGAATAATCGCCAAAAAAGTAATAGCCCTTCATCGACGGATAGCGCGAACCCCGGTAAACAAACCCACCCATCACCGACGCGTCGTTGCCGCCATTATTGGTAAAACCGGGATACGTGAACTTTGGCGCAATGTAGGTCGTGCCCGGAGCGCAATGCGACGCATTGTAGGTTTGCGTGCCTTCCAGGCAGTTCCAGCCAAAATTTGAAGCGGGGCCAGCGAACGGGTACGATAAATAATTGATTTCCTCCCAGCCATCCTGCCCGTTATCGCCGATCCACAGGGCGCCGGTCTGCCGGTCGAAGCCGAGCCGCCAGGGGTTTCTCAGGCCGAGCGCAAATATCTTTCCCAGCGGATTGTCACCCGGTGTCGGGCTACCGGTATCGAGCCGCAGCAACTTTCCGAAAAGCTTGCCCATATTCTGCGAATTGTTCGAAGGGTCGCCTAACACGCCGCGGGAGCCGGGGCCATTGTCGCCGGTTGAAATGTACAAAAACCCATCTTTACCAAATGCCATATCGCCTCCGCGATGGCCGCCGAGGACGTCCTCATAAGGGATTGTCAGGATTTTCACCTCCGAGTTGGCATCCGCCAGATCTGCATTGCCTGCCTGTCGGGAGAACCTGGAAATCTGCACCTCGGTTTTGCTTTTCACTACATACATGACGTAGAAAAAGCCGGAAGCCTGGTAATCGGGCGGGAATGCAATGCTGAAAATGCCCGCCCAGTCGGGATCGTTGATCTTTGTACCGATATCCAGAAAAGGCTGTGAGAGAACCGAGCCATTTTTAAGGATTTTGATCTTCCCGCCAATCTCCGCTACAAAAAGGCGGCTGTCCGACGCATTCGTGACTTTCACGGGCCGCGTAAACCCCGATGCTACCGGCTCGATGGCAAGCTGTGGCTGTGTAAATCCGTGGTGAAAGGCTAAGTTCAGAAGTAATGCGAGGCAAACGAGCGATCTCATGCATTCAGGTTAGAGGCGTATTGTAAATATAAAAAACTCTTTCCCAAACCCTTACAATCACCGCTTCGATTTCATCGCCTTCACCGTTTTCATGTCACCTGACGTAAATTTTTTATACTCCGGACTATCACACGCATAGAGCGCGATCTTCCCATCCTGGTCGCTGTGAACGCCCCAACCGTAGCGCTTGGTCAAAGGCGAGGCGCGCATACAGGCCTGTCCTTTTGAAAAAAATTGCTTCCGGGCCTCTTCCAATTCACTTTCTGTCAGGTCTTTTCGTTCCGCAAAAACCTGAAACAACACATCGTCGGACGTGAATTTGTAGGGGTTTTTACTAATCATCTCGTACTCAATGGCGGCCACAGTTTTAGCGTCGCCCTTCATCGGCGGCACTTCACCGCCCGCAGCCGGACAATCGTCGGCCACTTCGATGAATGTGTTTTCGTAGTTGGTGGTATGAACTTTCATAACGGATTATTTTGACGCAAAATAATGGCGCTGTTGACAACAGTATGTCAGCAGACAAGCGGTTTAGCAAAAAAACTTAGCCCGACGTTCACACCGCCATTTCCTCAGCCACCGGCAAATTGCTCCGCTTCATATCCCTGTAAGCCCATTCGGCCATCGCATTAATCACCGATTCCAGCTCACGGCCGGCGTCTGTAAGGGTATAGGTAACATAGGGCGGCACTACCGGTTTGGCCTCACGAATGAGCAGGGCGTCGTTTTCGAGCTGTTTTAAATGCTGGATCAGCATCTTTTCGGTGATATGCGGCATCGCCTTTTTTATCTCACTATACCGCTTGCTACCTCCCAAAAGGTGGTACAGAATGATCGGTTTCCAATGCCCGCCGATCTTATTCATCACGTAGGTGACCGGACATTCCTGCATTACAATCCCGCGATTGGCATTGTAAGTCGAGTTTTCCTTGATTTTAGTCATACATACTCTCGGGTAAGTACTTGTCAAAAAGTAAGTACAAATATAGCTTTGTCCCAACAAAAAACAAATCACAAAAACGACATGAAATACATCATCACAGGGTCACTCGGTAATATCAGCCTGCCCGTTACACAAAACCTCATAAAAGCTGGCCATCAAGTAGTTGTGATCAGCAGCAATGCAAGCAAAAAGGCGCAGATTAATAGTCTCGGTGCAGAGGCCGCCATCGGTTCTGTGCAAGACCAGACATTCCTTGAATCGGCATTCGCTGGCGGCGACATCGCCTACCTGATGATCCCAAGCGACTTTTCACTAGCCGATTACGCGGCGTTTCAACTGGAAGTCGCGGATAAATATGTACAAGCCATTCAATCCGCGGGCATTACACGCATAGTGCTCCTGAGCAGCATAGGTGCACACCTGCGTAAGGGCGCGGGACCCATCGACGCATTGGGTTATCTGGAAGAAAAACTCGCCGCCATTCCCGGCTTGCAGGTGAAGATCCTCCGCCCCTCCTACTTCTTCAATAACCTGTATGCACAGATCGGCCTGATCAAAAACGCGGGCATCGCTGGCAGTAACTTTGGTGGAACTGAGGAAAAACTCGTGCTCGTCGACACCGACGACATCGCCAAAGTAGCCACCGAGCAACTTCTGGCGCCATTTACAGAAGCACAAACCATCACCTACATTTCCAGCGACGAGCGCCACCCATCCGAAATCGCCGCAGTACTCGGCGCGGCGGTAGGCAAAGAAGGAACGCCGTGGATCACATTCTCCGACGAAGATTCCTACAACGGAATGCTACAAGCCGGCCTTAATGAAAGCTTCGCCGGCCTCTACCGCGACATGGGACAAGCGTTGCAAAACGGCACGATGCAGGAAGAATACTGGAAAAACCGGCCGGAAATCACCAGTACATTCAAGCTGGAAGATTTTGCGAAGCGGTTTGCGGGGGCTTACCAGTCATAATAAATAAAGGGTCGGCAACGTCCGGCCCTTTATTACATCGTACTAAGAAAGTCGGTCAGCGTTAAAATTCTTGTATGACCAATTTGTTTGATATCCAATAAATCGGAATCGCCGGTGACCAAAACATCTGCGTGGGAATCGTGCGCTAATGCCAGTAAAAAATCGTCCTTCGGATCCCGACAGAGATTAATTTTTGTCTTTACCGTTACGAATTCAGCATGTTCTCCGATCGTAGAGAGAATTGCGTCAGTCGCAGGCTATCCGGCATATCGCTTCGTTCGTTCTGATTCTACTTCTGCTGTAATTTCTTCAAGCGTCGGAGTTGAGTCAGATTTGGAACGAAGCTTTTTCAAAACGGAGGCAAAACCACCTTCATCCGGATTTTGAATGGAAATCAATTCCATTTCTTCCAGATCTTTTAAAAGCTTAGCTGCTTTGGGATTCAATATATTAATCAGCATGGTTTCCATATTTCGAATATAACGAATAGAAGTGGTTAATCATCACACCGAATCAAAACTCCGCCTCCATCAATATCCGCTTAAACGCATAAAATACAGGCTCTTTCGAAAAATGCTTGCCTAATAAATCCTTGTAATCATCCAGAAAAGGCTTTTTCAACGGCTCAGGTAACCGTTCCAGATAAGGCAGTAACGCAGTGCCGGAAACCCAGGTCACCAGTGCGTCGGTATCTTTTAAAATCAATGGGTACACTTTTTCAAAAACCTGCATGGATTTGCCGCCACATTCGAAAAGAATTTCAGCATACCGATCGATGTTCAGCACATGAGAAGCCCGGTTCCAGCCTTGGTAAGCTTCGGCATAGGGTGACTTTTGCGCCAGTTCGGCGAGCAGGAGGTTGGTGATATTATGGTTTTGATCAGGCATTTGGACAAGCAACTGACCGCCCGGGCGGATGTGCGCGATAATGCCGGGCAAAAGCGTTTCATGATCAGGCACCCATTGCAATGCCGCATTGGAAAAGATCACGTCCCATTGCTGTTCCTTTTTCAGTTGTTCTTCAATCGAAATGCATTCAAAGCGCAAGGTACTGCCACCGGCCCGAACCGTTTTCCGAAGCATTTCAGCCGACGAATCCACGCCCAGCACATTCGATTGCGGCAACATTTCGGCGAGTTGGGCGGTAAGTTCGCCGGTACCGCAGCCGAGGTCGATCACCTCCAAACCGGGCCGCACGCTCAGTAATCCCAGCAAGTCAAGTGCCGGCGCGGCCCTTTCGGTTTTGAATTGGTTGTATACATCCGGGTTCCAGGCCATAAATCAGTTCATTGTCATACTCCCTCTAAACGTTTTTACCTTGTAATTCTAACACCAAATGTTAGAATTACAAGGTAAAAACAAACAAGGTAGGGATCCACAGACGGTTTCAGACGTCTTAAAAAGGAGGCATTAGTGTTAACTTTTGGCTTATTATCAGTAGCTAGCCTACTCTTCGGGGCTTATTGAAAAAATGTAGTCATCCAGTTACAGCCGCAATATGAGAAGCCAACAAAAATATTTCACCTCATTCTTCTTACTGACTTCCCTGACCTTCCTGACCATTCCACACAAAACCGCCGCCCAAAACACCGACGGCCAGTTTGCCGAGGCGGAAATCGTCATGAAAAAGGCCAATGGTTTTCGCGGGATCTGGTATATGAATCAGCCCTCCAATGATGAATATGTGTACAAATACAGTGGTGGACTCGCGGTTTATCCGGCCAATCACCGGCCGTTTGCTATTTATGCCAGGCAGGTGGATAAAACCTTTTTCTGTTTCGGAGGGACGGACAGCACCAATTCTACATTAATGCACAATGTCTCCTACTTCGATCACAAAACGGGCAAAGTAGCGAACCCGCTGACGATTTTGGACAAAAAAACCACCGACGCGCACGATAACCCCGTCATTTCCATCGATGATAAAGGCCATATCTGGATATTTTCGACTTCTCACGGCATTACCCGCCCATCCTACATTCACAAAAGCAAAGAGCCTTACGACATCAGCGATTTTAAACGTATCGAGGCCACCGAATTGGTCAACGGCAAGCCCCAGGCGTTTAACAACTTCTCTTATTTTCAAGTCTACTCTGTAAAAGGAAAGGGATTTATCGCACTTTTTACCAAATACAATAAGGCCGGGCAACGCGTGATCGGATACAATACCACCAGCGACGGGGTGTATTGGAATGAATGGAAAGTACTGGCGCATATTGAAGAAGGCCATTACCAGATCAGCACCGAGCAAAATGGTAAAATTGGGGTCGCATTCGATTACCATCCCAAAGGAAAAGGCCTTAACTATCGCACCAACCTGCATTACCTTGAAACTTCGGATTTTGGGCAAACCTGGCAGAATATCCAGGGCGAAATGGTACAATTACCGCTTACCAGCCCCCAAAATCCGGCAACTGTGCATGATTATGCCAGCGAAAAACGCAACTGCTACCTGGTCGACATTACTTTTGACCAGCAAAACAAACCCGCCATCCTCGTCATCGCCAGCAAAGGCTACGAAGCCGGTCCGGCCAACGGCCCGCGCGAATGGACTTTGTACCGACCCGGCAAGCAGGACTGGGAGCACCATATTGTCACGACTTCCGACAACAATTACGACATGGGTTCGATTTACCATATTTCCAGAAACAGCTGGCGGGTAATAGGGCCTGGTATGGATGGCCCGCAGGCCTACAATCCGGGAGGGGAAGTGGCGATGTGGCGGAGCGATGACGGCGGCATTCAATGGGGGCTGGAAAGGCAACTTACCCGGAACAGCCCGATGAATCACTCGTACGTACGCAAACCCGTGCACGCGCAAGACGGTTTCTACACGATCTGGGCAGATGGTCACGGCCGGAAACCCTCCGAATCGTTTATTTACTTTTCAAACGCCAATGGCGACGTATACAGGTTGCCGAGACATGGCAAGGCAAAAATGCTCATTCCCAAACCGATGAAGTGAGTCTTTAACACAAAAAAATGCCGGCCTCTCGACCGGCATTCACTCTTTATATAGCGCGTTGTGATTATTGTCCCTGGCGTTTCTTTTTGGTGTGGTCGACGATCGCGCCTGTACCGGCACCTACACCTGCACCGATCAAACTTCCGATCAATGCGCCTTCGCCTCTCTTCTTGTTGACGATCGCACCGGTGATTGCACCTGTGCCAGCGCCTACCACAGCGCCTTTGGCGGTATGGCTCCATTTCTTTTTAGCGGGTGCTTGCGCGGTGGCGACCGCGTGAGTGTGGCTTGTTGCCTCATTTTTCTCAATTTCTTCCCGTTTTGCGGCTTCCTCGCGCTGGGCGTTGAGGGCGCTCATGGAGTCGATGATCGCCTGTTTTTCCATGGCTACACGCATGGAATCGATCGTTTTCTGCTGTGCTTTTAAAATTGCTTCCTGATTGTCGGTGTGCGAGTTACAGGCAGTCAGAATGGAGGCTGCGAGTAACATTGACATAATCGCTTTCATCTTTGGTGTTGGATGGTTATGTGTGTATTT
>CBIHPQ010000335.1:0-7717 GCA_966211825.1 uncultured Dyadobacter sp. | reverse complement strand
AGGTTCAATAGTCATCACAAAATACACCGCTATGCAATCCTCCATCACAACAACTAAAAAACAATGCGAAGATCAATGGACCTCAGTCGTTCCTTCGCTTATCTCCACTTCCATGGGTGGGGCTGTCATTGGCGGCAACATCGCCAACATTTCAGGCGCATTAGCAGGCGGCGCATTCGGGATTTTCATCGCGCTTTGTTCCGAATATAAAAAACGCAAAACGTCGACAATAAAGAACTGATCCTACATTGGTTGATGTACTGAATTCAATAATTAGGGATATCCTCGCTCCCAGGATCATCTTTATGTTGGCCGGTATGGGAAGCATCGCTTATCTTTTTACTTTCTGGCTGCAAAATCGTTTTCTTCAAACCAATCTGCCCGACCTGATTAGTACCGGATTTCAGATTGTGTCCATCACCAGCGGTTGCAGGCTAGTTTTGCATGTATTTATGGATTTGTGTAAACCCGAAGCAGTCATGGAAATGGACAAATTTTATACTGGCTACGGCGGTGCCGCAGTATTGTGGATTTCAATCACCACTTTAAAAAAGCGGTTTACCACCCCGCCACGCTGACAGGTCCCCCGAGGTGATATCCACATCAGCAATGCCGCGAACCAATGAAATCCATTTGGTTGTTGTTCGGAGACAACAGCGACAAACATGAATACCTTCTTCAAAAAAATGGCATCCCCCACAGGCGACCTTACGCTCATTGCCAGTGAAAAAGGGTTGCGGGCCGTACTCTGGAATTATGACGATAGCGGAAAGTCGGGGATTGACAAGGGCATTGAAGATCCTGACCACCCGGTGCTGGTCGAAGCGGAAAAGCAACTGACAGAGTATTTTGACAAAAAGCGGAAAACGTTTTCGCTCGAACTCGACTTTATAGGCAGCGATTTCCAAAAGCAAGTGTGGGAAGCCATGCTGACTATCCCTTTCGGCGAAACACGTTCGTACGGCGACATTGCCCGGCAAATTGGAAATCCCGAATCCGTGCGGGCTGTGGGTGGGGCTGCCAATAAAAATCCCATTCCGATCATCGCGCCCTGCCACCGAGTCGTAGGATCGAATGGCAAGCTGGTGGGTTTTGGCGGCGGGCTGGAAAACAAAGCATTGCTATTGGAGCTGGAAGCAACTTACCGCCAGACCACGATCTTTGACTGAAACGGCAAGGTAACCGATAGTTAACCTATAAACACTTTCGCGATTTCTTTTTACCTTTGCTTATTATTCACCAACCGGAACACCAGGTGTAAGAGACCATTTCTTTCAGGAAAATAAATGCACGCGGCCGTGATGGCGGCTGCTACTATTCATTCTCAAAAGAAATTTTCTATGCTTTTTCTTCAAGGTGTTACCTATGCACACCCGAACCGGGATGTGCTGTTCTCTGATATTAATTTTACCGTAAACAGGCACGACAAAATCGCGCTTATCGGCAACAATGGCGCCGGCAAATCTACCTTGCTGGGCATTCTGGCCGGAATATTCACACCCACCGCAGGTACAGCGGGCGCAGATTCGAAGCCCTATTATGTTCCCCAGCTTTTGGGACAATACCATGACCAGACCGTAGCCGAAGCGCTTGGCATTCAAGACAAACTGCTGGCGCTGAAAGAAATCCTGGACGGGCATTTGACCGATATAAACCTCGAATTGCTGGACGACGACTGGGGCATTGAAGAACGTTGCCAGGAGGCTTTCGCGCATTGGCAACTCGATGGCATAACGCTTTCGCAACCGATGTCGACCCTTAGCGGCGGTCAGAAAACAAAGACGTTTCTGGCGGGCATCATGATTCACGAACCGGACATTGTGCTGCTCGACGAGCCCAGCAACCACCTCGATGCGCCCGGCAGGGCACTTTTGTACGATTATATCCGGTCTACGGGGAATACGCTCCTGGTGGTAAGCCACGACAGGACCTTGCTTAACTTGCTCAACACCGTCTGCGAGCTCAGCAAGCGGGGCGTGACGATCTATGGCGGCAACTACGATTTTTACGCAGAACAAAAAGCGATTGAAAATGAGGCGCTGAGCCTGGATGTGAAAGCGAAGGAAAAAGCGCTTCGCAAAGCAAAAGAGGTTGAAAAAGAATCGATGGAGCGGCAACAGAAACTCGATGCGCGCGGAAAGAAGAAGCAGGAAAAAGCCGGGCTGCCTACGATCGTCCAGAATGCATTTCGCAACAACGCCGAACGAAGCACGGGACGCATGAAGGGGATCCACGCCGAAAAAGTGGGAGGAATCGCCCAGGAATTGAGCCATTTGCGCAGCGAATTACCGGCGCTCGATAAAATGAAGGTCGATTTCGACAATTCCTCGCTGCATAAGGGTAAGATACTCGTGACAGCCAGCCGCGTCAATTTCACTTATGGCGACCAGCCGGTTTGGAACGAAAGCCTTGATTTTCAGATTACCAGTGGCGAGCGTATTGCCATTAAAGGTGCCAACGGATCCGGCAAAACGACGCTGATCAGGATGATACTTGGCGAGTTACTGCCTTCCACGGGCACTATCGAGCGGGCCGATTGCAAATCCATTTACATTGACCAGGATTATTCCCTGATCGATCATGCGCTGACAGTCTACGAACAGGCCCAAAAATTCAACACGGGCGCATTGCAGGAGCACGACATCAAAATCAGGCTGAACCGGTTTTTATTTACGGGGGAATATTGGGATAAAAAATGTGCTAACCTGAGCGGAGGCGAAAAAATGCGGCTGATGCTCTGCTCACTGGCGATTGCCAACCAGGCGCCCGACATGATCGTACTCGACGAACCGACGAACAATCTGGATATCCAGAATATCGGAATACTCACGGCGGCGATCAACGATTACCGCGGCACGCTGCTGGTTATTTCGCACGACGCGCATTTTCTCCGGGAAATTGGTGTGGAAAGGGAGATTGCACTGACTTGATCCAGCACTCCCGGGCTGTGATTTCAGGAGAATGCGGCCTATATTTAACCAAAAAATACGTTCATGCTGGATATCGTAATCGAAGCCCGGAAGGCGGCTATCAGTGAATCGGTGGTGGTGAAGCGGATTCTTCCTTTTCGCCTCAGGAGAATGGTAGGGCCATTTATATTTATGGATCACGCGGGGCCGCTGGGCACGATTCCAACCAACCCGTCGTCGCTGGATGTCCTGCCGCATCCGCATATCGGGCTTTCGACGGTGAGTTACCTTTTCGACGGACAGGTGACGCACCGCGACAGCACCGGCGCGCAGCAGATTATTAAACCGGGGGAAGTTAACTGGATGACGGCCGGAAGCGGCATCGCGCATTCGGAGCGCTTTGAAGACCCGGCTGCGCTCGCGGGCGGTCTCGAAATGATCCAGACCTGGGTGGCACTCCCTGAAAAAGACGAGGAAGCCGCACCCTCTTTCAGAAATTATGCTCAAAACGAGCTGCCCGTATTTACCGATCAGGGATTGTGGATGCGGCTCATTGCCGGCGATGCATTCGGATTATCCAACGGCGTTGAAACGCATTCTCCCATGTTTTACCTGCATGTGGTGCTCGATGCAGGGGCGAAGCTGACGATCCCCGACGGCTATTCGGAGCGGGCGATCTATGTAGTAAAAGGTTCTGTGGAAACGGGCGGGCACTTTTACCAGCCGGGGCAAATGCTGGTTTTCACTAAAAATGCAGCGCCAACTATTCTGGCGAGGGAAAATGCGACATTAATGTTGCTGGGGGGCGAGCCGCTTGGCGAACGTTTCATCTGGTGGAACTTCGTATCATCCAGGAAAGAGCGCATTGAGCAAGCCAAGGAGGATTGGAAGCAGGGCCGCATTCAGCTCCCGCCTGCCGATGACCACGAATTTATACCTTTACCGGAAGACTATTCAAGGCCAGCCGGCGCTCCTCCCCGACCGGAACCGCTTTCCTGATTTATTGAGGCTTTACAAGAAATCCCCGTAACCAGCTGTTTACGGGGATTTTATATTAAAACAAATATAAAACGACTCAACCGGCCAGCCGCGACGGCGGTATTCCAAACATCTTTTTAAATGCAAATGAAAAATGCGAAAGGTCTTCGAACCCGATTTCGAGATACACGTCGGAGACGGCGCGACCTTTTTCCTTGATCAGGTAATGCGCTTCCTGCAACCGTCGCTGTTGCAACCATCGGCTGGGCGATGTATGGAAAATATGTTCGAAGTCGCGTTTGAAGGTTGCCAGGCTCCGTCCCGTCAGATAAGCAAAACGGTTCATTTGCACATTGAAATGGAAGTTTCTATTCATAAATGCTTCCAGATCAATCTTGCCCGGCTCGCTGAAATCGAACAAGACGTCTTTCATTACCGGCGACGTCCGAAGCAGGATCATAATGGCTTCCCGTACTTTCAGCGCCTGTAAATCTGCGTCGATCAATTGGTCATCCTCACTGTACGGCATCAGCGAATCCATAAACCCTTTTACAAGACTCCCGCCTTTTAATGGAATGATCGGCTCGGCTTCCTGGCTACGGGCATGGTCGCCCTGGTAACCGTGCTCCATTGCAAAATTTCTCAGTGTTTCCTGGTCCAGATAAACCGAAATTGACTTAAAAACACCGTCTGCGGGTGGCTGCTTAATAAATTTGATCAGCTGGTTGCGCCGTATAAACCGGTAATCGCCTTCCTTGAAAACACATTCCTTATCACCATTATTGATCGTGAGCGTACCGGAAATCTGGTAACTGAACACGTGCTCGGGGGCAAACTGCTCCCCCTCGCGATTCCGCGTAAAATAGCAGGAATAAGCGATAGGGGATGCCTGTTTGTTGGATTTCAGATCGACCATGAACAAAGTTAGGAATTATGCGTCTTTTTTGTCGCCGGTGTACCATTTGCCCATCGACGTTTCCAGGAAATCTTCCGATTCATGGTGGTCCGTCGAGATGCTCACGTGCTCCCATTGCTCCATTTCGGCTTTCCGGGCTTCATCGGCGAGTTTGAGGATGCCAATCGCTTCACTGCCGAGTACCAGGTGTACGGGCGGTGTCGGATGCACGGCCAATGCGACCATCGCGTCCGCGGCTTTGTCAGGATCACCCACGGGTATGAATTTGCCGGATTTGAAAAAACCAGTCCGCTGGTTGACCATTTCGTAACCCTCTATTTCGCGGGCGTAAGTCATGGACGCCCCCGCCCAGTCGGTGCGGAAACCGCCCGGCTCTACGCTGGTAACAAGGATGCCCAGTGATGCTACTTCTTTCGCCAATGCCTCGGTAAAGCCGGCGAGCCCGAACTTGGCTGCCTGGTACATCGTAAGCCCGGCATTACCGACACGGCCGCCTATGGAGCTGATCTGCAAAATGCGGCCGCCACCCTGCTTGCGCATATAAGGCAACACGGCGCGGGTGATCTCGATCGGCGCGTAAAGATTCGTTTCCAGCTGGCTGCGTACCTGATCTTCGGTATATGCTTCGGCAGCGCCGATAATGCCGAAACCTGCATTGTTAACCAGCACATCAATGCGTCCGAAATGCGCCACGGCGTCGGCCACTGCATGGTAAACCTGTTCGTAGTCAGTCACATCCAATGCTATCGGGTATACCTGATCACCATATTGTTCCACTAATTCATCCAGTTGCGCGGTGTTGCGGGCAGTGGCAACCAATTTATCTCCGCTTTTCAAAACTGCTTCGGCAAGGCTGCGTCCCAATCCGCGGGCGCTGCCTGTAATAAACCATACTTTTGTCATTGTCTTTGTGTTTTAAGTACAATACAAAAGTACCGGGTACTGCCTGGTCCGACTTTGCTGAAAAGCTCAGAGTTGCTTTGTTAAAAAGCTCAATTCTTTAATATATAAAAATAGATCTCAGTGCGGATCTCAAAACCCACCGACTCGTACACCCCAATCGCGCGCGCAATATCCGCCTTCACGTGCAGGAAAGGCTGCTCACCATGCTGCTGGATACGGTTTACCTGCCTGAGCAGCAAATGCCGCGCATAGCCTTTGCCCAAATGGTCGGGATGGGTACAAACGGCGCTGATCTCCGCAAAACCCTCCGGGTTCATCCGCTGGCCGGCCATTGCAACGAGCCTGCCGTCGTCAAAAACCCCTTCATAGTGGCCGAAACGAATGGTTTCCGTCGAGAAAGGCCCCGGAGCGGTGAGGCTCGTCAATGAGATCATTTCCGGGACGTGTTCTGTTGTGAGGGGAGTCACAGCCGGGCCGTGCGTTTGCGGGCTAGCAGGTCCGTAATAGAGCATCTGGTAACCCTTAACTGCCACCAGGAGCCGCCATGGACGCGGGATCTTCACGTTTTCGTTACATACAAATATGACATTACTGTCGAAGGGAACGGCGTCATATAAGGCGGGCAGTCCATCCAGCGCCAGTCCTTCCACCGCAACGAAAGGCGATACTTCCGGCAAAAAATACGCAGATCCGCCCTGCACGCTCCCGAGCGGGCGGTTGTGCGTGCGTAGCGCATGCCAGGCGGGGTTGTCGAGGATTTGTTTCATTCCAAAAAAGTCAATTCGGCGGCTAATTTACGTCAGGCAGCATTACCATACTTAAAGCGGCAGAAAACAAAAAAGTGGCTGCTATGAAAAAGCAGCCACTTTTGCCAAAACACACGAAAACACTATTCGAAACAGAAGGCCGCAAAGCCACTTCATGCACGTCAATAACAGACCATCAGCCTGTGTTTTGCATATGCAAAACTGATCCTGCAAATATCCGTAAAGAGCGGCCGAATAGTCCGCACGATCTGTCCGAAGGTTAGGACAATCTGAACATTCCGGCAAATTAGTACGCACCCGCTAACGGGCGCCGCCGCGGAATTCTTCGGGCGTTAGCCCGGTTTGTTTTTTGAAGAAACGGGCAAAATACGACTGATCGCTAAATCCCAGCCCGTACGCGATTTCCTTTACCGAATGCTGCTGATGATACAATTCGCGCTTCGCCTCGATGAGCATCAGGCGGTAGAGCAGCCTGCTGACCGTCGTCCCCATTTTCCCGCGGAGCAGCTCATTGACCCTTTTCGGCGTAAGGCCTATCTCCCGGGCATAGAATGCTGTCGATTTTTCCTGCCGGTAATGCATTTGCATCAATTGAAACAGCTTTACCAAACGGTTGTCCTCGGCCCCGGCTATCCTGTGGTTATGCTTACCAAAGCGGTAAAGGTGTGTGAGATAAGCTGTTGTGTATTTCAAAAGAAGGGTTATATCCGCAGCGCCATTGCATTCGAGGAGGATCAGATCGAAAAGATGCCTCAATGGCGCCAGCATTTCGGCCGGTATCCCGAAGGCTACATTTTCGAACGGCAGGAAGAGCTGACGTAAATGCGGCTCTTCAATGCGATCGAAAACCTCGTGCGCGAACACGATCGTACGCGCACGGGGGAGTGTGGCTGCGGGGATAGAATGTACCTGGTTGGGCGCGAGAAGGAACACTTCATTGGCCTTAATCGGGAATGACTCAAAGTCGATGTGGTGGGTGCCGCCGCTTTCCGAAAACCATACAATGGCAAAAAAACTGATACGGTGGCTGGACACATGATCGCCAAATGCCAGGCCGCTATCGGACGCCAGAAAGCGCGAAGGCGGGAGTTCGTGCAAAGGAAAATCCGTATGCTGTGCCATTTTTATGTTTTATCCGCAATTTAAGCGCTGGTTTGGTACCCTGGCCCTTGTTTTCGTTTCAGGGTTTAATTTAGTCAACAGACCTTTAAGTTCCGTTAGGCTTAACTCTGTATGGCACGGTT
>CBIHPQ010000334.1:0-7720 GCA_966211825.1 uncultured Dyadobacter sp. | reverse complement strand
CGCCCTATGGAATGTCATTTTCTTCCAATTTTACTTCCCTGTTGTTCCAGAAGTGGCGGATCAAATCAACTGGGAGGGTCTCTATTCGGTAACAAAATCCAGCGAAGTCCTGAACGGAATGAATGCCTATTTTTTCAGCACCGAATATTGGGGATATTTTATTTATATTTTCCTGGCCGTATGTTTGGCGAACCTGCTGCTTACGCGCAACTTGAGGGCGATGATGCCATTAGCCTGGATTATCATCTTCTACATTTGTTTCTTTATCATGCTGCACCATTTCAAACTAATGAACATCGAATATACTTTCAGAAGATCCATCATGAAGTTTTTGCTTCTTATGTGCCTGATGATCGGAGAGTTACGCATCCTGCAACGGCGCTACCTCCGGGCAGTTGCGACTGGGATAGAGAAAGGGTGAACAATCCCTCCGGCGGATTAATCATAATTCCTTAAAAGTTACGTAATTCGCTAAAATCCTTACGATACCATTAGTTTAGTTCAAATGAAAATTGCAATCATCGGCTGCGGCAACATGGGTATGGCCTTCGCCCGCGCCTTCCTGAAATTTGACCTCGTCAAAAACCAGGACTTTTTACTGGTCGAAAAAAGCACCGACCGCATGGAAAGCCTCACGAGCTTCCAGCCGGGCGTAATCACAGGCATTATCGGCCCGCAGATCGGCGAATACGACCTGATCATCCTTTCCGTAAAGCCGCAGGACTTCCTTTCGGTTGCCGGCGCGCTGAAAGAGGTCATCAAACCCAGCCAGGTGGTATTGTCGATCATGGCAGGTGTGACGATTGAAGGCATTCAGAATGCGCTGGATCACAAGGCGGTCATCCGTGCGATGCCGAATACGCCTGCGATGCTGGGAATGGGCATTACGGCGTATTCCGCATCACCCGAAGTGGATATCCATCAATTGCGTAAAATAGAGAACCTTATTAACGCCACCGGCCGGTCGGTCTTTTTGGAAGATGAAGACCAGTTGAACGCGGTGACGGCGCTGAGCGGCAGCGGCCCGGCTTATTTCTTTTACGTCGTAAAAGCGATGATCGAGGCTGGCAAGCAAATGGGTTTTGAGGAATCGGTAGCGGCATTGCTCGTGAAACAAACCATGCTGGGCTCCTATCACCTGATCAACACGGCCGACAAATCGCTCGACGATCTGATCAAGGCCGTGGCGTCCAAAGGTGGGACTACCGAGGCCGCATTGCGTCAATTTGAAGCCGGCGAGCTCGATAAAACGCTTGAAAAAGGCATTTTCGCAGCGCAGGTGCGCTCGACGGAACTGTCGAAAGGGTGATAAAAATTTAGTGTCAGGCTGACAACAAGTTAGCTGACAGCTTTATTAATTCGAACTTCCGCAGCATCACTTCACATCATCAAACTTTGAAATTATGGGAACGTCAGCCAGCAGATTAGCCACACTTGACATTGTCCTGAACGGCCTCATGCGCCGGTACAAGGAGCGCGTGCCCGATGTGGGCATTATCCTTGATGCCATGGTGAGCGACGGCGCTGTCAAAAGTGCGGGCGATATCGAAAACGACCATATCGCATTCCGGACGATGGGTGTACCGCAGCTCGGTGTGAAGTCGTTCGAGAAGATATTTCTGCATTACGGCTACGAGAAGCGCGACCATTATTTTTTCGAAGGCAAAAAGCTCGACGCCTGGTGGTACAGCCCGCCCCGCGAAACCGACCCGCGCATTTTCGTGAGCGAGCTACGCGTAGGCGATCTTTCCGGAGAAAGCCAGCGCATCATCCGCAGCTACACCGACGAAATTACCACAGACCCTGCCGACTCCCTCGACCTCGACAATGGCGAGGCCGTAGACGCATTCCTGCACCAGCCATTGTGGCGAACTCCGACGGTTGCGGACTACCAATCGTTGCTGCAAGAAAGCGAGTACGCGGCGTGGGTGATTTACAATCGGTATTACCTCAACCACTTCACGATCAGCGTCCACAATCTACCTGAAGGCTACAATACCGTCGCTACATTCAATGATTTCCTTGAAAAACACGGCATTAAGCTGAATACATCAGGCGGAAAAATCAAGGTAAGCCCGGACGGCGGCTTGCTCCAAAGCTCCACCGTGGCAGAAATGCTCGACGCCGAATTTGCGAATGGCGAAAAGCTCCGCATTTCAGGATCTTACGTCGAATTTGCCGAACGGAAAGTGCTCCCGGAATTTTCGGGCCTTCCTATCGACGAAATCCAAAGAAAACACCGGCGGGATGGTTTCGAGGCTGGTAATGCAGATAAGATTTTTGAGAGTACTTATACTACGCAGACGGGGCGGTAACTGCTAAGCGAGTGTTGAATTTTGGAAAAGAACGTCGGGGCAAAAATCCAGCGGGGAGGGGATCAAACTACCGTCATAGTCTTCTATTTCGGTCATATTTTCCCAAAGAATAGTTCTCCCATCCGTCTTTGCCCTGGCGAATGTCTCAGGTTGGAGCAGTTTACCAAAAAGGCTTTCTCCATTACCTTCATATTCCGCAAGAAACTTCCTGAAATCGGTTACGCGGATCTGGTCATCCGTCCAGAGTGCCTTGATGACGTACGGCTTTACGGATAATATTTCTTTAATTCTCGGATTCATTATTGTAGCGGCTTGATCTTTCGCAGCCTTCCATTGTCCTTCTGAGACTCTTCGTAGTTCAAAACCAATTCATCCCTGTAAAGTTCCACCCATGCCTGAATCAATCTTATCTGCTTTCGGGGCAAATCCCCGACGATCACATTCCCCGTTTCAATTGAAAACTGAGCTTCCTGTCCGCCATACTCAGCATGAAAATGGGGAGGAAGGTGATCTTTGAAATACATGTAGATGATAATTCCGAAAAACCTTGAAATTTCAGGCATGACGAATACGGTTAAGTGTGTGGAAATGAAACGCTATTTACTCATTAACCAGCAAATGCACAATCCGCAAGGCACTCCCCTCACTCTTCTCATTTTTCTCGCTGGAAATCGTCACATGCAGCTTGTGTTTTCCGGCGGATAGTTCGTCCGCAAGCATCAGGTACCACGGCAAATGCAGTTGGTTGCTCCAAGGCGTGTAGGTATCGAGCGTCTGGGGCTTCTTGCCGTCGATCGTGTAGGTGATTTTGCCTGCATCCGGCCCGGAAATGATGGCGATACCTACGCCGCGGCCTTTGAAATCGAAGTCGAAAGAGGCATTGGCAGCTTCGCCGACCAGCATAGGCACATCTACGAAGCCCGGGCGCGTCTGGAATTTTACTTCGGGTTTCCAGTCGGGATCGAGCGTGAAGCTTTTCAGGTTTTTGGCTTCTTCAAGCTTGTGATAGCTGCCTTTGTCGTAGGTGAAACGGTCCATAGGAGCCGGCAGCTTTATGTCGCCGGTCGCGGGGGATTCCATTTTCAGCATTTCCTTGATGGTCTGCGCGTAGACTTCCTGGCCGTAGGGCGATGGGTGCAGGTCTTTAAAATCATATTTCCAGTTGAATTCCCCGGCTTGGATGCGGTCGTAAACTTCTTTGGCCAGGTTAATGTAAACAGCGCCATAATGTTCGGCCACTCGTTCGTGCACGCTTACCTCAACCGGCTCTTTACCTGCTTCATAATCGTCATTCTTCTTAGGTTCAGCGAATGCCATCATCACCACGTCCGCTTTGGGATTAGCCGCATACATTTGCCTTAAAATACCATCCAAAGCCCTGATCTGCGCTTTTTCGGTGAACCCGTTACCCCGGTCGTTTACCGCTGCCTCTACGAAAAGCAGGTCGGGCGTGCCCCTTGCGAGCACATCGCGGCTGAAACGCATCGAATGCGGCGTGCTGCCGAGCGACGGAATGCCCGCGGCGATGAATGTGAATTCGGTCTCCGGGAAATGCTCGCTCAGGTACTGGGAAGTTTTGTCGCGCCAGCCCGTGTTATGGGTAATGGAGCCGCCCAGGAATGCTACAACGCCCTTTTTGGATGTTCTGAATTTTTCAAATGCATTACCCAGCCCTTTGTTCAAGGTAATATATGGCGTATGCGGTAACGGCTTTGCTACGGGCACGCTGTTCTGTTCGACGAAATTGGCGAAGAATTCGGGGTGCTCGATCGGGAAGTGATGGCCTTCGAGCGTCTGCTCGCCGCGCGTCATCGGGTACACGCTCACGGGGCCGCCCAATGCGAGGTAGTTTTTGACCAGCAGATCGGTATTTTCCGCCACCGGCGCATGTTCATCTTTTAACCCCACAACATGGACAATCGGCACTTTGAATGCCGCAAGTCCGGCCAGGTCGTTTAATGGAATATCGGTAAAATTGGCCGCCTGCTCTTCGGTCACATTAAAGAGTTTTTTCCATGCCTCCCAATCTTTCGGCGAACCTTTGCCCTTACCCTTGCCGCCGGGCCAGCTTTTGGGATCGGCGACGGGCGCTTCGGCGTAAATGCAGCTCACTTTGTCGGGATTGCGCTTAGCCCAGCCGTACACGTACAAGCCGCCACGGCTCACGCCTTCCAAAGCCACTTTCGGAGCGAAATGCTTTTCATTCACGAGGTAATCGTAAAACGCGTCCCATACCTGCATCGCTTTCGGATGGGCGAACATGTCGTTGGTGTTGACGTACGCCACATAAAACCCGCGTGTGAGCAGGATACTGTCCATATCGGTATGCCAGGTGGGGAAATGTGCTCTCCATATCCACGGATTGCCTTCGATCGCCTTTTTGGGTTTCACGTACCAGGCGTTCCGGTCCTGAAAAGTGAACTCGACTTTCTCAAAACCCTTCCATTGGGTCGTTTTTTCGGAGGTTTGGGCTGAAATATAGGATACCGGCAACAGTAAAATTGCCAGCAGGTTCAATGCGAAGCTTTTCGTTTTCATAGCTTTCAAAAGCATTCGATCATCTCATTTTACCGGGAGGCACATTGGCTTTGGTATGATATTTTAAACATTTAACCTGAAAACAATCTTGAAAAAGACTTATGGATAAGATCGAAAAGTTTAAGACCATGGAAAAAATCCTGCGCGAGATCGAGGATTTGAAAAACAGCGAGACTGCCGTGATCAAGAAGATTGGTCAGATTGAAACAGAAAACATGAACGTCAACGTCCAGAACCTCGACAAATCATTGAACGAGATCTACGACGGTGTTTATAAAAACCTTCAGAACGTAGAGAGCCTGCAAAACGATTTCACTGAAACAGTGGCCGATTTCAAGGAGAAAAACAAGATTACTGATGAGATGTTAATGGAACTACGAGAATAAATTACCCCAATATCGACAGACTAAAAACCACAAGAAGCCCCGATTCGCATGAATCGGGGCTTCTTGGTTGATGTGGGAACAGGAAGATGTCAGTTTGAGCGAAGTCGAAGAAAGTCATTACGGTAGGGCCTGTCTTCGACTGCGCTCAGACTGACATCGCACTCTTTTCCTTCCTCCCCTTCCTCCCCTTCATCCCCTTCATCCCTTTCATCCCTTTCTTCCCTTTCTCCCCTCTAACGCAGCTTCAAAGTCGCAAGTGTCAGAATCGCGAGGATAATGCCGACGATCCAGAAACGGGTTACGATTTTGGCCTCGTGGATGCCCTTTTTCTGGTAGTGATGGTGCAGGGGCGACATGAGGAATATCCTTCGCCCTTCGCCGTACTTTCGTTTGGTATATTTAAAATAGCTGACTTGTAAAATGACGGACGCATTCTCAACGATGAAAATCCCGCACATGACCGGGATCAGCCACTCTTTCCGGATCGCGAGGGCTACTACTGCAATGACCCCACCGAGCATTAAACTCCCCGTATCGCCCATAAATACCTGAGCCGGATAGGCATTATACCATAAAAACCCGACACACGCCCCGATAAACGCCGCGCAGAATATTACCAGCTCACCCGAGTTGGGAATATACATGATGTTCAGGTACTGCGAGAACTTGGTGTTACCCGACAAATACGCCAGCACGCCGAGTGTGAGCGCAATAATGCCTGAAACACCCGCTGCAAGGCCATCGATACCGTCGGTGATATTGGCACCGTTGGAAATGGCGGTGATGATGAAAATCGCGATGATCGTGTAAATGACCCAGGTATATTCTTCCGGAAGCCAGCCAAAAAGCAGCGTCCGGTAGTCAAATTCATTGTTTTTGATGAATGGTATGGTGGTAACCGTCGGGTGGATAATGTCGCGGTAGCGCTGCACTTCGCCCAGGCTCGAACTGAGCACCGGCTGGTCGTAGACGCGGATTTTGACATTGTCGTTAAATGAAAGGGTAATCCCTACAATCAAACCCAAACCTACCTGCCCTACTATCTTGAAACGGCCTGCCAGCCCGTCCTTATTGTTTTTGAATTTTTTGAGATAATCATCCAAAAATCCGATCCCGCCTGTCCAAACGGCCGTGATGAGCAGCAAAACGATGTATACATTGCTCAATTTCGCGAACAGCACCACCGGAATCAGCAGCGACGCCAGGATGATAAAACCACCCATTGTCGGCGTTCCGGCCTTTTCCATTTGCCCGGCCAGCCCGAGGTCGCGGATCGACTCGCCCATTTGCTTTCTCCTAAGCAGATTAATGATAGACTTTCCCCAGGTGGCGGCAATGAAGAGTGACAAAACCGTCGCACCCAACGCCCTGAACGAGATATATTGGAATACCCCGGCCCCGGGAATGTTAAATTGTTTGTCTAAATAATCGAAGAGATAATAGAGCATGAAAGAGCTTGTTGGGATGACGGCTGCAAAATTGGTTTTTTTAATAGACTACGCCAAAAGCATGGGAACTTTTAATTGCCCGCCCGTTTTGCGAACACCTCCATAAGCACCTCCTTGTCGTCGAAATGGTGTTTTACGCCTTTCACATCCTGGTAGTTTTCATGTCCTTTGCCGGCGATCAGGATAATATCGCCCGGCGCGGCTTCGAGTCCCGCTTTCAGAATGGCTTCGTGGCGGTCTTCGATCACGGTTGTTTTTTTGTAATCCAATGGCGGCACGCCTTTCCGCATCTGGTCGAGAATGTCCATAGGCTCCTCAAACCGCGGGTTATCCGACGTCAGGATCACGCGGTTGCTGTACCGGCAGGCGATTTCAGCCATTTTGGGCCGTTTTTCGGCATCGCGGTTGCCCCCGCAGCCAACTACCGTCACCACCTGCTCGTTGCCCTGCCGCAAATGCGTGATCGTTTCGAGCACGTTTTCGAGCGCGTCGGGGGTGTGCGCGTAGTCCACAATGCCGACGATCTGGTCGGCAGAATGGAACTGTTCGAAGCGGCCGGGCGGGCTTTTCAGGTTTGAAAGTTCGGTTAAAACAGCCTCTTCCTTTTCACCTAAAAGCACCGCTGCACCATATACTGCAAGCAGGTTATATGCATTAAACCGCCCGATAACGCGGAACCAGACTTCCTGGTTGTTGATCTCCATATGCATACCCGCGAGCGTATCCGAGATGATCTTGCCTTTGAAAGTCGCGAGCGTTTGCAACGAATAGGTTTCGATACGCGCTTTGGTGTTCTGTACCATCACATTTCCACGGCGGTCGTCGATGTTCACCAATGCGAATGCAGATTTTGGTAATGCGTCGAAAAAGCCTTTTTTGGCTTTGATATAGTTATCGAAGGTCTTGTGGAAATCGAGGTGGTCGTGGGTAATGTTGGTAAAAATCCCCCCAGCGAAATGCAGGCCCGTAATGCGGTGCTGCGCCACGGAATGCGAGCTCACTTCCATAAACACATGGCTGCAATTGCGGGCGG
>CBIHPQ010000333.1:0-7734 GCA_966211825.1 uncultured Dyadobacter sp. | reverse complement strand
GGCGGTGGCTTTGCCGGGGCGTGTATCATAATAAATGTACTGGCCACCGAACGTCAGCTGGTTGTTGGGTGTAATGTAAAATGTAAAATCAGGCTTGATACTCGTGCTGATGATCTTGGACTTCCAGTCGAACTTGTCTTTTGCGTCGGGTTTGTTCTGGTTTTGGCCGAGGTTATAATCGTAGTTGCTGTAATAGCCCGTCAGGTTCATGAAGAGCTTGTTGGAGAAAATGTGGTTCCAGCGGGCTGTGGCCGTTTTGTTGCCCCAACCAAATCCAAAATCGCCGCCTCCGAAAACATCTTTCCCAAAATAACCCGATGCGTAGAAAGTGTCCTTATTACCCAATTGATAGTTCACCTTCGCCGTCAGATCATAAAAATAGAACTTTGAATCCTTCAAGTCGGAGTTCAGAAATGGTTTTGCCAAAACATCGATGTAAGATCTGCGGCCCGCCACGATAAACGATCCTTTCCCTTTTGCAAATGGCTGCTCGTAAGTCAAACGGGAGAATATCGAACCGATCCCGCCGTTGATCTCACGCTTTTTGGCATTACCTTCTTTCATACGAACGTCGAGGATCGAAGAAATCCGGCCGCCATATTGTGCAGGGATTCCGCCTTTGATGAGCTTCACATCCTTCACGGCGTCGGGGTTGAATACCGAGAAGAAGCCAAACAAGTGGGAAGAGTTATAAACCGGCGCTTCGTCGAGCAAAACCAGGTTTTGGGAAACATCGCCGCCGCGCACGTTGAAACCCGAGGCGCCTTCACCGACGGTCGTCACGCCGGGGAGCAACTGAATGCTCCGGATCAGGTCCACTTCGCCGAGCAATGCAGGCATTTTACGGATGGTTTTCATTTCCACCTTATTGACAGACATTTCGATGCTGCGGACGTTCTCGTCTTCTTTTTGGGTAGAGATCGTCACTTCCGAGAGCTGGTTGCTTTCGTCGGACATTTCGATGCTGATCGTCTTATCGGCATCGAGTACCAGCTCGCGCGTTACTTTCTGGTAACCGATGTAGGTAAACACCAATGTGTAATTACCATCGGGAAGCGTGAGCGAGTAGAAGCCGTAAGGGTTCGTTACGACTCCCGTCTCCGCTCCGCGAACGTAAACGGAAACGCCGATAAGTCCCTCACCATTCGAGTTGTCTTTCACGTAACCGCTTACGGTGTGCCGGTTCTGGGCGAGGGCCGGCAGGCTGATCAAGGCTAATAGAAGGCATTTGAGTATGCTGTTTTTCATGGACTGGAATTGTTTACTATCAAATTGGTTTATGTTGCTGTCGACGAGGCCGGTTATTCTTGCAGACGATCAAATTGAATTTTTCCTTTCCTCCGTGACAACTCAGTGTGAATATACCCCTGCCGATAAGGGAAAATTATTTCGACATTTTTTTAAAGGGCGGACAAAGCACGTGTTAATCAGCCTAAAATGACAGGAAAAAATGATGAACTGGTGAAAAACCTGAATAAATGGCTTGATGCCCGAAATAAAGCGTCAAACAGGGTAATGGTATTTTTTCAAGGTATTTTTGACACGGCAGATGTGTCGGGGCAATTGTCGAGAAGTTGTGAGGAGGTTTTTTGCAGAATCGGATGGATGAAATCCGGGGCGATTTCGGCTAGGGGGGCAAGCACAAAGCGCCGGTCCTGAATGCGGGGATGCGGTAACGTGAGGCGAGCGCTGTCCATCACTGTTTGTCCGAAATACAGCATGTCGATGTCGATCACGCGTGCGCCCCAGCGTTCGTAACGTACGCGGCCGAGGTCGTGCTCGATGTTGAGAATGACCCTGAGCAGGTCCTCAGGCAGGAGGGAAGTGGAAATTTCCAGTACCTGGTTCAGGAATGCAGGCTGGTCGGTAATGCCCCAGGGCTCGGTCTCGTATATCCCGGATTGGCTGGTAATGCTTCCGGCCTGCTCAATAATGGCGTCACGTGCGGCCGCGAGCACCTGCTGGCGGTCGCCCAGGTTAGAGCCTAGTAGTAAGAAAACCTGACCTGTGGCTGCCATTATGAACCGATTTTGGAATGAAAACTCACGAAAAAAAGGACTTCCCGATGGAGGAAAGTCCTTTTCCAATAAATTCGTAAATTCCTTTTAGAACGTAAGCGTTCCTTTGTCGTATGCTTTTTGTATAGTTGCTTCGATACCATTTTTGTTGATGGTACGAAGAGCAGAAGCTGCTACTTTCAACGTAACCCATTCTCCTGATGAAGGAAGGAAGAAACGTTTCTTTTGCAAATTCGGGAAGAATTTACGTTTTGTTTTATTGTTAGCGTGAGAAACGTTATTTCCAACGCGAGTTCTTTTACCTGATATTTGACAAACCTTAGCCATGACTTACAATTTTTCCAAATGAGGGTGCAAAGATGCGTAATTAATTTTTTTTGAGCAAGTAACGGCAAAACAAATTTTCAAAAAATTGCATTTCACCACCGCATTCTGAACCCGACGCCATGCACATTATCGATGCGGATATCGGGATCGCCCGAGAGATATTTCCTTAATCTGGATATAAAAACATCGAGGCTGCGTCCCATAAAATAGTCGTCGTCGCCCCAGATTGCCTTCAAAAGCTCGTCGCGGCGGATCACCTGTTCGGTGCGCTCAGCCATGAATTTTAATACCTCCGCCTCGCGAAATGTGAGGCTTTGCGATTTGCCTTCGATGGTCAGTGTCAGTTTTTGAAAGTCGAACAAATACTTGCCGATCTGCTTATTGCCGGGTTTTACGACCAGTATGGAGTCGGCCTTGCTGCGGCGGAGGAAAACGTCGATCCGGAGTTTGAGCTCTTCAATGCTGAATGGCTTGGTAATGTAATCATCAGCCCCGAGTTTCAGGCCTTTGATCTTGTCTTCCTGCATCGACCGGGCCGAAAGGAAGAGGATAGGGACCTGGCTGTCGGAGCTGCGGATTTTTTCGGCCAATGTGAAGCCGTCCATTCGGGGCAGCATAATGTCGAGTACGCAAATATCGAAATGCTCTTTACCAAAAAAGTCCAGCGCTTCGGCGCCGTCGGTGGCGTGAACTACTTCATAATCGTATTCTTCGAGGTTATCCTTGGTGGCAAATGCCAGGTTCGGGTCATCTTCGACGTACAGGATTCTCTTTTTCATCAAGCGTGTTTCTGCGGGATAGTGATCTTAAATGTACTGCCTTTGCCCAGGGCACTTTCCAGCGCCAGGTGCCAGTGATGCGCGCGGACGATCTGTTTGACATAACTCAGCCCGATACCGAAGCCTTTCACATTGTGCACATCGCCGTAAGGAATGCGAAAAAACTGGTTGAAAACCTTCTTCTGGTACTCCGGCGCGATGCCGATGCCCTGGTCGCGGACTGCTATAACGAGGTTATTGCCCTTATTGTATGTTTCTACGACCACATCCGGCACATCATCCGAGTATTTCAGCGCATTATCGACCAGGTTACTGATCATACAACGCAGGTGGAATGGGTCGGCGTCGATGAAACTGTTCGTCGCATTCGCATGGAAACGCACTTTCTCCTCATAGGGCAGCAATGTGGATTCGATCATTTGCCGCACGTCGAGCCGCTCTTTCTGCAACGTCAGCGCATTGCGTTCGGCTTTGGCCATGGACAGTACCATTTCCACCTGGCCCTGCAAGCGGAGAATTTCGTCCTGGACGATCTGCACGTAGCGTTTATGGCGCTTAGGCTGTGCAACGATATTGTCGGAATTCAAGACATCGGCGGCAATGCGGATCGTAGAAATCGGTGTTTGCAGCTCGTGCGTCATATTATTGACAAAATCGCGCTGCACTTCCGAAAGTTGTTTCTGCCTTAAAATCACAAACAATGCGTAGGCAAAGAACGATACAGCTACCAGCACAAGCGCCGACGACCAGATAGCGCCGCTGATACTGCCTGCAAAATAGGTTTCCTGCTCGGGAAAGCGCACACCGAAATAATAGGGGTATTTGTCGGTTTTGATCCAGTTGGTTGTTTTCGTTGGAATTTTATCGTTGTTCTTGGTGCTCAGCGACATTCCGTAGCGGATCCGGTTGGTGGTACAGTCGTAAATACCGATCTCGAAATTCGTGATCAGGTTATGCTTCTGGAAACTGTCCTTGATAAAATGTTCCAGGACTTCCGGCTGGGTGGTGGCATTGGTATTGACCAGAAAATATTCCGGAGAAAGCTGCTCAACCGGATTGGTGGTCTGCATTACCCCGCATACATTGGCCAGTTTTCCGGCGACATCCTGTAATGCAATGTGGGCATTTTGGTTGAACTGCCGGTGCCGGAGGTCGAGGGCCTGTTTTACCCAGTAAATCTGCGTAATAACAACGCCGATAATGAGCAATGCAGAAAAAACCGTGAGGGACTGAATGGTACGTCTTGACATAACTAACTCGAAATGACCATTAAATATAAGGCCATTCGTTCAATTAAACAGCCGTGCCAGCCGTAACGTGACCGGATAGGCAATGTTTAACATTTCATTAACTTATTTAGCTTTCAGATCGGCCAGGTGGTAGCCGATCAACCCTTCCAAAGGCGATTTCAGGATTCGTCCGGTTTGTAACCCATTGTTTTCAAGCACCGCACGAAGGATATCCTGATAATAATAGGCAATCGAACCCGTGAAATGAACCGGATATTGGCCTGCATTTGCATGCTTTAAAACATATTTTTGGACAAACAGCCCGAATGCATTGCTCAGCAACGCCTGAATGAATTCATGGGTACGATTTTCAGTGATGAATTGGGAGAAGGAAGCAAAATACCGGTTCGGATATGGTTTTTTATACGCATAATCGAGCACGGTCAGGCGATCGAGGCCGGGATACTGGTCTACAAAAAGTGCCCGAAGGTCCTGGGGCAACTCGTTTTGCAGGTAATGCACCACCAATGTCTTGCCCAAATAGGAACCACTTCCCTCATCGCCCAGCCAGAACCCCAGCGAGCCGATGGAATGGGTAATGCGCTGACCGTCGAAAAATGCGTTGTTCGCGCCCGTGCCTAATATGCATGCAAGTCCGGGCGCATGCCCGCAGAGCCCGCGCGCGGCACCGAGCATATCGGAAGCCACCTCCACTATATTGGCCGACGGGAAACTTTGTTTTAATGCATCGGTCACCGGCATGCTCGATTTGGCGTCGGCACAGCCTGCACCGTAGAAATGGATTTCCTGAATATCGCTGCCAATCCGCGGAACGACCTGGTTTTGCAAAACAGGGGCAATTTCTTCGGCCGTCTGGTAAAACGGGTTAATGCCTGCCGACTGCACCGACTGGTGGCTGCCGGTCTGCGGGTCGATGTACGCCCAGTCTGTTTTCGTGGAACCGCTGTCGGCGATCAGGATATATTTGGAAGACATGAAAATCGTTCGGTTACATTATTCGGGTAATTGGAGCTTGCCGATGACATTGAAGCGCTCGAAAACGCGTTCGGTGTGCGGCGCATCGCCCAGCTCTTTGGTAAGGTCCTGGCCCGCCCAGTGCTCATAATGATGGCCATTGCGCCAAAGCCGGGAGGAGCTCACATCGTAAATTATTCCTTGATATGCACACCATATTTCTTCCCGGTCCTGCCCGTTACGAAGCGCCAGTTGTGCCCTGGTATATACTTTCATTATATGCTTTTAGCGCGCAATTTAGTGATAACGGTATTCCGTTGGAAAATTTAGAAAATGATCTGTCATGAATATTTTGATTATAAGACTAAAATGTAAGAACTTGGCGTTTTGAAAAGACAATTACGAAAAATAAAATATGAGAAAAAGTTACGCTCTTCTTTGGTGTTCAATCATGATTTTGGGACTGGTAGCTGCTGGTTGCAAAAAGAAAGTCGCACCTGTATCTGAAAGAATCGCGAAGGCCTGGACAGCGGAATCGGTGAAGCATGGCGCAACCGTGGTGTATACCCGTGGAGGTTCCGGCAACATCGAAGCAGCCTATTCAGGTTTCCGCCTGACGCTTGCTAACAGCGGTGGTACTAAAACTGTGACCCTGACCGACGTGGATGGTAAAACATTCACAGGAAACTGGGACCTGGAAGGTGACACGAAGCTCGTACTCACCAATCTGACCCCGCCACCAACGGGTTCGGGCGGTAAACTGGAATTTACGATCAGCTCGCTCGACGACGCGAAAGTGGTGCTGACGCGCATCACAGCCAGCCCTAAAACAGGCGGTACTATTAATGAATACACATTGACCAACCCATAAGCGGAAAGTCGATCTTGCATAACATCAGCGAAGCCATTTCCAACGCGGGAATGGCTTCGCTTTTTTTGTCTAATTTTGCGGCATGGAAACAAGAACTGAAATAAGCAGCCTGGGTGAGTTCGGGCTGATTCAAAGAATAAATAAAAGCATTCAGACGTCGCTGCCGGATACTGTAAGAGGGATTGGCGACGATGCGGCGGTGATCGACGCAGGGGAAGAATTTGGCTTGCTTACAACCGATATGCTTCTGGAAGGCGTCCATTTCGACCTTACATTTTTTCCGCTGAAACATCTGGGTTACAAGGCCATTTCGGCCAGCGTGGCCGATATCGCTGCCATGAACGGTATCCCCCGACAGGTAACGGTCGGTATTGCATTGAGCAACCGGTTTTCCGTGGAGGCCGTCGAAGAGCTTTACGCAGGCATGAAAATGGCTTGCAAGGATTTCAACGTGGACCTGGTAGGCGGCGACACCACGTCGTCGCGGTCCGGCCTGTTGATCTCGGTAAGCGTGTTTGGTAAGGTTAAAAAGGACAAGATCGTATACCGGAACACGGCGAAGCCCAATGACCTGCTATGCGTAACCGGCGACTTGGGCGGTGCTTATATGGGCCTGCAATTGCTCGAAAGGGAAAAGCAGGTGTTTTTGGCCAACCCCAATATGCAACCGGAGCTGGAAGGAAAGGATTACGTGATCCAGCGCCAATTGCGCCCGGAAGCAAGAATGGACGTCGTTTACGAACTCGACGAAGCAGGAGTATTACCCACTTCGATGATCGACCTGTCGGACGGCCTCGCCTCGGACCTCCTGCATATATGCGCGCAATCGGGCGTGGGCGCGGTGATTTTTGAAGAGCGCCTTCCAATCGACGAGCAGACCTACCTGGCGGCGTCCGAACTGAATATCGGCGCAGCTACGGCAGCATTGAATGGCGGCGAGGATTATGAACTGCTTTTTACTGTTTCGCAATCGGCTTATGAGCAGATCAAGAACAATCCCAAGATCACTTTCATTGGTTATATCACCGATAAAAAGGGGGAAGTAGAGCTGCATACCAAAGCCGATACCCGCGTGCCGCTCACGGCGCAGGGCTGGAATGCCTGAGCTATTTTCCTTCAAAAAGCCTGAAAGCATAGCCGTTACCGGTTATGCTTTTTTTGTTTTAACCTATACACGCAACCATCGGAAAGATTTGGTCGTAATCGCGACGTATCCAGTTCATCTCTAACAAATCATAATTAAATCCGATGAAAATCTTTTCAACTTCCAGAATGCTGGTCGCATTGGGACTGTTAATGGCCGTCAGCCTGTCCTGCTCGGACGATGACGACAGCGATCCCACACCAACACCCACCAACGATGTTCAATTGAAAGACAACGCGAAAGTAGGCGGCAAAATCCTGACCGATAAAAACGGCAAAACGCTTTATTATTTCTCAAAGGATGCTTCCGGTGCCTCGGCTTGTACGGGAAACTGTCTGGTCAACTGGCCAATCTATTCAGCAGGTGACCTGACGGCGATCAAGCTCGATGC
>CBIHPQ010000332.1:0-7754 GCA_966211825.1 uncultured Dyadobacter sp. | reverse complement strand
ACCCTTCGCGTGCGAGGGCGAAAATTTGCCTTGAATATCCAATGACCGTCCCGTGGAAAGAAGCGATCAGGCCAAAGAGCCCCAGGCTGGCGAATAGTTGGGTAAGTCCGCTGTCCCGCCCGAGCACGATGCCGAGCGCGGCAGGCAATGGATAATCAATATTGCTCAATTGCTGCCAGGGCGCAATGCCGCCGGTGAAGATCATCACGGCAAGGGCCAGTACCACCAATGTCAGAATTCCGTAAATGTAGCCCCGTGAAATCGTCCTTTTCGGGTCTTCCACCTCTTCGGCCACCATCGCAACCCCCTCGATCGCGAGGTAGAACCAGATCGCAAAAGGTAATGCGGCGAAAACACCCGTCCAGCCGAAGGGCATTGGGTCGGTGACAAAAGTTTCATAGGAAAAATGCGGTGCGACAATGCCGATGTAGATCAACAGCTCCACTACCGCCAGCAGCGTTACCACGAGTGAAAATGTGGCCGACTCTTTGATGCCCAGTAAATTAATAACAATAAAAATGACGTAGCACGCAAAGGCAACTTCCAGTACCTCCAGGTTGGGGTATAAAAAGTGGCTGTAACTCCCGAGTGCGAACGCAATGGCCGGTGGCGTCACCAGAAACTCCACCAAAGTAGCGTAACCCGCCACGAGGCCGCCCCACCAGCCGAATGCGCGGTAGGCATAGGAAAACGGCCCGCCCGCTTGCGGAATGGAGGTAGTAAGTTCGGTAAAACTGAATATGAAAGTCACGTACATGACCGTCACCACGAGCGTCGCGATCAGAAAGCCGATGGTACCCGAAACGCCCCAACCGTAATTCCAGCCAAAATATTCACCCGAAATGACAAGCCCGACGGCGATGGCCCAGAGGTGGATCGGTTTGAGTACTTTTTTGAGCGCAGCGGTTTGTTCGGCAGACATGAACGAAAGGTTTGACTAATTGATGGCAGTACAATATAGTCTATAACTCTTCCAAAGCCATTTGATACTACTGAAAAATTATTCCTGGCCGTATTTTGTTTTGCAAAACTACCTGGGTGCAGTACGAAGGTAATCGCCGAGCTCGCGTACCTTGTCGGTGTTGAGGTAATCGACGCCCAGGGCCATCATCGTTTTCCAGGAGTTGATATTGTCGGGCGTGGCCCAGATCCGCACCTTTTTGCCGAGGTTGTGCGCGTCGTCGATCATCTTCTGAATCTTCTTTTTGTCTTTTTCCAGAATGGGGCCTTCGCCATTCCATTTGGAGTATTTCTGAAATGCCTGGCTGATCAGTCCCACGTGTGCCATTTGCGCAGGTGTGTAAACGTTTTCAGGGCGACCGTCGAAATAGATGAAATTCGGATATTTCTCGAACAACGACGCGTCGGGCACATTACCGCTGACGACGATTTTGACGCTGCCGGCCGGCGCGAGCATATTTTTGTGCGGTTCGAGCTCCTTAATCAACGCCGCCAGCGTTGGCTCGCCTTCCGTTTTCAGATCGATGAGCAGTTGCAGCGGAACATTTTCCTGTGTGTAAATGCGCCCGCTATTCTGCCCGACTTTTTGGAGGATAGGAAGAAGATATAATGCGGCAAAAGTGCGCTGAGGGCGAATATCTTTCAGGTTATGGGCAACATACAGGGTATCGTTGACAAGGAAAACGTCAGCCTCCACCGATCCGAACTGCTGTTCATAGGCATCGTCAAACGGACGCGCCCTTTCATAATCATTGTGGGAATGCGCCTGGGCGGTGGAGTAGGACTTAACGCTTTGCGCCGCAATGAATTGGATGGAAAAGGCAATGCTGATGAAGAAAGTAATGGTTTTTTTCATGGGCAAAAGGATGGAACGATGCGGTGGAGATTAGTTCGATAACGCAATCTTCACTTGTTTGATTTCGCGATCGAAGAATTTTGTACGGATTTTTTGGTATAAAAGGAACAAATTTTCAGGCGATGCCGGGATCGTTTTAGAATATCATTATTTTTAGCCCTGCTTATTACAAACTGAAACCTGATAAATTGACGCCTGCATGAGCCAGAATTCTCCTCTTTTCCGAAAAAAAACCGTCGACCAGATTCTGAAAGATGCCCATACGGGAAGTGAAGGGAGCCTAGCCAAAATATTGGGTGTGCGGGACCTGGTTTCATTGGGGATAGCTGCCATTATCGGGGCGGGTATTTTTAGTACCATCGGAATCGCGAGTTATAATGGCGGGCCCGCGGTTTCGCTGTTGTTCGTTTTTACGGCTGTTGCCTGCGTTTTCACGGCGTTGTCCTACGCGCAGTTCGCGAGCACCGTGCCGGTATCGGGTAGCGCCTACACGTATGCATACGTAGCTTTCGGTGAGCTGTTCGCCTGGATCATCGGCTGGGCACTCATCCTTGAATATGCCGTTTCCAACATGGTAGTCGCGATTTCCTGGTCACAATATTTTGTGAGTATGCTCAATGGTTTTGGCATCAATCTGCCAGGCTGGCTCACGATCAACGGACAGACAGCCCGGGAGGCGTTCCTTAAATTGCAGTCTTCGGGCATGTCGGCACTTTCGGAATACGAGCGTTTTGCCGCCAATGCATATGAAACGGCCCCTGCAATCGGTGATTTTCACATACTATTGAACCTGCCCGCCGGCCTGGTAACCCTGCTCATAACCGCACTCGTTTACATCGGAATACGCGAGTCCCGGACGGCGAGCAATATCATGGTGGTATTAAAGATCGGCGTGGTATTACTGGTAATCCTGGCCGGTGCATTTTATGTAAAACCTGCGAATTGGTCGCCCTTTGCCCCGAACGGCGTGAAAGGCGTGCTAAGCGGGGTGGCTTCCGTATTTTTTGCATTTATCGGCTTCGATTCCATATCGACAACGGCCGAAGAGTGTCGGAACCCGCAGCGCGACATGCCCAGGGCGATGATCTACTGCCTCGTTATTTGTACCGTATTATATGTACTCATTACGCTCGTACTCACCGGAATGGTGAATTACACCGAGCTGAAAGTGAGCGACCCGCTCGCATTTGTATTTCAAAAGAATGGCCTGGATTTTATGGCGGGTGTCATCTCAGTGAGCTCTGTCATTGCGATTACCAGTGCATTGCTCGTGTACCAATTGGGCCAGCCGAGGATCTGGATGACGATGAGCCGCGATGGCCTGCTCTGGAAGCGTTTTGCCAAAATACATCCCAAATACCAGACGCCGTCGTTCGCGACGATCGTAACCGGTTTTGTCGTAGGTATTCCCGCGTTGTTTTTCAAAATGGATTTCTTCGTCGACCTGACGAGCGTAGGGACATTCTTTGCGTTCATCCTCGTGTGCGGCGGCGTGTTATACCTCGATCACAAAGGCATTTCAGCGCGTTCGAAGTTTCGGGTGCCTTATATCAATGGCAAATATCTGGTAGGCGCATTGCTCTTTCTCGCGATCCTGGGGCTGCTTACCTACGGGCAGTCGGTGATACTGGAATGGAGGATGCTGAGCTTCGCGGAAATTATGGAGCACAAGCTGCTGACCATTATATTCTGGATCACCTGGTGTACCCTGTCCATTTTAAGCTACCAAAACAACTTCTCGGCACTACCTGTGGCCGGTATCCTCACGAACCTCTACCTGATGACCGAACTCGGCGCATCCAACTGGCTGATCTTCGTGATCTGGCTGGCGATCGGCCTCGTGATCTATTTCAGCTACGGTTTCAAGCGGAGTAAGCTGGCACAAAAATAGGGAAGCTGCCGGGCTTCCCTTGTTCTCCAATGGCTCCTATCGGGGGCTATTTCTTCTCGATTTTCAGCATGATCGAATACTTTTCCTTTGTCCGCGTCGAATCGCCGAACTTGGGGTAAGGGTTGACCGCGCTGAGCACAAGCCTGTATTTTTCTCCTGCGAATGTCTTTTCCAAAGTGTCAGACCCTGTGGAGGCATCGCAAGTGCCAACGCACATTTTGACGTGTTCATTGATCCCTCCTTCCGTAGTAAAGCCTGAAAGCAAGAGATCCACGGCCGCTCGCCCGCCCCAAATGCACGTTACGCCTTCCGGACAGCGGCTGTCTTCCACTTCAAAAAACGTCAGCGTAGCTTTTGGGACATCGTTCAGCAAAATGGTTTCCTTGTATTGGATACCGTCCTCCCTCTTATCCACACCAGTGCTTTTGCAGGCCACCGCCATCACAGCGAAAAGCACGAATACTAACTTTTTCATCGGGTTCTCATTTAGGTTTGTTGCAAGACAACAGGCCGGTGGGGATGGTTGTAACGTCAGGAAATTTGAGTAGGCCTTCGGCCCTGACCGGTTCGAGAGCCCTAAAACACTAACGTAAACACCGTCCCTTTCCCCACCTGCGACTCAACGTTCAGCTGTCCGTTGTGTTGCTGCAAAATCTGGCGGGAAAGGCTTAGGCCGATGCCGGAGCCGGTTTTTTTGGTGGTGTAGAATGGAATGAAAATGTTTTCCAATGCTTCGGGTTCGATGCCGTCGCCATTATCGGCGACTTCGATCATGACGGTGCCGTCGAGCTGGTAGGCCGAGAGCGTGATGAGGCGGTCGGTCTGGTGAGAGAATGCTTCGGAAGCATTTTTAATGAGGTTGATCAAAACCTGCTGGATCTGGCTGGCGTCGACTTTTACGGTAAGGGATTCGGGTTTAACGGAAAGTTTCCACAGCACGCCCGATTGTGTGAGGTCGGTTTGAAGCAATTGCAATACTTCCTGCAACATTTCGGCAACTCCCAAACTGGCGAATACGGGCTTGGGCAATGTCGTGAAATCGCGGTAGGCATTCACGAACTGCATCATTCCCTTGCTGCGTTTTTCAAGTGTGGATAATGCTTCTTTTAAGTCGTTCACAGCCTCCTGATCGCTCGTCGACCGCTCGATATCCTCGTTCACGATCAGGCGCATCGTGCCTACGAGCGACACGATGGGCGTCATGGAGTTCATGATCTCGTGCCGCAGCACGCGGGTAAGGTTTTGCCAGGATTCGACCTCCTGCTGTTGCAGCTCCGTCTGGATATTTTGCAAAACCACAATTTTGACCCACATTCCCCGCAGCTGAATGGCCGCCGCCTGCAATGCGAGCGGCTGGTCGCTGGGTGTGCGATAAAGTTCGCGCACGCCGGTATCGAGGTTGGAAATGAGCTCATAAAGCCGCGGGTGCTTGTCTTTGAGTTCGATCAGCTGGTGCAGCCGGTAAATGCCGAGCATACGCAGCGCCGCATTGTTGATCAGGTTAACCTGCCCATTACTGTCAAATGTAATGAGGCCGGTCCCAATGTGCTGGACGATCGTGTTGAGGTATTGCAGATTAGCCTCCTTCTCCGCGCGCGCCTGCCTGAATGCGAGCAAAACCTCATTGAACTGCTGGTTGAGCTCCTTGAACGTCCGGCCCATTTTATTGTCCGACCGGAAATTGATCGTAAAATCCGAATACCGCACCGATTCCAGGAAATAGGTCAGCTTGCGGTTCACATTCGTGACATACTGGTACAACAACGACCCCTGTATGAATATGAAAATGGTGCCCAGAATGTACACCAGCGTTTCGTTGGTGTGCTTGGACGCCAGCCAGGCGAGGGCAATGACACTCAGGACAATCACTGCTATCCTGATCATTATCATAATACTGAAATGCCGGAGTCCGATCATGCGGGGTATGCGGGATAGGGTCGAGGTTTAGTTTTCGATCACACTTTGCGGCACACCCGACATTTCGCTCAATATGTATTTTTCGAGCGACGGGATCTTGTAATGCGCCAAATCAAACTTTTTATCTTCAAAAACTTCCGAGGCAGGCACCGAGATCGTGATCATACCTGCCGCGTGTGCCGCGCGTAAGCCGGCGTGAGAGTCTTCGAAAGCAATGCATTCTGCGGGTAATACACCCAGTTTTTTGGCGGTAGTAAGGTACACAGCCGGGTGCGGCTTGGTATGCTCTTCCAGCTCGCCGGAATGCCAGGTGTCAAAATAGTCAATAATTTCCAGTCTTTTTAATACCCCCTCAATCAGTTCCATATGTGAGGCAGAGGCGACCGCCAGTTTCAGTCCCTGTTTTTTCAATTCCCTGATCAGCGTAATGGCGCCGGGCATGGCTTCGGCGTTGGCCAGAATGTCGTGATGGGCTTTTTCGAGGATTTCTTTTTCAAGCTCTTCGAAAGAGGGTGTGTTCCAGGGCTGGATTTTATGGCAAAAATCAAGAAATAGCTTGATAGACAGTCCCGTACTTTGAAGACGAAGTGCGTCGGTAATTTCAAAATTTACTTTTTGCATGACAGAACGTGCCGCTTCCGTCCACATCGGTTCGGAATCGATGAGCAGGCCGTCCATGTCGAAAATTGCTGCTTTGATCATGATCAGGGGAGTGTATGGATTTTTGTTAACCACCCAAAACTACTACATTCGTCGGTGATGAAGAAGGGGGGAAGGAGAAAAGGGAGGAAGGGGGAAAGGGAAGAAAGGAATAAGGAATGAAGGAGAATGGGAGGAAAGAAAGGGATTGCTAAAATATTGTCCTTTCCTCCCCTTCCTCCCTCCTCCCTTTCTTCTATTCAAACGTCATCCATTAACAGATAACAATGACGATCCAATTAGAACTAAACCTGGAAAAACTGCGTACCACGGCGCCGCTGGTTCATAATATTACCAATTTCGTTGTGATGAACTTTACGGCCAATGCATTGCTGGCTGTGGGCGCGTCGCCGGTGATGGCGCATGCGGTGGAGGAAGTGGAGGACATGGTGTCGATTGCAGGCGCACTGGTGATCAACATCGGCACGCTTTCAGCACATTGGGTCGAGGCAATGAAACTGGCGATGAAAAAGGCTGCTGAACTCGGGAAACCTGTTATCCTCGATCCGGTAGGAGCGGGGGCGACGCCCTACCGGAATAAAGTCCTGACCGAGCTGCTGGAAACAGCGCCGCCGACCATTATCCGCGGCAATGCTTCCGAGATTCTGGCATTAGCAGGCGCCAATGTGCAAACAAAGGGTGTAGACAGCACCGCCGATTCGATGGATAGCATTGGTGCCGCCCAGGCGTTGAGTGCGCGGTTCGGCTCGGTTGTGAGCGTGAGCGGGGCTGTGGATGTGATCGTGCGTGGCGGGTGTACGGGCTGGGTGTCAAACGGTGTTCCGTTGATGACCCGGGTTACGGGCATGGGGTGCACGGCATCGGCCATCGCGGGTGCATTTGCGGCAGTTTGCCAGGATCCGTTCGAAGCTGCGGTTTCTGCGGCTGCTACGATGGGCGTCTGCGGGGAACTGGCCTACCGCGATGCCAGGTCGCCCGGCTCCTTCCAGATCGCGTTTTTGGATAAATTGGCCGATATTAGCCCCGCGCATCTGGCTGAGTTGAGCAAAGTTAAATTTGAGTAATATTAAGCGTTTAGTTACATGCCCAGGGGCATTTGCCGGTTATCAATCAATATATTGCTGCCAATATTGCATACCTGGCAGCATTAAAACGACAATACCATGCTAAACCTCGAACTGTATCTGGTTACCGACGAAGCCGCCTGCCTGGGCCGCGACTTTTATTGGGTCGTGGAGGAGGCCGTAAAAGGAGGCGTTACGATGGTCCAGCTGCGGGAAAAATCGCTCTCTACCCGCGCATTTATCGATCGTGCGGCACGTTTGAAAAGCCTTCTGGAAACTTATAATGTCCCGTTGATAATCAATGATCGTGTGGATGTCGCATTAGCCGTGGATGCCGACGGCGTCCATATCGGGCAGAGCGATATGCCTTTCCCGAGAGCCCACCGGTTGCTTGGCGAAGGCAAGA
>CBIHPQ010000331.1:0-7776 GCA_966211825.1 uncultured Dyadobacter sp. | reverse complement strand
TTCCGGTTGCCGGATCGAGGCCGGCGTATTTGGCCAGGTACCAAACGTTGAGCGGCTGTCCGCTTACCATCCGTTGTCCCAATACACCCGAGAATCCCTGCCCTCTCAATGCAGCCGTCTCATAGAAGCCTGGCAGGCCGGACACGCTGTTTTTAAGGTAAGTAGCATTGGCCGAAACGTTCCAGACCCATTCTTTGGTTTCCAGTACCGTACCAGTCAGCGCCAGTTCCACACCTTTGTTTACAACCTCTCCATCGAGGTTAACCCAGATTTTTCCACTTGGTGCAGGTTGTGCGAGCGTCCTTTCAAACAAGCCGTCGGTCGTCTTTTTGTTAAAGACGTCAAGCGAACCTACGATCCGTGATTGGAACAGGCTGAAATCAATACCGCCATTGAAGGTCTCGGAAGTCTCCCATTTCAGGTCAGGATTACCGAAGTTGGCCTGGCTGATGCTTTGCGTACCGAACACATAACGGTCACGCGAGGCGCCCGAATCGAACTCACGGTTTCCCGTTTTACCCCAGCCCAGGCGGAGTTTCAGGTTGTTAACCACGCTGTTGCCTTTCAGGAAAGACTCGTTGGAAACATTCCAGGCCAGTGCCAATGCAGGGAAGTTGGCATACTTGTTATTTTCACCAAACTTCGTGGAACCGTCTCTGCGTACGGTAGCAGTCAACAGGTATTTATCCAGGTAATTCAATCCCACGCGCACAAACACAGACTGCAACTGGTTCGTTGGAGATTTGAAGGAGTTGATCCCCCGGTTGCTGGCTACGGAATAGTTCAGGTAGTCGTAAAAATCAAGACCAACGTCGGTAAACCCGCTGCCGCTCATGGCGTTCCAGCTATTGGCATAGTCCAGGAACTCATAACCTGCTACGGCATTCAGGTTCAGGTCCTCGTTGATGTCCTTGTTGTAGCTCAGCGTCTGGGTCAGCTGCTGGTTTGTTTCAGAGTTGTTTCCAATAAATGCGAAACCATTCCTGATCTGCGCCGGATCGACCATCCCCGCAATGTAGCGGCCTTTCCGGTTACCGGTCTGGCGTGTAATGCTATACACCAACTTGTATTCCAGGTCGTCGGTGATCTTATAGGAAGGTGCAATGCTCGCAACAGTCGTGTTCACAACCGCGACGTCCTTATAGGCCCTCAGCGAAGTGAGCGGGTTGATCGTCGTCGGGCTCACATAGGTGAGTGAATCGCCATTCACACGCAGCGGGCGTGTGGGGTTCCAGGTCAATGCTTGCGAAATCACGTTTCCTTCAAAACCTACGCCGACGTCGATCGGGGCCAGGTTTTCGTTGGTTTGAGTAAACAGCACATTAAAATCAAGTCCCAGTTTTTTGCTTTCAAGGAATTTGAAACTGCTGTTGATGCTCGCCGTATATTTTTTGAGCCGCGAAGTTTCAATGATCCCTTTCTGATCCATGTAGCCAGCAGAAACACGGTACTTGCCATTGTCGGTACCGCCCGTGATGGCCATCGAGTAGTTTTGCACCGGGGCTACCCGCGTGATTTCGTCGAAAGCATTAACATTACCCCCAAAATCAGCGCCTTTCACGTCGTTCGGCGCATAGAATTGCACCGCTTCCCGGAATTCGTCCGCATTGAGTACTTCCGGTTTTCTGAGCAGGCTCGATACACCCGTAGAAGCATTGATACTCACCGTAGGCGCACCGGATGCTCCCCTTTTGGTGGTGATGATCACGACCCCATTCGCACCGCGCGAACCATAAATAGCGGTTGCCGAAGCGTCTTTCAGGATGTCCATGCTGGCAATGTCGTTGGGGTTAAGGTACGCCAGTGGGTTACCGCCATCCGATCCGAAACCACCGCTCCCACCCGGGCGCGCCGAGCTGCCGGAAAGCGGAATACCGTCCAAAACGAAAAGCGGGTTATTACCGGCCCGGATCGACGAGTTACCCCGTATCCGCACTGTCGTAGCACCCCCCGGCTGGCCCGTGTTATTGATCACCATCACACCCGGCGTACGGCCCTGGATCAGCTGATCGGGCGCCGTGATGACCCCCTTGTTAAAATCCTTGGGTTGGAGCGAGACGACGGAACCTGTCACATCCTTTTTCTTGACAGACCCATATCCGATCACCACGACCTCTTCCAGTGCCTTCACATCGTCGTTCAGCACAACATCGATCGTGGACTCGCTACCGACGGTCACTTCCTTGGGAGAGAACCCTATGAAGCTGAATGCCAGAACAGATGCTGGCGGCGCCGAGATCGTATAGCCTCCCTCCATATCGGAGGACGTTCCTTTACTGGTACCTTTGATTGTAATGGAAACACCTGGAAGCGCATTTCCTTTGCTATCGGTCACTTTTCCTTTCACGGGTATATCCTGGGCATGCACATTTCCCAGGCAAAGAGTAAAAAACAGGATCAACGCGCCCAGTCCGCTCATGCCATAGGACATGCGGCCTTGCGCGTTCCTTTCGCCGGGGCGAAAAAGACGCAGAGAAAAATTCATCATAGAAAAATCAGTTAGTGTTTAATAAAAAAAACAATGGGGATCATGGCCGTCAAATGGCCGTCAGGCGGAAGCATACATACATTTTTCAAGTTTTGGTTTTAGTTAGGTATTGGCAATATTTCATCAACCCACGCTATGATTGGCGTGCGCGGATAGCAGAAAAACAGTCAGAAATGCAGCGTGGGATTGTGTGTCTAAGCGACTTGGCCACTCTGCGCAGTCGAAGGGGCAGGTAAATTTATGTCAATATAAATAGCATTATTTGTACAATTGATAAAGTTTGTCGATATAACCGAAAGTAAATTAATATAAAAAGCTTCGATAATCCAATTAATAAAAATCAAAAAAAGAGGTTTTCCCTTTCAAGTCGATGCTGATTGGATTTTATCAAAATATTGTACAAAATTGACATCAAAGAAGTGCAAAAAGTTTTGCAGGATCGCGTTGCGCGTGAGGGAAGGTGAGTCAAAAAAGCGGGGAAACTAATGCGGCGTCGTTGCCCGCATTAGTTCCCCACGCTTGTAATCCGTAAATTTTGTCTTATAATTCTTTCAAAACGCTTATTTCAAGCGACTTACCCTTTTGACTGCCTTCACACCGCCGTCGATCTCCACGCCGCGGGTCAATGTGTTTTTGGCTGCGTCATATTTCGCGATATACCAGCGGGCATCGGTGGTTTTCAGGATCACGTACACTTCGTTGTTGTTTTCGGTGTATGTTTCCATCGTTTCCTGCACCGTTCCCAGGCCAAAGCTGTTCAGGTCTTTGATCACTTTCTGGTTATGGACATCCACGATGAACGACCCGATCAATGCAAGCCCGTTTTTAAGATAAGAATGGTAATCATAGGTTTCAAAAGGGATATTATGTCCTTTCAGGCTGAATGCATAGGCCGGGTCGATTTCGGTGGCACCTTTTTTGATCCGCAATACACCGTAGCTTTTCTCCTTCTCATTGTAGGTAGTAAAATAGTAGTCGCCGGCCTCGTCGGTAAAACTGGACGAGCTTCCCACCCAGATACCCGACACGTGTCCGAGGCGCGCATCCTTCATCACTTTCACATTTGCCAGGCTTGGATAGTCGCACACGAGCATGTAAGTCGTGTCCACTTTCGTGCCCCAGTCATAAAAATAGCCCACAAATACCTTGTTGTCGCGGATCGCGAAGCTCGACGGCGTAATCGGGATGTCCTTTTTAGGCATAGGCTTGCCATCGGTATCATAAACGGTGAATGCAGGCACAGGGAACCGGATCGGGTCTTTGGATTTAACGGACATATTCTCCGTATCGACCACATAAAGGTTCTTTTCGATAACATCCGTCTTGTCGTCGTAGCGCGTTTCCCAGCTCAGGAAATTCAGTACATTCTGGTTAAAAAAGGTTTTCATCATGCCCAGCTGCCACGAGCCCGCCTCTGCTACCACATTGCCGAGCTCTTTGTATTTGCCGTTTTCAATACGCTGCTTGCTGATCGCATTGCCATCTACCGTAAAATAGAAGTTACCATTGTTGAACGCGCTGTAATACTGGGCCCAGAAAAGGTCGGCGTCGGCCACGATACCGGATTTGACGGGGCTGATGAGCGTGTCCTTGTTCAGGTCGCTGGTGGTGAGGGTGTAATAGCTTTCTTCGGACGTCGCATTGCCTACGGTAATGAATATCGCATAATCCTTCGTTTCCTCAGGCGCAACGGGATCGGGCGTATCCTTGCACGCGTGGAGCATTGGCAGGGCGCATATGCCCAGGACAGCGAGTAGATTTTTGTTGTAAAGCGTTCGCATTCTGTTTGTGGTTTGGATATTGAAATAAAAATCTGGATCACATCAACGATAGCCTGAACTTGACATAAAATGACCTGCCCGGCTTTTGTAGCCTGAAATTGTCGTAAGCGCGCTCGTCGGTAAGGTTTCGGGCTTCGAATGAAATGTTGTAAATGTCTTTCTTCCAACTGTAAGCGAGTACAGCCGTGTGGATGGTCTGGGTGGGGACAAAATTGAGCGTGGAAGCACTGCCTAGCTTCGCCCAGGTGAGATAGAACCAATGCGTGTACTGGTAAAGATAACTGAGCTGGATACGGGTATTTTTCCCTGTCAGGTCCCGTTTGGCCAGCGCCAGGTTGGCATTGCCGTATATCCACGGCCGGTTGGGCAGTTGTTCGCGGTAGGTGAGGCTAATCTGGGAATTGGTCGAATCGGTGTATTTCCAACTGTCGACGGCCTTGTCGAGCGTTCCGTTGACGGAGAAAATCACCATGTCCTTATAACCATACTTGGCTTCTGCCTCGAAACCATACAACCGCACGCCGGGAAAGTTGCGGCTCTGGGTATGGAGGTTGTCGGGCATGATCTGAGCAGCAATGTAGTCTTTGGAATCCCGGTAAAATGCGGATGCGTCCAGGTTCAGATAATGGTCGCCCATAAAGTGGTTGTAATAGGCACCCGCATTGAGGTTATCGCTGCGTTCGGGCTTCAAACCCGGATTGGCCAGTACAAATTGCCCGTCGCCGAACAGCCCCGTAAGCTCGGGCAGGCTATAACCCCTTTCCAATGAGGCTTTTATACCCAGATCCTCCGTGAGCCGGTAACGAAGCGCCAGCGATCCGCTTGGATAACCGAAGAAGTTACGCCTCGTAACTATCTCGCCCCCGACCGGTTTCCCAAGGTCGTCGAACTCCCGCTCATCCGTCGCTACACGGGTATCCATTCCATAATATTTGAATGAGAGGACACTGATCAGCCTTTTTTCCAGCCATTGTCCCTGCCAGGCAAGCCCCACAATGTGTTTGCCCAGACGTTTCGGCAAGCCCGAGCGCTCCTTTCGTGATTCGTCGGTTTCCATGAGGTCATAAGTGCGCCGCCGGGTAGAACCGAAGGTGTAATTCAGGTTTAGGCTGTGATTAAGCGCCTTATCGAGATTGTAATTAAAATTGGCGCGCGTGGCATAGCTGTCATTGATGTAGCGCGTATAAATTTCGTCCAGCGGCCTGCCGCCCCAGTTGGCCGCCCAATGGCCCGTCCAGTCATAATTGTACTGCGCCGTGTCGCGAATGTTGTCGCGGCCACGGGAATAATTGGCATAAAGGTTGGCGTAAAGGCCTTTAATCAGAAAATTCTCTTTCCGGTATTTGATTGTGGGCATCAGGTAGCGGTTCTCCGTCCAGAAGCCGCCGCGAACGGTATTAATGCTGGCTCCCGTTTGTATCTGCTTCATATTCTGCGAATAGGTCAGTCCGACGGTAAACCAGTCGGCCCATTTCACATGCTCGAAACCCGCTTCAATTTCCCCCATACCCGACTGGTAGCGGTCGTGAAAGCGCCGGGCCTGATCGATGCCCACAGCGCGGTAATCGTTCGTTTCCGGGTCGCGTTGGACCTTGGTAAGCCTCACCCCGTACGTGGTGTCGCTGTACATCATGTAGTTGTTATCGGAATGGTTGAAATATCCGCTGGCGCGCAGTTTGAACCCGGTTTTCTTGTCCCGGAGGCCGCCGGTCAATGCGGCCTGGTGCGTGTTGAACGAGCCATAGCTGTAACTGGCGTCCAGGAACTTGCGCATCCGCTGCTTGGTAATGATGTTCACCGCCCCGCCCATTGCATCCGACCCGAGATGTGCCGGTACCACGCCTTTGTACACTTCTACGCGGTCGATCAGGTTGACGGGAAAGTTGTTGAGCGACATCGAGCTTCCGAACTGGTCCATCGGCACGCCATCGATATAAATCTTGCCGGCCAGCCCGTTAATACGAAAAGAGAAGTCGGAACCCATCCCGCCCGATTCACGGATCAATATTCCCGTGGTGCGTTTCAGCACCTGGTTAATGTCCGTGGTCATATTGCTGTAATTCTTCGCGTCGATCAAATTCGCGCTGAAACCCGAGGTACGGATTTCCTCGATCCGCTGCTGGTTCTCGGATTTCCCTTTTACGGCCACCTCTTCGAGCTCGTTGTTCAGGTCTTGCAGGACGATTTCGAGCCGCAGTTTCTCTCCCTTTGCCAGATTTAAAGAGCGGCTGTAACGGCCAAAACCCATTGAACGCACTTCCAGCGTGATCTTTCCCGGTTTGATTTCCTGTAATGAAAAACGGCCTTCCTGATCGGAAAAGGCACTGGTAGCAGTTTGCGAAAGAAACACCGCCGCTCCTACCACCGGCTCGCCTGATACGTCTTTTACTGTTCCCGTAATGGCGGTTTGATTGTCTGTCTGGGCGAGCAGGGCCAGATGCAACAGGCAAAGAAATCCTGTTTGCAAAATTTTACTAATTTGCATTCACTTTTGATTTTCCAGATTAAAAGTATCCCGGCTAGCCGGGCAGGCACATTGGTTCCAACAATGTGCCTTATTTATTATCCCCGGAACCACGACTGACGCATTCGTTCCGGTTGTTCGTTACGCAACTTCTCGTCCCACAGCCGGGACCGTAATTTCTATTTGGCCCAAATATAGTTCATATTTAGACTTATTTTAAATTAATAGTTATTTTCTCTCATTTCGCCAATTCGCACAACTTGCTGCGCATGATCCCGCTACACCTGCGAATATTCGGTCGCAACCAAAAAGGCATTGCTGATTTTGGAGATCGTATCTGCATACTGCGCATCTCCGACCAACTTTTTCCATTCCGGATCAGCCACAAACGCACCCCAGCCTTTATCGCGTTCCTCCATGCTGCTGCATGCAATCATGTAGGTGAGGCGGGGCAGCTTGTCCCCTGCGATTACCTCTCCGAAAAACACAGGATCCAATTTCGCCCTTTTGAAAATGGGATACTCCCCGTCGTTGAACATCTTGATCTTTCTTTTTACGGCATCCTCACTGTAACCTTCATAAGTGCGTAACTCAAATATCCTGGATTTGCCCGGTGCGACCAATGCGGGCCAACCGTCGAAAGCGACCATTAACGAAGAGGTAAAGCGGCTGTACAAGGCCTTGCCAGCAGGGACGCTATGGTAGGCGGCGCTGTTTTTAATGTAATCCGCGTCCGTTTTGGGTTTGAGGTTGATGGAAAAGTAGCTTTCAATGGAAACATAGGGAGTCAGCAAATAGATTTTCGCCGGGTCCGACGGGCGCCATTCCTTGAATACGCCCACGGTTTTTACACCAAGCTTATTCAATGCAGGAATAAGGGCTGTTTTGAAATAATTTTCCAGTTGCGTCTGGTCAGCACCGAAGCGCATTTCATATTCGCGCCATTCGTATACTTCCTTTTGTACCAGATGATTGCCGCCGGCGAATGCGGTGTTGGCGGTGGCCGCGGTGGCTGCCAGCGAGGATTGGAGGAATTTTCTGCG
>CBIHPQ010000330.1:0-7784 GCA_966211825.1 uncultured Dyadobacter sp. | reverse complement strand
CTGCTGGATACGCTTTCGCAGCAGCCTCACGATGTCGGCCTTTTCCTTATCGAGCCCACTCAGCCGGATGTAGGCCAGGTAAAACGCATTCAGCGCCTCAACCGGATCATGCAAAACCTGCATTACCTCCCCCGTCTCAAAAAGTGTGAGCGCCGGGATGTTTTCTATTTTTGTAATGTAAAAAACAGACGATTCGAGCTCTTTCAAAACGTCCTGTACCACTTCCCAACGCTCGGCCGGGTTCTCTTTTCCTTCCAGTTTCCCTGAAAGGTATTTATTAATCACCTTTCCAAAAGTCGGGAAAAGCGGCTCGAAGCGGCCATTATGCGCTACAAATGCCTCCCAGGACTGGTCGATGTCACGGTTAAGCGAAGCGACCGTCAGGCCGCGGTCCGTAACCAGTTTGTTATTAAAAAGCTGCGTAGCCCCGCCGTTTTCATTCAATGCAATAAAGTTGGAGCGATTCCCGAACAGCTTGAATATCAAATCCCGGCCACTCTCAAAATGCACCTGAATGGCGCGTTCGTTCTTGCAAACTTTCACAAAATCAACTCTATCCCCCGCAAAATCGGTGAAAAGGTTCACACTGTTCCGCCGCGCCCGGTCGAAGCGTTCGGGGAAGCTGAGGCAAGAAAAACTGTTTGTTAAAGTTGCTTTGATAAAGAATGGTTTCACCAGCTCCTCCTCACGCTCCTCTTCCGCGAAAACGATGATCAGTTCGTCCTTTTGCTGACTGAATGCCTCTACGAAAACCTTTCCCGTAAGCTCGGAATGCAGCCGCGGAGCGAGTTGTTTTATAAAATGGTAATTCTGGTGCACTATTTTACTTGAATGTATTCGGGCAAATGTAGGGAGAAATGGAGGAAGGAAGGATCATTAATAACAGCCATTCGAGAGTTTTTGCCTTACTAAGAACAAAGTATTACAAAAACCTTGTTAAGTTGTACCAACATTACCAAGCAGATAAATGGAACAGACTACGAAACTCAATTCCATGCAGTTGTTTATGATCAGGCTATTTGAAAAACAACTGAATGCTAAACAGGAAGAGGAGATCAAAGAACTGCTGACGGAATATTTCGCGAAGCAGATCGATCAGGAAATGGAGCAGATCTGGACGGAAAAAGGGCTCGTACAGGAAGATTTGAACCGGGCACTCGAAGAGCATAAGCGTACACACTACTAAAACCATGAATGATATTAGTCATCGACACCAACTGCCTGCTAGTCAGCATCCCAAAACAATCCGACACACGTTGGCTATTCGATGCATTACGTGAAGGCAAATTTCAATTTGCAATTACCACTGAAATTCTCGGTGAATACGAGGATGTATTCGGTGAGTTCTATGCTCCTACACTTGCAGCCAACGTTGTTGACCTACTAGCCACTGCCCGCAACAGTATTTGGGTTACCCCACATTACCGATGGAACCTCATTCCGGATCAGGACGATAACAAATTCGTTGATTGCGCAATCAGCTGTCAGGCGGATTATGTCGTTACGCATGACAGGCATTTCAATGTACTTTCAGAAATTCCGTTCCCTAAGGTGAATGTGCTAAGGATGCCAGAATTGAAGGCAGTTCTTGGGCTTTGATTCTCAAAACAAAACAAGAGAAGCTCCCCGATACCGGAGAGCTTCTTCTGCAATACTACTACACTTAAAAACACTAGTGCACGGACGAAGCGTCTACTTTCGTTTTGCCGCTCCGGGTCCATAACACAAAGGGAACACAAATCAAAAACATCACGCCCAGGTACAGGAACACATCCATGTACGACATTACCTGCGCTTGCTTGGACACGCCGTAGTCCAGTATTTTGTAGCCGCTGCTCAGCGCGATGTCCGGCGTCATTCCTTTCGCCATAAAGCTGTGCTGCAAGCCCTCAACGCGTTGTTGAACAACAGGGTTATTGACGTCCAGTTTGCTCACCAGGTCGTTGCGGTGCGACATATTCTGCCGTGCGATAAAGGTTGTGATCACAGCCACGCCGAAAGAACCGCCGAGCTGCCGCATCATACCTGTAAAGGCAGCTCCCTCTCCGATCTCCCGGCCTTTCAAGGTCGATAATGCAAGGGTGGTAATGGGCACGAACAACAGCCCAAGACCGATACCGCGGACGATCAGCATATTGAAAAATGCATCCTTACCGGTGTCCGGCGTCAATATCAGGTAGCCCCAGTAGCTGTATATGAAGAAGAATATCATTCCAATGGCCACCAGGTATTGCTGTTTCACACCGCGTTGCAGTAATTGGCCCACCACAGGCATCATCATCGCGGTCACGATCGCGGCGGGGACCATGAGCATACCCGATTGGGTAGCCGTCCAGCCCAATGTCGCCTGGGTGTAAAGCGGGATGATGAATGTCGAACCGTACAACCCTAAACCCATAAAACACGACAGTACCGTTCCTACCCGCAGGTTACCATTGGAAAGCACGCGCAGGTTCACAATCGGGTTTTTGTAAGTCCATTCTCTCCATATGAAGAAGAAAAACGCAAAAACGGATACGATGGTGAGAATGAGGATGATCTCGTCATTGAACCAGTCTTCCTCCTGTCCTTTTTCCAAAACATATTGCAACGACCCTACGGCCACCGCGAGCAGGATAATGCCCCACCAGTCAATTTCGTTAGCGGCCTTCTTGTTCGCGAACTTCGGACTTCTTACAAATTCCATCGTCAGCATCGCCGCGATGATACCCAGCGGGATATTGATGTAAAAAATGTAAGGCCAGCTGTAATTATCCACGATATAACCGCCCAGCGGCGGGCCTAATGTAGGTCCTACGATCACACCGAGACCATAAATAGCCTGCGCAATACCGCGTTTTTCGGGCGGGTAGCTTTCTGTGATCAGCGTTTGCGCCGTTACCAGCAATGCGCCGCCGCCGAAGCCTTGTATGAGTCTGAAAAATACCAGCTCCCAGATATTATCGGCATTACCGCAAAGGAATGAGGCTACCGTAAATATGATAATGGAAGCGGCAAAGTAATTGCGGCGGCCAAATTGCTGCGAGAGCCAGCTGGTCATCGGCACGATGATCACGTTACCGATAGCGTAGGCGGTAATCACCCAGCTCACCTCCGACAATGTACCGCCCAGGTTTCCGCGCATGTCGTTGAGCGCCACGTTCACGATCGTGGTATCCACGATTTCCAGCAGCGCACACAATACAGCCGTGATGGTAATGATTACCCTGCGGTAGCCGTATTCAACGAGTGATTCCTGTAATTCCATGGAATATTGGTTTTTAGTTGAGCTCCACGTCCACGAACACGTTCATGCCCGGGCGCAGCTGCGCGATCTTTTCGTCGTCGGCTTTGGTAAATTCAATCCGTACCGGAAGACGTTGTACTACTTTCACAAAGTTACCGCTCGCATTGTCGGGAGGTAGCAGGGCAAAACGTGCACCCGTTGCCGGTGAGAATGATGCCACCGTTGCCTCGAATTCGTGCTCAGGATACGCATCCACATGTATTTTTACTTTCTGGCCCAGTTTCATTCTGGTCAGCTGTGTTTCTTTGAAGTTGGCGGTCACCCATGGCTTGTGGGTCGAGATAATGCTGAACAGCGATTGTCCGGCTTGCAGGTACTGACCAAGCTGCGCGTTCACTTTGGATACGCGTCCGTCGGTTGGTGCCGTGATCACGGTGTACGAAAGGACAAGCTCCGCGTTCGCAATTTCCGCCTGGCGGGCCTTGATGTTCGCATTCGCCACAGCCGATTGTACCGAGGTTGCTCTGGTCTGGCGGCCGGCTGCTTTGGCCTGACGTTCGGCAGCACCTTTCTGCGCTTCCAGTACCGCCAATGCGCGTTCTGCCTTTTGTTTGGTAGCCTGCGCCTGCTCAAACTCCTGTTGGGTGATCGAATGGTCCTTGATCAGGTTTTCGTAACGTGCAAAATCCTGGTTCGCTCTCCACAAATTCACTTTCGCCTCTTCGATCTGGGCTGCTACTACGGCAATGTTCGCCTCGTAAGTAATGCCGCTGGCGGCCGACGCACTGGTTGTTTCGTGGGCCACCGTCAGGCTGCCTTCCGATCCTAAAAGCCCTGCTTTGGCCTGTTCCAGCTTAATGGTCTGGTCGCGGTTGTCGAGAACGATCAGCGTATCGCCTTTCTTAACCGTCTGGTTATCTTTCACCCTGATTTCGGTCACATAACCTGAAATCCTGGGGATTACCGGGCTGATGTCCGAGTCGATCTGCGCGTCGTCCGTTTCCTCGTGGTGCAATCCGTGGTTATATTTTGTAAATCCCCACGTGCCGCTAACCGCGATCAACAAGCCTAATATGATGAGGAAGCGGTAATTTTTCTTTTTAGGTGCTTCTTCGGTGGTGTTTTGTTTGGTTTCCATATCAATTTTGAATGACTGAATGACTGAATGACTGAATGAATTTTGGGAGGAGGGAGGAAAGGGACGAGGGATTTTTGTTATTTTAAGAAATGCCTTCCTCCCCTTCCTCCCTTCTTCCTTTCCTCCCTTTCCTTCTATTTCCCCTTCCCCTCTAATTAATAACCCCTGCCGTTTGTTCTAATTTTTTATATGCCACAACTGCGTCGGCCTTCGCGGCTTCGTAATCTATCCGTGATTGCACTTGCGCTACGTCTGCATCAAGGAGCTCGGTGGTGGTTACCAGGCTGTTATCGTACTTATTTTTAGTAATGCGGTAGTTTTCGTTGGCCTGCTCCACTGCTTTGGCGTACACATCAATCTTCCTTTTGCTGAGCACGTAGTTGTAATAGGCCGTGTTTACCTCAAGGTGGATTCTATCGAGAATGATCTGTTCGTTGGTTTTCAACTGATAAGCCTTTGTACGGGCCTCTGCAATCTTTGCACCTGATTTCCAGAGTGATGCAACATCGTATCTAAATCCGATACCCGCATTCACCGCATTTGGAACAGTCACTACACCCGGGATATTCAATGCCACATAGCCCGCCGAAAGCGCAACGCTGGGGTAAAGATCCGCCTTGGCAACTTTGATATCGCTATCGGCAGCTTTCTGACGGATGCCGTTCGCGGCGAAATCCTTACGGTGTGCCAGGGCTGTCTGCTCCCATTCGGCGGCATTACCTTCCTGTTTGAGTTCAGCGAAGCTGCTCGAATCCGCTTCGAGCACCGTTTCTTCCGGTAGCCCCAGCAGCAGGTTCATATTAATGGTGGTGATTTTCAAATCGTTCTGGGCATTCAGCAACGCCAGTTCCACGTTCGATTCCTGCAATTTCGCCTTCATCAGGTCGTTGCGGGCAAGCATTCCGTTCTTTTCGCGGTTGGTAAATTCCTGCACACGCTCGCGCTCGCTCGTGAGGTTCTCGGTTACCAGGTCCACGGCCTTTTTGGCTTTATACAAATTACCATAAGCCGCAACGGTATTCTGGACCACTGCCTCGCGGTCATTGTCTGCATCGAGTTTCACAGCCTGTTCCACATACTTGGCCGATTCGAGGCCGTATTTGAAACGAAAACCGGAAAACAACGGCAAGGATGCGCTGGCCATACCGTACATCGCCTGGTGTACATTCGGCATGCTGCCCGAGCTACCGGTGCTGTCGCTGCCTTCCTGCTTGATTTTCAGGTTCACATTAGGCGAGTTCACCCGCAGATACGATCCCGAAACGCTCAGGCTCGGCAACTGGTTTTCTTTCACCTGGCGGATACCCAACCCGGCAAGGTCGATATTGCTTTGGCTCAGTTTCAGCTGCTTGCTGTTTTGCAGGCTCATGGTAATGGCCTCTTCCAGCTTAATCGTGCGTGCACTTTGTGCATACGAATGGCCGGTCACAGCAATCCAGACGGTTGCCAGAAAAACCATTCTTTTAATTCTGGATGTGGTGTTCATTGGTTATTGTTGATTTAAATAGGTTCTTGAGATGTTGGCTAAGCTCCCCGCGTAAATGCTTTTGGAACTCCTCGTCTGTCATATATTCCAGGCCATTGATAATCTTGTAAAAATCCTGTGTGGCAATAGCGTAGTTGACTGTTCCATAGAGCGTTGTAGTAACCAGGCTCACATTGATGTCCTTCCGGAAATCACCTGCCACCTGCCCTTCTCCGATCATGCGTTTGATCAGCTCCACATTCCGCATTTTCAACCCGCGGATATATTCCGCAATCACGGGCGTGCGGTCCGACGACAGCTGCTCGCGCATCATAATGTTATGAAAGCATTGATTGCTCATCAGGCGGTCAATCACACTATCGATAAATACATTGAATTTTTGGAGCGCGGAAAGCTCACTGGCCATCATCAGTGTTTCGAGCCGGGAGCTCGATTCTGTCATCCGTAACTGGAAAAGCGCCTCGATCAGCTTTTCCTTCGAACCGAAATAGTAGGATATCATCGAGACGTTCACATCCGCTTCCTGAGCGATATCCCTGACCGAAGTACCGGCAAAACCTTTCTGTGAAAACAGCCGCTCCGCCACTTCTATTATCTGCAATTGTTTCGCGTTGTATTCCATTTAAGTAGTTCATCAGCAAGGACTTTTTTTCTTTTTTTGCTAATGACAATACAAAGGTAACCGGTGTTAAAATAAAAGTCAAACGATCGTTTGACTTAATTAAACAAACGTTTGATTAGTAAAACCAAATGTTGGATTAGTACCATTAAAGTTTTTTAATGTTGAGATTAAAAAGTATGCAACATCACGAGCCGCTTTCTTGTCTAAGGCAATAGTCCATTCCGCTCAACCATCCCACTATCAGCCCATGAAATCACGCTTTACAGTTAACTACCTATTAGTCATACTATTATTTCTTTTAACCAGGACTATACACGCACAGCAACCAACAACGTCATGCGGCACGAACGATTCCCTCGCAGCCGCATACCTGGAAAAAATCTCCAGGCAAACTGACCTTGCCACGGCCCGCGCTAACGTCGGGGAAATGCTGGAATACCGCCTCGCGATCGATGTGGATTACAGAACGGCCAACCTCTACGGTCAGGATCATGCCAGAATACGCGACAGGGTGTACAGTATATTTGCTGAAACATCAGCCATTTTCGAGCGGGAAATGAACATCAAGCTGACGGTGAATTACATCCACATATGGCAACAGCCCGAGCCATACGAACTGAATGGTGATTACGATTATTTCAATAACATCCTCGATTACTGGAATCGCAACCGCCACGAAGAGCGGGATGCGGTGGTGTCGCTGTCGGCACGCTACGGTACATTTTTGGGCGGCTACCGCATGTGCTCCTCCAACTTTCCCGGGCCCGACGATCGTTTTGTAGTCGATATCCTCGCGCACGAGCTCGGCCACACACTCGGGTCGCCGCACACGCACAACTGTTCCTGGCCGGGCGGGCCTATCGACCGTTGCAGCGGTGTTGAAGGCACCTCCGACCAGTGTCCGGTAAGCCGTCTGGAAAACCTGAATGGCTCGATCATGTCTTACTGCCGCGCCAAACTTACATTCCACCCGCTCTGCAGAGCCCTGATCAGGCAGTATGCCGAAGGAGCGGTCAATCCGTCATTTTCACTTAACCTATATAATGAAAAGCCTGTCAGGCCCGGGCTCATTACAGTGCTCGGAAGCCAGGGAAGCAACACCGGTTTCATGCCTTCATTCGAATGGTACCCTTCCTTAAGGACGAAGAAATACCGTTTTCAGATTGCTGCGGATGAGGCATTTAGCCGGATCGTGGAGGACACGACGGTTAACCAGTCGTATTTTCGGTCGCACGGGATCAATGAGGGAAGTTATTTTGCCCGTTATCAGCCGGAGAATGATCTGGGAAACAGCGGCTGGTCTGTGGCGGCC
>CBIHPQ010000329.1:0-7808 GCA_966211825.1 uncultured Dyadobacter sp. | reverse complement strand
GTATCCCGGCTTTTACACTACGGCCAGTGCATTGGCCGGTCACCCCGCTTTGAAGGCATCCTCCCCACAGGCACCGATCGCCGATTTCTTTTTTGATGATTTCCATCATAACGGTGCATTTACGCAGGGATACTACCTTACATTCCCCGTTTTCGGCATCAAGCCGCCGAAGCCTACGACCAATTCGTGGTTTGCCGGGGAAATGTTCACGCCGAAGCCGGATGGTTATACTTTCAACCTGGAAATGGGTTCGTTGAAGAATTTTGACAAATACTACTCACAGAATTTTTACTGGCAGGAAACCGTCGACCATCCCAATAAAGACGAATTCTGGAAAAAGCGCGATATCCTGCCGCATTTGAAAGGGGTAAAACATGCATTCATGACAGTAGGCGGCTGGTTTGATGCAGAGGATTTGTACGGCCCTTTGAATACCTATAAAACATTGGAGAAAAATAACCCTTCGATGTATAACACATTGGTGGTAGGGCCATTCGGTCACGGCCGGTGGAGCCGCGAAACCGGACATACTTTGCACAACGATATTTATTTCGGCGACAGCGTTGCTACTTTTTACCAGAATAATATTGAAGCCAAATTCTTTAAACATTTCCTGAAAGAAGCCGGTGACGGAAAGACCGGTCTGCCCGAGGCATATTTGTTTGATACAGGTAAAAAAGAATGGAAAACCTTCGATAAATGGCCGGTAGCGAATGTAGAAAAACGCAAGCTCTATTTCCATTCAAAAGGCAAACTGGATTTCAACGCGCCGAAAGAAGGCAAATCGGTGACCGAATATGTGAGCGATCCGTCGAAACCGGTGCCTTATACGGCTAATTACAAGCAAATGTCGGGTTTTACGCCGTTTGAGTACATGTCGGAAGACCAGCGCTTTGCGGCTACCCGTCCCGACGTCGTTGTTTTTGAAACAGATATTTTAACCGAAGACATCACCCTCGGCGGCGAAATCAATGCATTGCTCAAATTCAGCACGACCGGCACGGATGCTGATTTCTTCGTAAAGCTCATCGACGTCTACCCCGACGACGAAAAGAACCACGCCTACATGCCCGATCCGAAAGTGGTGCTCGCCGGCTACCAGCAAATGGTGCGGAGCGAAGTAATGCGTGCGCGGTTCCGTAACAGTTTTGAAAAACCGGAGCCGGTTGTGGCAGGCAAGGTTACCGACCTGCAATTCCGCTTGCAGGATGTGTTGCATACATTTAAAAAGGGCCACCGCATTATGGTGCAGGTTCAAAGCACGGCATTCCCGCTGTTCGACCGCAACCCGCAGAAGTATGTCGAAAACATTTATAAAGCGCAGGATTCGGATTTTACCACAGCCAAACACACTATTTTTCATCAGGCCGACGCTCCAAGCGCATTGGAAGTGGAGATCATCAAATAGGCCTTTTTATGCATTCAAAATTTTTTCTGATGACTTTAATGGCAGCATCGGCATTGTCGCAGGAAGGCAATGCACAGCGATTGGAATATCCTGCAACCAGAAAACAGGAGCATTATGACGAATACCACGGCGTGAAAGTAGCCGATCCTTATCGCTGGCTCGAAGACGACCGCTCGGAGGAAACGGCAGCCTGGGTAAAGGCGCAGAATGAGGTTACATTCGGCTATCTGAATGCCATTCCTTTCAAAGAAAAGATATTCAAAGACCTTGAAAAGGCTTACAACTACCCCAAATATTCGGCGCCGAGGAAGAAAGGGGATTATTATTATTTCTACAAAAATGATGGTTTGCAAAATCAGGCGGTGCTATACCGGCAGAAAGGCCTGAATGGGGTGCCGGAGGTGGTGATCGACCCGAACAAGCTCTCGCCGGATGGTACCACGCGGCTTACCGTATTCAGTCTGTCCAAAGATGGTGCGCACGCGGTTTTCGGCTTCTCAAAAGGCGGCTCCGACTGGCAGGAATACCAGGTAATGAATATGAAAAACCTCTCCATGCTGGCCGACAAGGTAGAATGGGTGAAAGTCTCGGGCGCGTCCTGGCAGGGTGATGGCTTCTATTACAGCCGCTACCCCAAACCGGACGGCAGCGCATTGGCGGCCAAAAATGAGAACCATCAGGTGTTTTTCCACCGCATCGGTACGAAGCAGGAGCAGGATAAACTGGTGTTTGAAGACCCGGCAAACCCGCAACGCTTCCATACCGTCGGTACCACCGAGGACGAGCAATACGCAGTCCTGAGCGTGAGCGACCGTGGAAGGGGTAAGGATGGTAATGGTATTTGGGTATTGAAAAAAGGTGAAAGCCGTTTTGTGCCCGTCCGGGAGGAGATCACCGACGCCAGCTTCCGCATTATCGAAAACATCGGTGCCGATTTCCTTGTCGAAACGAATGACGAAGCGCCGAATGGTAAGGTGATGTTGTTCAAAACGGCTGACAGGAGTTGGGAAACGGTATTGCCCGAGAAGCAGGAACCGCTCGAATTTGCACAACTGGCAGGCGGCAAACTGTTTGCTTCTTATTTAAAGGATGTGACCAGCCGCGCGTTTGTATTCAACCCGAAAGGCGTTCTCGAAAGCGAGATCCAGCTGCCGGGGCTGGGTTCGGCGACAGGTTTTGGGGGTGATAAGGAGGACACATTTGTGTTTTATACCTATACTTCCTTCAATTATCCTTCGACGATCTTCCGCTATGACATTGCGAGCGGCAAAAGCAGCGTGTTCCGCGAGCCCGAAGTGGCATTCAAGCCGTCGGACTACGAGACGAAACAGGTTTTTTACACGAGCAAGGACGGAACGCGCGTTCCTGCATTCATTACCTACAAAAAAGGCCTGAAACTGGACGGTACCAATCCGACCATCCTTTATGGTTACGGCGGGTTTAATATCAGTTTGCCGCCTGCGTTTAGCCCTACCCGTATCCCGTTCTTCGACCAGGGCGGCATATTCGTTCAGGCCAATTTGCGTGGGGGAAGCGAATACGGCGAGAAATGGCACGAGCAAGGCATGAAGCTAAAAAAGCAGAATGTGTTCGACGACTTCATCGCCGCGGCGGAATACCTGATCCGTGAAAAATATACTTCGCCGGAAAGGCTGGCCATTCAGGGCGGTTCCAATGGCGGGCTGCTGGTTGGGGCGGTGATGAACCAACGGCCGGAGCTTTTCAAAGTAGCATTACCGGCTGTGGGCGTCATGGACATGCTCCGTTTCCACAAGTTCACCATTGGCTGGAATTGGATCGCCGACTACGGAAGCAGCGATAACGCAGAGGAATTCAAGATATTACACGGGTATTCGCCGCTTCACAATATCAAGACAGGTGGCCATTATCCTGCGACGATGATCACCACCGCCGACCACGACGACCGCGTAGTTCCGGCGCATTCATTTAAATATGCGGCTGAATTGCAGGCGAAAGCGGGAAGTTCTTCTTCCAACCCATTGCTGATCCGGATCGATACCAACTCCGGCCACGGCGCCAGCAATACTAAAAAAGCGCTGGAAACCCAGGCGGATATTTACGCATTCCTGTTCCGCAATATGGGTCTCACCTGGAATTGATTAGGAGGCAACAGGGACCCCGACATAAAGCTTCGATAATTTTTTGTAACCGGTGTGCAATTTTGTTGCGCATTCGGTTACATTTGCATATACAATATTCTTACAGTACCGGCAGCATCACGCTGCGGCCCCAGCACCCGCTCAACGTTTTTCGAGGGATTTAATCAACTCTGTTTCAAGACGCTATGAAAAGATGTCTACTCGGGCTTGTCTGCCTTTTTGTTTCAATAAATTCATTCGCTCAGACGCTGGAAAGCGACAGGCTGGCGCTGGTGGCGTTCTATCAGGCTACCGGCGGTAATAATTGGTATGACAATACAGGCTGGGTTGTGCCCGGCACCCCGGGGGATAACCCATGTGGATGGTACGGGGTTAGTTGTGAGGGCGGGCGTGTTACCAGTCTCATTATGGAACAAAATGATGCTTCTGGGCCGATACCGGCAGCAGTCGGAAGCCTGACTGCTTTGAAGCATCTCGACCTTTCGGGAGCAGGAGATGAGTTCCCTCAGTTCCAGGGAAACCTGCCCGCGGAACTGGGTAATCTAACCAACCTGGAATACCTGGATATCAGCGAAAACATGATAGTGGGGCCGAATATTCAAGTCATAGGTAATCTCACGAATCTTAAGTATTTATCCATAACGCCGTATTGGAACGTGCCGGCAAGCTTTGCTAACCTCATCAATCTGGAATATCTGCGGATGGCGGCAGAAGACTATCCCTTTCCAACTTCGACAAATTTAGGTTCGATTCCGTCGTTTTTTGGGACATTTACAAAGCTGAAGACACTGATCCTTCGCAATGCTCAAGCCACCGGCTCCATTCCGTCGTCAATAGGTATGCTTTCGAATCTGGAAGTGCTGGATTTGAGTCAGAACGACCTTACAGGCGCCATTCCAGCTTCATTCAATAACCTGACCAAACTGACGAAACTGGATTTGTCATACAACAGCCTCACAGGCCCGATTCCCAACATTCTGGGAATCCCTGTCTCGGCTGATGTAAGGATCAACAACAATGCCTTCAACTTTTCAGGCATGGAGATAAATATCAGTCGGCTGGACGCGTATGGTAGTCAGAAAAAGTTTCAATTGAGTGCCCTTATTCCCCTGGGAACCGTTAATCCTTTGAGGACAGCCAGAACGTCCGCCTACGCGACTTTGGAAGCGGATGCAGCCGGCGGAACAGAGGCGAACAATACCTATAAGTGGTACAAAAGCGGGGTGCTGATTGCCACGACAATTGGGCAAGATGAGCGCTACTCCGAAGAGGGTATCTACAGGGTTGAAGTAACAAACAGTCTCGTACCAGGGCTTACCCTTGTAAGTGAGGACTTCGCTCTCGTGGTAATTCCGGTAACGCTCGTTTCTTTCAACGGAAAGCATGACAACAACCAAACCAAACTCACCTGGAAAACCACTTCCGAAACCAACAACAAAGGCTTCGAAATAGAGCGCAGCGGGGATGCACGCATATTTGAAAAGATCGGTTTCGTGGATGGAAGCGGGGATACTAAAGAGAATCAGTTTTATCACTTTACCGACCTTAATCCGATCGCATTGGGCTATTACCGCTTGAAGCAGCTGGATTATGACGGGAAGTCTGAATATTCGAAAGTGATCTCGGTGAGAGCTGACAAGGGAATGATCAGCGTTTACCCGAACCCGGCGCAGACAGAAGTGACGGTGGCGGGTGCCGTAGGAAATGAGCGGGTGTCGATATTTACGTCGACGGGCAAGCCGGTCGTTACCAAAGCAAATTTGTCGGGTGGCAAACTCGACGTAAAAGATTTGAAAGAAGGCATTTACACCATCAAAATCGGCGATGTTGCGAAGAAATTGTTAATTAAGCGATAGCGGAGTAAGGTTATTTTAGTTTTTAGTGGTCTGAACTGTTACAAGCACGGTTCAGACCATTTGTTTTATACCAAAACTTCCAATTCTCACATTAATTCTCGAATTATTTCAACATGCAGGATACAACAGGACGGTGTGCATTGGTAAGTTTCCTAATCTTGTACATACGTTCAGAGTAGTATTAATCTGTTAAAATACTTTCAGGAAAGAAGAACTTTCGCCTAAAAAATGATAAATAATCAGGAAACAAATATGAGCAGTTCTAAAGTAAGCCAGTACAGGTATGTAAGCTATTTATGGGATGAAGAGAAAGCCGCTTCCCTGGGTGACGATCAGGTAGCACTTCTTCTGTACCGTTCAAATCTGTTGGGTGCGGATCTCCGCCTGACCAACTATGCTGGTGGAAACACGAGCTGTAAAACCATCGAAAAAGATCCGCTGACGGGCAATCCCGTGGAAGTTATGTGGATCAAAGGCTCCGGTGGTGATATTGGTACTTTAACAAGAAGCGGACTGGCCGGTCTGTACGTAGACCGCCTGCACAGCCTGAAAAGCATCTACCGCGGACTGGAATTTGAAGATGAAATGGTGGAGCTTTTCAACCATTGCATTTACGACCTGAAATCAAAAGCACCGTCCATCGACACGCCGCTGCATGGCTTGCTGCCTTTCAAACATATCGACCACCTGCATCCTGATGCGCTGATCGCGATCGCGGCATCGAAGGAAGGCGAGGCTATTACCAAAGAACTGTTCAATGGCGAGCTGGCGTGGGTGCCTTGGCAACGTCCCGGTTTCGACCTCGGTCTGCAACTGGAACAGGCATTGAATGAAAACCCGGGCATTCGTGGTATCGTTTTGGGCGGTCACGGGTTGTTTACCTGGGGTGATACTGCTTACGAATCTTACATTAATACACTCGATACAATCGAAAGGGCGTCGGAATACCTGGCTGAAAACTATGGCAAATCACGACCGGTTTTTGGGGGAGCACGTCTGGAAAGCGAGCCTAAAGAACGTCGCGCTTCCATCGCGGGCAAACTTGCGCCTTACCTGCGTGGCCTTGCTTCGGAACAGCAGGCCATGATCGGCCACTTTACCGATGACGAGCGTGTACTGGAATTCATCGCAAGCCATGATCTGGACAAACTGGCACCACTCGGTACCAGCTGCCCCGACCACTTTCTGCGCACGAAGATCCGTCCGCTGGTACTCGACCTGCCATTTGAAAAACTCGAAGCAGCCGATGCGGAAATATTGGATCACATCCGTCCGCAATTCGAAGCATATCGCGAGGATTACATCGCATATTACGAGCGCTGCAAGCATTCCAACAGCCCTGCAGTGCGTGACCCGAACCCGGTGATCATCCTGTTGCCAGGGGTAGGTATGTTCTCGTTCGCGAAAGACAAGCAAACTGCACGTGTTGCCGCCGAGTTCTATATCAATGCGATTAATGTAATGAAGGGTGCCGAGGCGATCTCTTCTTACGTATCATTGCCCGAGCAGGAAGCATTCGATATCGAATACTGGCTGCTGGAAGAAGCGAAACTGCAACGTATGCCGAAAGAAAAATCGGTATCACGCAAGGTCGCATTCGTAACCGGCGGCTCGGGCGGTATCGGTAAGGCCATTGCACAAAAACTGTTGCAGGAAGGTGCCTGTGTCGTGATTTCAGACATTGATGATAAAGCATTGGCAGAAACCAAAGCAGAATTCGATGCGAAATTCGGCAAGGACTTCTCTGATACTACGGTAGCGAACGTCCTCGACGACGAGGCGATCAAAGCGGCGTTGCATGCAACCAAACTGAAATACGGAGGCCTGGATATCGTGGTAAACTGCGCAGGTTTGTCGATCTCGAAACCATTGGCAGACACTACCATCAAAGACTGGGATATTTTGCAGGATGTATTGGTAAAAGGCCAGTTCCTCGTATCGCAGGAGTCGGTGGCTATTATGCGCCAGCAGGGCCTGGGCGGTGACATTATCAACATCGCGAGCAAGAATGGTATCGTTTCCGGCCCGAACAATGTGGCATATGGGACAGCCAAAGCGGCTCAGCAACATATGTCGCGCCTTTTGGCAGCGGAACTCGGCCCCGATAAGATCCGCGTAAACGTGGTGAACCCCGACGCGGTGATCGCCGGAAGCAAGATCTGGGAAAGCGGCTGGGCTGCCGGACGTGCGAAAGCATACGGTATTAAAGTAGAAGAACTGCCTGCTTACTATGCAAAAAGGACCGTACTGAATGCGGAAATCCATACAGACGACATTGCAAACGGTGTGTACATTTTCGTGAGTGGCTTGCTCAACAAGAGCACCGGAAACGTGATCAACGTCGACGGCGGTGTTCCTGCGGCATTCCTGAGATAATGATCAAAATATGTTAAATCAGACTTGGCGGGTTGCTCAAACTTGCCA
>CBIHPQ010000328.1:0-7825 GCA_966211825.1 uncultured Dyadobacter sp. | reverse complement strand
AACATTATAACCGCCTTCCCAGGTTGAAATAACCAGGTAACCACGTGCCCCCATGGAGGTGGTGAGGTGGTAATTTACCCCGTCGTCGTAGAATTGGCCTTCATAAAACCGGTGCTGATGGCCGTAAAGTGAAAATTTTACCGTCGGGTCGTCGGCCAGGGCCTGTGTGTAGGGCTTTTCCAGGTTTTTGTCAAAATCCGCATCGAACGGCGGCACATGCGCCACCACGATCGTGTTCTTTTTGTCGGGATTATCGGCGAGTTGCGCTTTGAGCCATGCAATATCCGGCACCGAACCATCGAAAGCATATTCGCGGGAATTGGTATTGATGAAAATAAACTTGTCGCGCCCGAAGCCAAACGTATAGTTCAGTGGGCCAAACATAGCCCGGTAGGTATCGGAGCCGTTGGCGACAATGTCATGATTGCCGATCACCGTCACGTACGGGTATTTCAGGCGGGTCATGATCTCGTTCACCCACTTGAATTCCTGGGTAAGGCCGAAATCGGAAATGTCACCGGCGTGCAATACAAATGAAATGCCTTTTTGCTGATTGGCGCTGCGCACAAATTCCTCGCATTCGTCGTACCAGCGCTGTGAATCGCCCATCAGGATAAACCGCGTGGTGTCGGAAACAGGTATTCGGCTTATCTTCTCGATGTTTTTGGCAGTGAGGTCCTTGTCCCTGTCGAGAAGCGTTTCTTCGTTGGGATTATATTGGAAGAGATCGTCGCAGGAAGCGAGCAGCAAAACCAGACCGAGGCCGGTCCAGCGTAGAAAATTTTTCAATTTTGTTGATGATTGAATGAATAAGAGTGACTCTGCTTTCCGAAGAACGCTACTCATTAACCCGCAAAATCATTGTTTGATTCCTGTGGGAACATTATATTTAACCATCCGCCCAGGCACGGTTTTTGCGCGGTATAGTGTACTATCTTTTATTTAAATACATTACCATTATGAAAATCAGGGACATAGTAGGAGTATTGGGACTTTGGCTGATTTCATTATCAGTCTCGGCCCAGGTGGTGTCCAAAGACTCTATCAACATGCTGAAAGACCAGAAACAGGTGATCGAAGTCAGCAAAAGGCTGAACGAACGAAAGCTTGAACTGGCCAAACTGGAAAATCAGGTGCAGGAAAAGACAACCGAAGTAGCGCGCACCGCCGAGCAGGCACAGAAATCCGCCGAGGAAAATAAAAAGGCGGCCGAAAAGCTTGGAGATGACCCGCAGGACAAAAAACATGCGCGCCGTGCAAGCAAAAGTGCGGGATCGGCACACCGGGATGCCAAAAAGGCACGCCGGGCGTCGCAGAGCCTCGACAAGCTGAACAAGAACATCGAATCGCTCAAAAAGAAGATCGCTGACGACGAATCCAAACTCAGTTCGCTGCAGGGATCAGGAAGTAGTAACTAGGCCAATGTAAATAAGCTGGAAGAAATTTGTACTTTTTAATTGCTATGCGTGCCGGCCATGGGTCGGCACGCTGCATTTTAGGCCATATGGCCGTTCAAAATCGCATTTATAATTGGCTACGGTTGATTTTAACGATGCTGTGAGCTACTTTTACCATCGTGAGAAGGCTACTGCAAAATATCATTTTATTTATAGTTGTCCTGGACACCACGTCGCTCTGCCAGGTGTACAAGGTGCCTTTGCTGCTCAAACACTTCGCGGAACACCAGTCGCTCAACCAGGAAATTACCTTTGCCGACTTCCTTTCCATGCATTATCTGGGGAAAGACCTTAACGATAACGACGACGACAAGGACATGCAACTGCCATTTAAAAAGGTGGAAGCACACACGTCCAGCTTCATTTTCGTCCCCAATACGCCTGTTTTTACATTTAAAAGAACTTACCTTCCCATTAAGGCCGAATATGGCCCCGCCGTGCCCCAGGTAGCTTACAGCACCGTTCTGGGCTCTCTCTTCCGTCCGCCGCGGGCATAAATACACCAGGTTCAGGGGGATAACGTCCCTAATTTCCGGGCATGCCGCGATGCGGTCATGCGCGTATCCGTGTATTTATTTTTCGACCAATATGCTGAACAGAATCATCAGGTTCTCGGTAAAGAACAAGCTGGTGATCGGGATATTTATGTTGCTGTGGGTGATCTTCGGCATCTATGAACTTACCCGGTTGCCCATCGATGCCGTTCCCGACATCACCAATAACCAGGTACAGATCATCACCACCGCCCCGTCGCTCGGTACCGAAGACGTGGAGCGCCTCATTACTTTCCCGATCGAGCAGGCCACGGCCAACATTCCGGGCCTCAAAGAAAGCCGGAGCATGTCGCGCTTCGGACTTTCACTGGTATCGATCGTTTTCGACGACGCCTCCGATATTTACTGGGCGCGCCAGCAGGTGACCGAACGGCTCTCGCAGGTGGAAATGCCCGAAACCGCCGGTAAACCCGAGCTCGCACCCGTGACGACCGGCCTGGGGGAAATTTATCAGTATGTTGTAAAGCCCAAAAAGGGTTTCGAGCACAAATTCTCGCTCGCCGATCTCCGGACGGCGCAGGACTGGCTCATCCGCAGGCAACTGCTCGGGACGCCCGGCGTTGCCGATGTATCGACATTCGGCGGGGAACTGAAACAATATGAAGTGGCCGTGGACCCGTCGGGCTTGAAAGCAATGGGGTTGACCATTACCGACGTCCTTACCGCCCTGAGCCGCAACAACCAGAACACCGGCGGCGCTTACATTGAAAAAGGCCCGACCGTGCTCTATATCCGCAGCCTCGGACTGGCAGGCTCGATAGACGACATCAACCATATCGTGGTGGCGAACCGTGCGGGCGTGCCTGTTCTCGTGAGCCACGTCGCACAGGTACGCTTCGCGCCTGCGATACGCTATGGCGCACTCACGATGGCCGGTTACGGCGAAGTGGCCGGCGGAATTGTAATGATGCTGAAAGGCGGAAATTCTTCCGAAGTGATCGGTAATGTAAAAGCGAAGATCGCCGATATCAGAAAGACATTGCCGGACGGCATCGAAATAGAGCCATGTCTCGACCGTACCAAAATGGTAAACAATGCCATCGGCACCGTAGAGCATAACCTGCTCGAGGGTGCGGCGATTGTCGTGATCGTGCTCGTATTGTTTTTGGGAAATTTGAGGGCCGGGTTTATCGTGGCATCCGTGATCCCGCTATCGATGCTTTTTGCGGTGGCGATGATGAACCTTTTTGGCGTAAGCGGCAACCTGATGAGCCTCGGCGCGCTGGATTTCGGACTGATAGTCGACGGCGCGGTGATCATCGTCGAGGCCATTCTGCACCATTTGCATACCTCCAAAAAATATGCGGGGATCAGTCGCCTCACCCAGCAGCAAATGAACGATGAGGTATCGGGCTCCGCCAGCCGGATGATGAACGCCGCCGTTTTCGGGCAGATCATCATTCTCATTGTGTACCTGCCGATTCTTTCCCTTTCGGGCATTGAGGGCAAAATGTTCAAGCCTATGGCGCAGACGGTCGCATTCGCGATCCTGGGCGCATTCATCTTGTCGCTTACCTATGTGCCGATGATCAGCTCGTTGCTGATCAGCAAGAAGGTCGCCCATGAAGGCAACTGGTCCGACAGGGCGATGGAAAGGATCGAGCGCGTGTACGAGCGGCTGCTCGCACGTGCATTGCACTTCAAACGCGCGATGGTGGTCGGCGCATTTGTGTTGTTTGCTGCGGCGGTAGTGCTTTTCAGCCGGATGGGAGGGGAGTTCATCCCGCAGCTCGAAGAAGGGGATTTTGCTACCGAGACCCGTCTTTTGGTAGGTACCAACCTTACTACGACCATCGATGCGATCAACCGCATTTCAGAACGACTGAAAAAGGATTATCCCGAAGTGATAAAAGTAGTATCGCGCATCGGCAGCGCCGAAATCCCCACCGACCCGATGCCGATCGAAGGCGGGGATATGATCATTGTTTTGAAAGACAAATCGGAATGGACCCATGCCAAAAGCTTTCCCGAACTGGCCACCAAAATGGCTGCTACGGCGCAGGAAGTGGTCCCGGGCGTTACCACCGGCTTTCAATACCCGGTGCAAATGCGCTTTAACGAGCTCATGACGGGCGCAAAACAGGATGTTGTCTGTAAAATCTTCGGCGAAGACCTGAATAAACTCGCCAGCTACGCCGATCAGCTGGGCCAGATCGCCCGCCGAGTAGACGGTACCGCCGACTGGTATGTGGAGGAAGTGACCGGTATGCCGCAGATCGTGATCGACTTCAACCGCGCGGAAATCGCCAAGTACGGTCTGAATATCGACGACCTGAACAAAACGATCAACGCCGCATTCGCTGGCGCCGCCGCCGGGCAGATTTACGAAGGCGAAAAACGCTTCGACCTCGTTGTGCGCGTAGGCGCGGAGGGCCGCAAGAGCATTGCCGACGTTCAGAACCTGTTAGTTTCTACCCCCAATGGCCTGCAAATTCCGCTGAGCCAGGTGGCCGCCGTCCGCGAGATCGAAGGGCCGAACCAGATCCAGCGCGAGGATACGCGGCGACGCATTATCGTCGGCTTTAATGTCCGTGGGCGCGATGTGCAGTCGATCGTGGAGGAGTTGCAGCAGAAGGTGGACGCGAAAATCAGGTTTGAGAGTGGTTATACCATTACTTATGGCGGCGCATTTGAAAATCTTCAACAGGCAAAGGCACGTTTGGGTATTGCCGTACCGGTGGCGCTTTTACTGATTTTTGTCATGCTCTATTTCACATTTTCGTCGGTCAGGGACGGCGCGCTCATTTACACGGCCATCCCGCTGTCGGCGATTGGGGGCGTATTTGCGCTGGCCATGCGCGGCATGCCGTTCAGTATTTCGGCCGGCGTCGGCTTCATTGCATTATTCGGCGTGGCCGTCTTGAACGGGATCGTTCTGATTTCGGAATTCAACCGTATTAAAAAAGAAGGCAGGATCACCGACGCACTACAACTTGTGATGACCGGCACCCGCAACCGCCTTCGCCCGGTGCTGATGACGGCCGCCGTAGCGTCGCTCGGTTTCCTGCCGATGGCGATCAGCAACGGTGCCGGGGCGGAAGTACAGCGCCCGCTCGCGACCGTGGTGATCGGAGGGCTGGTAACGGCTACTTTGCTCACCTTGTTTGTGTTGCCGGCTTTGTATTTGTTGTTTAATTCAAAAAATAAGCCGGAGATCGGCTCTCGTAGTGCGGCCACTGTAATGGGCGTTTTGCTGTTTCTGGCAAACTCCGCGCTCGCACAAAACCGGACGGTAGGGCTTGAAGAAGCCGTGCAAAAAGCGCTCGTGCATAACCGGACGGCAAAAGGAAGCCGGTTGGGCGGACAGGCGGCCGAAAAACGCAGGCAAAGCGCATTCGATATTGCCAAAACCAGTATCAGCGCGGATTATGGCAAGTTCAACAGCCCGAACAACGACACCCGTATCGGTATTTCGCAAACCATCGCATTCCCGTCGGTGTATACCAACCAGCGAAAGGCCCGCGAGGCCGATTACCTTGCCGCACAAGCACAGACGAGGCTCACCGAACAGGAGGTACGCACGGGTGTACGGCAACTTTTCTACGAGTATGCCGTGCTGAAAGAGCGCGAAAAGCTGCTCATCCGGGCCGACAGTATTTTTACGGGTTTTGAAACCAAATCCAATCTCCGGTTTGAACGGGGCGCCTCCAACGTTCTTGAAAAAACAGCCGCCAGTTCGCAAAAACAGCAGATCGCCAACCAGCTCAACCTGGTACGGCACGATCTCGGCATTGTGCTCGAACGGTTCAATTTCTGGTTGCAGGATTCATTAGCATACACGCCCCAATGGGCCTCGCCGCGCATGGCATCGCCTGACCTGCCCGATACGGCGGCTACGCATTTGCCCCAGATCGAGGCCGGGAGGCAGCTCACGCAATCGGCGTACTTCCGTTACCGGACCGAGAAGTCGAGGATGCTGCCTGAATTTTCTGCCACCTACAACAACCAGAGTCTTCGCGGAACGCAGCTGGTGAATGGCCAGGAAATGAACCTGGCTGCGAAAGACCGGTTTGGCTATTACGGCCTGGGCGTCAATATCCCCATTTTTTTCAAAGCCCATACCGCACAGATAGCCTCGGCCCGCCTCGACTGGCTCCGCGCCCGGAACGACGCCGAACTCACCGAACATCGTTTGCATTCGGACTTGCGAAATGCGTGGGAACAGGTCCGGAAATTCGCCGAAAACCTCCGGTACTACGAACAGCAGGGCCTTCCGAACGCCGAAACGATCATCAACGTGGCCGACAGCCAGTTTACGGGCGGCGAGATCGACTACCTGCAATGGGCCATTCTCGCCGGGCTGTCCATCGCCATCAGAAGCGAATATGTGAATGCATTAGGCAGCTATAACGAGGCGGTCATCCAGTTTCTCCATTTGAACAACCAGTAAGCACATCATCATGAAAACATACATTTTAGTAACCGCCGCTCTTTGGACCTGTCTTTCGTGCAGCGCACCGAAAGAGGAAGAGCAAGCCGCCGGCCCGGCAGACAGCGCCGCAGTGGTAATGCGCCTCGTGTCATTCGATCCCCAGCAAATCCGCAACGTGGGGATTGAGGTCGGCAAGCCGGCGATGAAGAACATTTCCGGGACGATCACCCTGCAGGGGAAGATCGACGTGCCGCCGCAGAGCACGATCAGCCTCAGTTTCCCGCTCGGCGGTTACCTCAAATCGACCAAAATGCTGCCTGGAATGCGCGTCAGGAAAGGGCAGGTGCTGGCGGAATTGGAGGATATGCAGTTTATCCAGCTGCAACAGGATTACCTCACTGCACGGGCGAAATTCGAGCTGGCCGAGAGCGAATACGCTCGTCAGAAAGACCTTAACCAGAGCAAGGCGGCCAGCGACAAGGTGTTCCAGCAGGCCAAAGCCGAAATGGAAACGCAACGGATTTTAATGAATGCGCTGGCGCGGAAACTGGAAGTGATCGGGATAGCCCCTCAGAAATTGAATCCGGACAATATCTCGAAAACCGTCCCCATCCTTTCTCCGATCGATGGTTTTGTGTCCAAAGTAAATGTGAATGTAGGTAAATACACTGCGCCCACCGATATGCTTTTCGAGTTGGTAGATCCGAAAGATATCCACTTGGCCCTCAGTGTGTTTGAAAAGGATTTGAATGCATTATCCATCGGCCAGCGCGTGACCGCCTATGCCAATGCAGACCCGTCGCGAAAGTTTACCGCAGAAATAATCCTGATCGGAAAGAGCCTTACCGATGACAGGATGGCAGAAGTACATTGCCATTTCGACCAATACAGCGCAACGCTTGTGCCCGGCATGTTCATGAACGGCGAAGTTGCGATTCAAAACAAAAAGGCGCTCGCGGTACCCGAAGAAGCAGTAGTACGTTGGGAGAACAAGTCATTTGTTTTCGTGGAACGCGATTCGGGCAATTTTGAAATGGTGGAAATCGAGCCAGGGACTGTCCGGGACGGCTTTCAGCAGATCGGAGGGCCCGGGATCGGTGCCGAGTCGAAGGTGGTAGTTCGCAACGCTTATGCGCTTTTGATGAAAATGAAAAATGTGGAAGAAGAAGGTTAATATCCGTTTGATAAGAATTTGTAGGACAATCGCTTGCACCGGCATTATATTTTAGCGTGCAATCGACGTACATGTCATTGTACACGTTGAGTAAAGCGAATACACCTCCCAGGGCTTCCCGGGAGGTGTTTTTTTATTTAAGGGCTATTTAGTGTATTAGTGTGTTTTTATCATTTTATTTGATTTCATTAGAATAACGTGGTATTAAGTGTGTGTGTTCTGGAGAATTGCGTTGATGTAATGACATGGATTATGTGTATTTTAGTGT
>CBIHPQ010000327.1:0-7919 GCA_966211825.1 uncultured Dyadobacter sp. | reverse complement strand
AACGGCCAATTGAAAGGGGTGAAAGGCAAAAAGGCCATGGAAAAACTGGCGCTTAAAGAACTGCACTCCGGCTCCCTGAAAGTGAAACTGAACGGCAAAAAGTTGAAGGGAGAATATGCACTGGTAAAAACCAAAGGGATGGCGGAAAACTCGTGGCTGCTCATCAAGCACCGCGATAAGTTTGCTTCGGAAGACGATATTACCGAAAAAGACCGCTCAGCCGCTTCCCGCCGTACTTTGCAGGGAATAGAAAAAGACGGCGACGCGGTTTGGGAAAGCAATCACGAAGAGAAAAACCCGGCGAAAAGTAAATCGACAGGCAAAACAAAAGCTGAAAAACCTCCGAAAACAGAGGCCAAAGATCCGGCGGAGGACGCTGCGGAGGAAAAAAAAAGTCCGGACGTCGACGTAGCGGCGATCCTGAAAAAGGGAAAAAAGCAAAAGCTTCCGGCTGATCTGCAACCCATGCTTGCAACCCTGGTGGACGGCCCATTCGACGATCCCGGTTGGGAATATGAAGTCAAATGGGATGGTTACCGCGCACTTGCATACCTCGACAAAGGCGAGGTCACCCTGCAATCGCGGAACAAAAAATCATTTAACGACAAGTTCTACCCTGTCTATCAGCAGCTTGGCGAATGGAAGATCAATGCGGTGATCGACGGGGAAGTTGTCGTGATCAACGACAAGGGACTTTCCGATTTTAATGCACTACAAAACTGGCGCAGCGAGGCTGACGGCGAACTGGTGTATTATGCATTCGATATTCTGTGGCTCGAAGGCAAAAGCCTCATCCATTTGCCACTTACGGAACGGAAAGCCATTCTGCAAAGCATTGTGGACGAAAACAGCCCCGTACAACTCGGTTACAGCGTGGCTGCCGACGGCAATGCGTTTTTTGAAGCCGCCCAGAAAATGGGTCTGGAAGGCATTATCGCCAAAAAATCCGATAGCGAATACTACCCGGGCATTCGCACGCGCGACTGGCTGAAAATCAAGATCAACAAACGCCAGGAAGTCATAATCGCCGGCTATACGCTCAATGAAGGTTCTTCGAAACTTTTCAGTGCCCTGCTGCTCGCTGCTTACGACCAGGGCGAGCTACACTATGTCGGCAAGGTAGGCACGGGTTTCAAGGAAAAGCAGCAAAAGGAAATGCTGGCGCTTTTTAAGCCATTAATTACCAAAAGCAGCCCTTTCAAGGAAACACCCGATTACAACAAACCGTCGCGCTTCCGCCCGAACCCACCGCACGCGAATGCAACCTGGCTGAAACCCGAGCTGGTTTGCGAGATCAGCTTTACGGAAATCACGGCTGACGGCGTTTTCAGGCACCCGTCGTTTGAGGGAATGCGGGAAGACAAGTCCGCCAAAGAAGTGGTGCGCGAAGTGGAAAAACCGGCGGAGGAAGTAGTCGAAGAGCCTGAAAATAAAGGGAAAGAAATCATCAAAAAGCCGGCCAAATCCAAAAGGAAAACACTTTTGAACCCGAAAGAAGAAACGCAGGTGCGGAAAATCGGCGGACATGAAGTGAAGTTTTCGAATCTGGGCAAACTTTACTGGCCCGACGACAAGATCCAGAAACGCGAGCTGATCAATTATTACTATCAGGTCGCCCCATTCATTTTGCCTTACCTGGAAAACCGGCCGCTCTCGCTCAACAGGTTCCCGAACGGCATTAAAGGCAAGAGCTTTTACCAGAAGGACGTCACCGGCAAAGTACCGGACTGGATCGAGACGACGCCCTACGTTTCGGAAGGCGAAAACAAGAACTTCATGCTCTGCAACGACGAGGCTACATTGCTCTACATGGCCAACCTCGGCGCCATCGATGTAAACCCTGGGAATAGCCGCATCGAAACACCCGACAATCCCGACTGGTGCCTGCTAGACCTCGATCCGGACACGACCAACACCTTCGAACAGGTGATCGAAACGGCCCAGGCCATTAAAGCACTGCTCGATTCCCTGTCCGTTCCGTCCTATTGCAAAACCTCCGGCTCCACGGGCTTGCACATCTACATTCCGCTAGGGGCAAAATACAGCTACGACCAATGCCAGCTCTTCGCCGAATGGGTCGCCGGGCAGGTGCAGCACCAATTGCCGGATTTCACCAGCGTGGAGCGCATGACCAAAAACCGCAAGGGTAAACTGTACATCGATTACCTTCAAAACCGTCCGAAAGCGACCCTCGCCGCGCCCTACTCCGTGCGTCCCAAACCCGGCGCGACCGTTTCGATGCCCTTGCATTGGGACGAAGTGAAAAAAGGACTTCAACTCAAAGACTTCACGATTTACAACGCGATCGAGCGGATCCAGCAGGAAGGCGATCTTTTTAAACCCGTTTTAGGCGAAGGAATCGACCTGGAAGAGGTGATCGGGAAAATGGATGTGACGGCAGGTTAAAAGTCAAAATCCTCCTACTTTCTGTTAATAAATAACCACCTCACCCCGCATTGTAGTAGTAATGTAGGGGTGATTTTTCCGTGAAAACATTTCACTTGTGCAATATGAGGTAGTAATGTAGTAATGCATTACTACCCGGCTGCCTCTTTGCGCCCATACCTTTGTCGACGATACACAAGTATTACTTTTTCAATAATTAATTGGGCAAAGTTCATTTGCCGGATCTACTAATTTTAATACTAACATTTATGAGCAAAAAATTTGTACTATTATGTAGTGTGCTGATGCTATATGGCCTGGTACAGACCGCCTTAGCCCAAAACCGGGTCGTGAAGGGAAAGGTATCGGTCAAAACGAAGGGTGAGGAGCTGGTAGGCGCTACGGTGGTAGTAGAAGGCACCAACTATGCGACGATCACCGATGCCAGCGGTAATTACTCCATTGAGGTGCAGCCCAACTCCGTCCTTGTAGCTAGTTTCATTGGGATGATCACCCAGAAAGTCCCGGTAGGAAACCAATCCGAGATCAATTTTGAATTGGAAGAATCTGTCGATAACCTCACCGAAGTAGTGGTGGTGGGTTACGGGGCACAGAAAAAAAGCGTCGTGACCGGCGCCATTTCGAGCGTGAAAGCCTCCGATTTACAGTCAATGCCGATTAACCGTTTGGAAGAAGCGTTGCAAGGCCGGACGTCCGGCCTTACAATCGCTTCCAACTCCGGCCAGCCCGGCTCGGCAGCGACCGTGCGTGTACGCGGCGTGACGACGCTGAACAACAACGATCCATTGTATGTAGTAGATGGTGTAGTAGTAGACAACGGCGGGATCGGCTTCCTCAACCAGTCTGATATTGAGTCCATTGAAGTATTAAAAGATGCTGCTTCCCAGGCTATTTACGGAGCGCGTGCTGCTGCGGGGGTTATTTTGGTTACAACTAAAAAAGGGAAAGCAGGCGGCATACGTGTCAACTACAACGGCTACATCGGTGTGCAGGCGCCGGCGCGAAAACTCGATTTGCTGGACGCCACCCAATATGCGACGATCCGCAACGAAGCGGCCGTCAATGCAGGCCAACCTGCCCCATATCCGAATCCGGCGTCATTCGGCAAGGGCACCGACTGGCAGTCGCTGATTTTCAACAACAGTGCCAAACGCCAGTACCACGAGCTGAGCGTCAGCGGCGGCTCTGATAAGTAAACTTTCTATCTTTCATTGGGTTACCTGGATCAGGAAGGGATCGTAGCCACCGATATTTCGAAATACAAGCGGACGAGCATTCGTCTGAACTCGGAACATAGGCTGGCCAAATGGCTCACATTCGGCCAAAACCTCGGCTATGCGCACGACAAGTCGGTGGGCCTGGGCAACACCAACAGCGAGTTCGGCGGACCATTGAGCTCAGCCATTAACCTCGACCCCATTACTCCGGCGGTTATCACCGATCCTGCGGTGGCCAATGCAGCGCCCTACACGAACAAAGGCATCCGCCGCGACGCGAACGGCAATCCTTACGGCATTTCGCAGGCAGTGGGCCAGGAAATGAGCAACCCGCTTGCGTATATTCAGACACGTTTAGGCAATTACAGCTGGTCGGACAACATCGTGGGCAATGCGTACCTGATGGCCGAACCGATCAAAGGCCTACAACTGAAATCGACCATCGGCAGCAAGCTGGCGTTCTGGGGCAATGAGGGCTTTACCCCTATTTCGTGGCTCAATGCGGCTTCCGTCACTTCCCAGACGAATTTCAATCGTACCAACAACCGCCGTTTCGACTATAACCTGGAAAACACCATTTCCTACACCCACCCATTCGGCCTGCACAATGTAAATGTGCTTCTGGGGCAGGGCGCTTACCTCGACAACAATACCCGGATGACCAGCGTGACGTTCTTCAACGTCCCTGCCGACAACTTCGACGACGCCTCGCTGAACTTCAAAGTTCCGGCCGACCAGCGCAACTCCGACGGGTCAGAAGGCGCCAATCACACGGTAAGCTCGCTTTTTGCCCGTCTGAACTATGATTATGATGAGAAATACCTCTTGCAGGCACTGGTGCGCCGCGATGGGTCGTCCCGCTTCGGCTCCAACCACAAGTATGGTATTTTCCCTTCATTCTCATTAGGCTGGGTACTTTCGCGTGAAGCATTTTTCCCGACCAATAATGCAGTTAACTTCCTGAAATTCAGAGGAGGCTACGGCGTCGTGGGTAACGACGGCATCGGCGACTTTGCCTATCTGTCGACCATCGGCAGCGGCCGTAACTACACCATCGGTACATCAGGCAGCTACATTATCGGGTACAGCCCCAATGCCCCTGCCAACCCGGACCTGAAATGGGAACAGACCAGCCAGACCAACATCGGTTTCGACGCGACGATCTTCAATAATGTGAGCGTGACATTCGAATGGTTCAAGAAAGCCACCAAGGATATTCTGCAAAACCCGCGCATTCCGGGCTACGTAGGCGCTATTTCCAACCCGGCGGCCAATATCGCCGACATGGAAAACACCGGCGTGGAGTTGGAACTGGGCTTCCGCAAACGTCTCGGAGAAGTTGATTTCTCGGTGAATGGAAATGTTTCTTACATCAAAAACGAGGTGACAAACCTCGGCAACGGTGTCGAATACCTCTCGGGCGGCCAGAGCTTCCAGGGAGCACCTCCGATCACGCGTACGCAGGTAGGCCAGCCGATCAGCTCGTTTTTTGGTTATGTAAACCAGGGTATTTTCCAGACGCAGGAAGAAGTGGACTCGCACGTCTCTGCCGAGGGCAAGAAAATCCAGCCGAATGCCAAACCGGGTGATTTCAAATGGCAAGACTTGAATGGGGACGGCACGATCACTGAAACCGACCGTACGTTCATCGGTAACCCTACCCCGAAATGGAACTACGGCTTGACTTTGAACGCGGCCTACAAAGGTTTCGATGTTGTCGTATTCGGACAAGGCGTGGCGGGCAACCAGATCTTCCAGGGCCTCCGCCGCCTCGATATCGCCAACGCCAACTGGCAAACCGACGCGCTCGACCGCTGGACCGGGCCGGGCACCTCTACCACCTTCCCCCGCATCGTGAACGGCGATCCGAACAAGAACTTCCAGAACCCGTCAAGCTTCTATCTCGAAAAAGGAGATTTCTTCCGTCTGAAAACGCTGCAAATCGGCTATTCGCTGCCGACTGCGCTGATCAGCAAAGTGGCGATGAAAAAGGCACGAGTGTATGTAATGAGCCAGAACTTGTTCACCCTCACCAAATACACCGGCTATGATCCCGAGATCGGCGGAAGTGTACTTAGCATCGACAAGGGCATTTACCCGCAGGCGCGCTCCTTCATGGTTGGTTTGAACATTGGTTTTTAATTGATTATTACGAATAAGATGAAATTGAAATATAACAAATTCGTGACTGCACTGGCATTTACAGCCGGTTTGCAGCTCATGTCCTGCTCCGACAGCTTTCTCGACGTAAAACCCAAAGGGCTGAACCTCGAAGCAAACTACTACCGCAACCAGGAAGAGGCATTCAACGGCCTCGTGGCAGCCTACGATGTGGTAGGCTGGCAGGGTAACGGCTATGTTTCCACCATAGCAACCATGAATGCGGCTTCCGACGACCATTTTGCAGGCGGCGGTGGTCCGAGCGACATCATGGATTTTCAGGTCATTTCCAACTATACCCTAAACCCGACCACCGGCCCCCAGGGAGAATTATGGAGAAAAGGCTTCTCGGGCGTTTTCCGTACGAATTCCATTCTCGAAAAACTCCCTGCGGTGCCGATGGATGAAACGCTGAAAAAACGCTACACTGCCGAAGCCAAATTCCTGCGCGGCTACTTCTATTTCGAGCTGGTGAGGTTGTTCAAAAACGTGCCGCTGTTTACCCGCACCGTTTCCACCCAGGAAATGTACGATGTGCTGCAAGCGGCCCCGGCGGAAGTTTACGCGCAAATCGAGAAAGATCTGTCGGAATCGGTCGCTGATCTGCCGGTGACGATCAATGTTGCTACGGAAGGCGGGCGCGTGGGCCAGGGTGCTGCGCATGCGATTTTGGGTAAAGTGTATTTATATCAAAATAAATTCGCCCAGGCGGCCCAGGAGCTGGCCAAAGTGAATGGTACCCCGGGCGGCAGCAATGCGTATGGCTATAAGCTGCTCGACAAGTTCGGCGACCTCTTCAAGACGGCCAACAAGTTTAACAGCGAATCGGTCTTTGAACTTTCCTACACCAATACTTCCGCAGGCGGATGGAGCTGCGTGTCGTGTACGGAGGGTAATGTGATGAACATCATTACGGGCCCGCGCGGCTACAACCGCAAGTCGGATGCCGCCCCGGACTATGTTTCGGGATGGAGCTTCCTGCCGGTCACGCCGTCACTCTTCGATGCGATCCATTTCGATCCGCGTTTCAAAGCGACCGTGGCAAACCTCGACAGCCTTGAAAAAGCAGGGGCCGTGAGCTACGAGAAAGGTTATATGAACACCGGCTATTTCCTCGAAAAATTCGCAGGTCGCCAGTCCGACCGCTGGACGGGCGCCGGCGCACCCGAGCTGAACTTTCCGCAGAACATGTACGATACCCGCCTGGCCGACACCTATTTGCTGGAAGCCGAAGCCCTCGTACGGGGCGCAGGCGACCTTACCCGCGCAGCCGCGCTCCTGAATGCGGTACGCGCACGGGTAGGCCTGAAACCGGTAGCAGCGACATTTGAAAACATCAAAAAAGAGCGCCGCCTCGAACTCGCCGGCGAAGGCCATCGATGGATGGACCTCGTGCGCTGGGGAGATGCCGCAACGGTGCTGGCATCAAAAGGCTTCGTGGCGGGTAAGCACGAAATTTTTCCGATCCCTTTGCTGGAAATGGAAAACACGAAAATCGAGCAGAGTAAAGAATGGGGCGGAACCAGGTAGCAGGTTTCGTCACCATGGCAGAAAGGCTTGGAGCATTGCTCTAAGCCTTTTCTTTTGATTCGTCAAAATGGAATCCCAGGAAGAAGTTGAACATATTCACCTCCGTGGGCAGCTGCAATTTTTTGCGGAGCCGGTACCGGCTCACCTCCACCCCTCTCAGCGAAATGTTCATGAGCTGCGCGATTTCCTTGCTGGAAAGGTTCATGCGCAAATAGGCGGCCATTTTCAACTCATTGGCCGTGAGGTTGGGGTACTTTTCTTTTAATGCGATGAGAAAATTGCTGTGCACGCTATCAAAATGCTTCGAGAACTGGCCCCAGTCCTTATCGACCTTGTTCTCATCGGCCACGACTTTGATCATCTTTTTCAGGTCGTCGTTGATCTTGTCGTCCTCAGCGCTTTTAGTGATTTTGACCAGATCCGTTTTCAGCTTGGAAAGTAGCTCGGCCTTTTGCACCAAATGCATGGCTGAGGTCGCCAGATCGGTATTTTTGTGCAGTATTTCCGCTTCCAGCTTCTCATTTTTTAGCTTAATGATCTCCTTTTCACTTTTTTCCAGTTCCAATTGGTGCAGGTATTGCAGCCGTTTCTGTTCTTCCAGGTGCA
>CBIHPQ010000326.1:0-7936 GCA_966211825.1 uncultured Dyadobacter sp. | reverse complement strand
AAGGCCGACTTCGGTACGATTACAACGGGTGGTAACCCGCAAACGACTTACAAAGGTTGGCCGCTTTACTATTATAAGGATGACGCAGCCCCGGGAGATGCCAATGGAGAGAACGTAGGCACAGTTTGGTTTGCGGCTAAAACCGACTACACCATTATGATCGCCAGCGGCCAGCTCGTGGGTAATGACGGAAAATCGTATAAATCAGACTATACAGAAGGAACCGGCGACACCCAGTTCTTTACCGACAGCAAGGGACGGACATTGTACGCATTTGCCAACGATAAAAACAACAAGAACAATTTCACCAAACCCGACTTTTCGAACGATGCGGCTTGGCCTATTTACACTGCGGACCTGAACTCGTTACCTACGGGAGTGGATAAAACATTGTTCAGCACGATCGATGTATTTGGCAAAAAACAGCTGACCTACAAAGGCTGGCCGCTATATTATTTCGGTCAGGATGGAACCGGCAGGGGCGCTACGAAGGGTGTCAGCGTACCAAAGCCAGGAGTATGGCCGATCGTCAACAAGCAATCACCGAATGCGCCTAACTAAATAAGTGCTTATTACCATGTGTAGTTGAAAAGTGGCTTTCCCGTCGGGATCGCCACTTTTTTGTTATTTGCCCCAGCGGGCCACAAGTTCTTCAAACTGGCGCTGTAAATGCAATGTTCGGTTACCAGCCAATCCGTTCGCCACAGGCTGGTCGCCGATTTGCACGACGGGCATTACCCATTTGGTAGTGCTGGTCGTGAAAACTTCGTCGGCCGTGATGACTTCCTTGTAGGATACCGGCCGTATTTCTACGTCGAAATCCGCTTTCGCGAGTTCGATCACTACCCGTCGCGTGATACCGTTTAGGATATTCCGGTCGGAAGTAATGAGTTTGTCGCCCCGGAATGCGAACAGGTTGCTCCGCGTGAGCTCACTCACTTCGCCGTCTTTATGAAAAAGGAGGTCGGCTGCCTGCTGGCGTTTCAGCTCGTCGGCCATGAGCACCATATGCACATAATTGGTAGTCTTGATCTCCGGCAGATCGCGAACATATTCGTAGGGTAGCACTTTAATACCTTTCAATCGGCCAGCCGGATTATCCTGTGGTAATGCTTCCGTGCGGATCAGCAAATTCGGCTTGACCACGTGTACGCCGTCGGGCGCATAACCGCCCGTGAGTACAAACCGGAACGCCACTTCCGCCTCCCCGGATAGGGAATGTAAATCTGCCAGGATCTTTTCCGTCTCGCTTTGCGTGACGGGAAGCGGCAGTTTCAACAGCCTCGCCGAATTTTCGAAGCGCTGCCAGTAATTGTCCCACCGGAACGGAATACCATTATAAGTCCTGAAAAAGTCGAATAACCCATAACCCCGCAGCAATCCAAGGTCGTTGGTTTGGTACACTGGCTGGTCGAGCGGAAGGATTTCGCCGTTAAAATATTGGTAAAAAGGCATTGAATGCGGATTTTGTTGATCGGGGTAAAGTTATTGATAAAGGCTTTTCAAATACTGCTTTTGTAAATGTAAATGCCAATTTTTAGGTTTTATCTTTGCGGTTCACATAACACGTCGGCGGGCAACAGGCTTGCCAACATTACGCTTCAAATGATCGAACCCACATCATTACTTGAAAAACTTCAAACCGAATTTGACAGGCATTCTTATGGCGAGGCCCCGGTAGAGCTTTATGAGCCGATTACCTACATTATGTCGCTAGGCGGGAAGCGTTTCCGGCCGTTGCTGACACTGCTTGCCGCCTCTATTTTTGACACCGATATCACAAAGGCTGTAAAGCCGGCCATGGCCGTGGAGGTATTTCACAACTTCACGCTGATGCACGACGACATTATGGACCGTGCGCCGCTGCGAAGGGGCAAGCCTACCGTGCATGAGAAATGGAATGCCAATACGGCTATTTTGTCGGGAGATGTGATGCTGATACGCGCTTACGACCTGCTGCTGGACGTGCCGCAGGATAAATTGCGTGCAGTTTTAAACAGGTTTAATCAGACGGCCGCCGAGGTTTGTGAAGGGCAGCAGCTGGATATGAATTTCGAAACCCGCTGGAATGTGACGGAAGAAGAATACATCGGCATGATCCGTTTGAAAACTTCTGTTCTACTCGGTTTTGCCCTTGAACTCGGTGGTATGATCGCCGGCGCGGACGAGGAGACCACAAAACTGCTTTACTCGGCAGGGGAAAACATGGGCATCGGTTTCCAGCTAAAAGACGACCTCCTCGATGTATACGGTGATCCTGCGAAGTTCGGAAAACAGGTAGGCGGCGACATTATTGCCAACAAAAAGACATTCCTGCTGATCGAAGCATTATCGAAAGCCGAAGGGGATTTGAAAAGCCAGCTCGACCGGTGGATAAGTCTCGAAACGTTTAACAATGCGGAGAAAGTGGCTGCTGTGACGGGCATTTACGACGCGCTGGATATCCGGGTGTTTACCGAACATAAAATAAATGAATATTTTTCGCGCGGAATAGCTAGTTTACAGCAACTGCGCACGGATAGTGTTCAGAAAGAAGTGCTGTTGCAGTTTGTGGAACAGCTCGTGGCGCGGGAAAAGTAGTTTTATTTAACCAATAACCCATTTTATGTCGATTACCCTCATTTTAGTGATCATAACTTCGGGCATCAGCTATTACGCCTTCAACAATTACAGTTTGATGGACAAGCTTATCCTGAATCCCTACCGCGTAACGCAACGCAATGAATATTACCGGTTTATCACGTCGGGCTTTGTGCATGCGGATTTCGGCCACCTTATTTTCAACATGCTGAGCTTGTGGTTTGTAGGCGAAAGTATAGAGCGCCTTTTCTCCATGTTGTTTGGCCCGAGCGGGACATTCTACTACCTCGCCCTGTACCTGATAGGCATCATCGTTTCGGATATTCCGACGTTTTTAAAACACAGGAAAAACTCCAAGTATAATTCACTGGGAGCGTCGGGAGGCGTTTCCGCGGTGCTTTTTGCGGCGATCCTTTATGCGCCGCTGATGCAGATCTGCCTGTACTTTTTCATCTGTATGCCGGGCTTCATATTCGGCTTGCTGTTCCTCGGATATTCGTTTTATGAGGCGCGGCGGGGTACGAGCTATGTCAATCACAGCGCGCACATGTACGGGGCTATTTTCGGGATGGTTTTTATGGCTGTGGTGTATCCCGGCGCGGTACCACAGTTTTTTCAGCAGATTCTGAGCTGGCGGTTATTTTAATGTAGCCAGTACTGTGACGCTACCCACCGTCTTTTCTTGAAGATTAACCTTGATTTCGGCGTCCAGGGGCACGAATATATCGACTCTGGACCCGAATTTTATAAAGCCCATTTCGGTGCTTTGTTCCACTTTATCGCCTTCCTTCACATACCAGCGTATACGACGCGCAGCCGCGCCGGCGATCTGACGGAACAGGACGTCAACGCCTTCAATGGTTCGGATCACAACTGTCGTACGCTCATTTTCAGTACTTGATTTCGGATGCCATGCAACGAGGTATAAGCCCGGGTGATATTTAAAATACTGAATAACACCGCTGATCGGGTTCCAGTTAATATGCACATTCAATGGCGACATGAAGATACTGATCTGGCGACGCGGGCCTTTGAAGTACTCTGTTTCCACAACTTCTTCGATCACCACCACTTTGCCGTCGCAAGGCGCCACGATCTCGCGGTCGCTTTTGTGCACGACGCGGGAGGGGACCCTGAAAAACTGCACCACAAGGAAGAAGATAATTACGCTGGCGATCAGGGTCAGCCTGGGAATCCAGTAGCCATCGGGAAGGAGATAATTAATCCCTAAATTGATAATGATCAGTACAATGGCCGTTACAGCCATGATCGTATATCCTTCTCTATGCAGTCTCATGCAGGCTTATTTTTTGTTAATGATGGTCTCCGAAATGCAAATATCGCATAAATCCTGATTTTCCGGCAACGAAAAGGCCCCGGCAGTAACGCCGGGGCCTTTTCAGTGACGATTTTGGAAGGTCAGTTATGGTCGGTGCTTGTCAAGTGTGGTGGTCAGTTATGGTCAGATGTTGTCCGGGTGGTCATTGTAGTTTGAAGAGATATTCTTCTCCCATATTCAACATATGACTATTAGTAACGAACCCTGACTATAACTGACTATTAATGACAACTTCTGACCAACAACGGCTTAGTCGTCATGTGCGTCGATAACCACGCAGTCGCCGTTTTTAACCTCGTGCTCCACTTTCTTGAACTTTACATCGCGGACAATGCGGCCGTCGCGGTATTGCACTGAAACTCTCTGGTTACGGTCTGCAATTTTGATCGTGCGTACCGGTTGTGCCTTCGTGGTCGATTCCTGTGAGTGGAAGTTATCACCTTCGACATCGAACTCTTCTTCACGATTGGTGTGGAGCTCGGGAGCCGGTTCCGGACGACGAACCTGTTGCGGAACGGCGGTCGGTGGCGCTGCTTCTTCCTGCGGAATGTCTGCCTTCATCAGGAAGGAGATCATATCAAAGTTCACCTTGCTCAGGAAGCGTTTGAAGAGCTCAACCGATTCAAATTTATAGATCAGCAATGGGTCTTTCTGTTCAAATACCGCATTCTGAACCGATTGTTTCAAATCGTCCATTTCGCGCAAGTGCTCTTTCCATTCCTGGTCGATGAGTGAAAGTACAATCGCTTTCTCCATTTCGCGGGTAATCTCCTTGCCTTCGCTTTCGATGGCTTTTTGAAGGCCGACAACAACTCCTGCCTGACGGATACCGTCGGTGAACGGGATCATGATCTCGGAAATCACCGCGCCGCGTTCGGCATGAATCGAGCGAAGTACCGGCAATGCTTTGCCCGAAATCGAATCGTTCTTATCCTGATATTGTTTCTCGGCTGCGTCATAAAGCTTCTGCGAACGCTCGGCAGGTTTTAGCGCTGCATATTCATTTTCGCTGTAAGGAACTTCCATTCCAAGCGTAGTGATAGCGGCCAGTTCAAGCTCTGCGTAGCTTCCGGCAGTTGTCGCGATTTCATCACAAACATCAAATAACGTGTTGGCAATATCCACCGCCAGACGATCCCCGAACAATGCATTGCGGCGGCGCGTGTAGATCGCGTCACGCTGATTGTTCATCACATCGTCATATTCCAGCAAGCGTTTCCGCATGCCGAAGTTGTTCTCTTCTACTTTTTTCTGCGCTCTTTCGATCGACTTTGTGATCATGCCGCTCTGGATCACTTCGCCCTCTTCGAGGCCCATGCGGTCCATTACCTTGGCCATCCGGTCGGAACCGAATAGGCGCATCAGGTTATCTTCCAGCGAAACAAAGAATTGAGATGAACCCGGGTCACCCTGGCGTCCCGAACGACCACGCAACTGGCGATCGACGCGACGGCTCTCGTGACGTTCCGTACCGATAATCGCCAAACCGCCCGCCGATTTCGACTCTGGCGTCAGCTTAATGTCGGTACCACGACCTGCCATGTTGGTAGCAATGGTTACAGTTCCCGGCTTACCGGCTTCTGCCACCACTTCTGCTTCGCGCTGGTGTTGTTTCGCGTTCAAAACCTGGTGTTGGATCTTGCGGAGCGTAAGCATCCGGCTGATGATCTCGGAGTTTTCAACGGAAGTAGTACCCACAAGTACCGGTCGGCCGGCTTCTACCAGCTCTACGATCTCGTCGGTAACGGCATTGTATTTCTCACGAACGGAGCGGTAAACTTTATCTTCCTGGTCTTTACGAACGATATTCCGGTTGGTAGGGATCGTAACGACGTCGAGTTTGTAGATTTCCCAGAACTCACCCGCTTCTGTTTCCGCTGTACCGGTCATACCAGCGAGCTTGTGGTACATCCGGAAGTAATTTTGCAGGGTAACTGTGGCGTAAGTCTGTGTTGCATCTTCCACGCGCACATTTTCCTTGGCTTCAATCGCCTGGTGAAGGCCGTCGGAATAACGGCGACCGTCCATAATACGGCCGGTTTGCTCGTCGACAATTTTCACCTTTCCGTCCATGATCACATATTCCACATCTTTTTCGAAGAGTGTAAATGCTTTCAAAAGCTGGTTGACCGTGTGGATACGGGCTGTTTTTACAGAATAATCGCGGATCAATGCTTCTTTTGCGATCACGCGGTCATGCTCATTGAGTGAAGCATCTTTTTCGATCGCGTCGAGATCCACCGCAATGTCGGGGAGGATGAAGAAATTGGATTCTTCCGATTCACCGGTGAGGAAGTCGATCCCTTTTTCGGTGAGTTCGATGCTGTTGTGGCGCTCGTCGATGGTGAAGTACAATGGGGCATCGGCTTGCGGCATCAATTTCTGGTTCTCAGCCAGGTAAATCGATTCCGATTCCTGCATGATGGCCTTCACGCCGCCTTCACTAAGGTATTTGATGAGCGGCTTGTATTTCGGCATACCACGGTGCGCACGGAACAGGGCCAGTCCGCCCTCTTTTTTGTCGCCGGCCGTAATTTTCTTTTTGGCGTCGTTCAGGAAATCCATGGCCAGACGTTTCTGCGCTTCCACGATTTTCGAAACGCGTGGTTTCAGTTCCAGATATTCCTGTTCATCGCCACGTGGTACAGGCCCGCTGATGATCAGTGGCGTACGCGCATCGTCGATCAGAACGGAGTCAACCTCATCCACCATGGCGAAATGGTGCTTGCGCTGAACGAGTTCTTCCGGCGTCCGTGACATATTGTCACGCAGGTAGTCGAAACCAAACTCGTTGTTGGTTCCGTAAGTAAGATCTGCCTTGTAGGCGTTGCGGCGCGCGATTGTGTTCGGCTGGTGACGGTCGATACAGTCGACGCTCATGCCGTGGAATTCAAAAAGGGGTGCATTCCACTCGGCATCCCGTTTTGCCAGGTAGTCGTTCACGGTGACAATGTGAACGCCCTGTCCGGCCAACGCATTCAGGAAAGAAGGAAGGGTCGCCACGAGGGTTTTACCTTCACCCGTTGCCATTTCGGAAATTTTGCCCTGGTGCAGTACCACCCCGCCGATCAGCTGCACATCGTAATGGATCATATTCCATTTGATAGGCTGGCCGATTACATCCCAGGTGGTGTTCCAAATCGCCTTATCGCCATTAATGGTCACATTCGACTTTTTAGTGGCGGTTTCGCGGTCAAAAAAGTTGGCGGTTACTTCCAGTTTATCATTTTCTGTAAAACGGCGCGCAGTATCCTTTACGATTGCGAATGCTTTCGGAAGAATATCCAGCAACACCTTTTCCAGTTCTTTATTTCTATCCAGCTCAAGAGCGTCGATTTTCTTGAAGATCGCCTCCTTGTTATCCACATTTGGCTCGTCGGCAGCTTCCTGTCTCAATGCGGCGATCTGCTCGTCGATGGACTTAAGGTTATCTGCAATATGCTTTTTGAGGTCTGCGGAATGCGCCCGGAGTTCGTCGTTCGAAAGGGAGTCCAGGAGGGCATATTCGGCATTGACTTTATCAACATACGGGGTCAATTCTTTTAAATCCCGTTCTGATTTTGTGCCAAATAGCTTGGAAAATATTTTAAACATGATGTGATGTATGTTTTTAACCGATTTTTTCCTTGAAAAATATTGAGCCTGCCGATAATCGCGTGTCAGATTGTCAGCAAAACTCCCATTTACAATCCCAAAGGTAATTCATTGCCAATAGTATTACGCAACAACTGGCATAATCCTAATGCATATCTAATGTTTTTATATCACTAAAAACAACCCGTGCTACCAGCCAGTGACCGTTTGTACAGAATCTAGGCCACTACTTGGTAATGCATAGTACCTTTAACCCATCAAAACGATTTAAACAGATACAGCCATGAACCACAATAGATTGTTCCGTAACACCAGCAACAAAATGATCGGCGGTGTAGCCTCAGGATTAGCCGATTACTTCGAGATTGACGTTACCATTGTCCGTGTTTTGTTCGTACTCGCGGTTTTCATCCCGGTCACTTT
>CBIHPQ010000325.1:0-7940 GCA_966211825.1 uncultured Dyadobacter sp. | reverse complement strand
CCACGGAGTCAAAAGGCGGATCCTGCAATGTGGGGTCGAACCATCTTACATTCGGTAGGCCGGTAGTATGGCTCAAACACATGCGGGCCGTAATGAGCTTCCACCGGTCGTCGTCCTTCAAATCAGAGAAATATTTGTATTCCCCAATGGGCTTTTTGAGGTATTTGTACAATGGCTTATCCAAATCGATCACTTTTTCCTCCACAAGCTTCATCATCAGGTAGCCGAACACGGCTTTGCTGAACGAAGCGCCGTAAACAATGGTAGAGGTGTCCAAAAAGGTGTTTTCGGGTTTGTTTTTGAAGCCATAAGACTTCGCGAAAACAGTTTTATTGTTGTTCAGCCCGTTTTCGGACAAGGCATGTCTGGATTTGTGCTAAAATCGCGCAACAGCGAACCCGGCGCGTCGTACGGAGCAAGAATCCGGTTAAGTAATTATTGACCAGTTGTAACCTTTAAGGCTGTATACGCTAATTTGTATCGGGTATCGACAACATTGCGTCCACCCGTAGATGGGAATTCACCGTTAAACGCCATGAAGAAAAAAATTGTCCTTGCACTATTTCTTGCGCTAATTGCCGCATGCGTGATCTACATTATTTTGCCGGAAAAATCAGCCGAAGCGCGGCCCCAGGAACCTAAGCAACCGTTTCCTTACTATACCGAGGAAGTAACTTTCCGAAATGACGGTGCAGGTATTATGCTCTCGGGCACATTGACACTTCCAAATAAGGAAGGCAATTTCCCGGCCGTAGTATTGATTACCGGCAGCGGCCCGCAATCCAGGAATGAAGACGTTTTCGGGCACAAACCTTTTCTGGTAGTAGCGGATTACCTCACACGCCACGGCTTTGCGGTTTTGCGCTACGACGACCGAGGTGTCGGTAACTCATCCGGCAATTTCATGAAGGCTACATCTCCTGATTTCGCCACGGATGCTGAAAGCGCAGTAGCCTATCTGAAAACGAGAAAACAAATTAATAAGGACAAAATCGGTCTGGCCGGACATAGCGAGGGCGGACTGGTTGCAGCAATAGCGGCGTCCAGGTCAAAGGACATCGGCTTTATCATCTCACTCGCCGGGCCGGGCGTTACAGGTATTGAAGTGATCGCTTTGCAGACCGAATTGATCGCGCGCGCCGGCGGAGTGGACGAGGCGGGCATTGCAATAATTACCCGGGCCAGCCGCGAAACCGCTGAAATACTCCGAAACACACCCGACACGGCCATGCTCCGAACAAAACTGGCGGCCTATGCCAAGGCTAATTTGCAAGATTATCCCAGCCAAATGATGCCTCCCGGCCAATCGAGGGAAGATTTTATAAAAAACCAGATCAATGCAATGTGCACGCCCTGGTATCAGTACGCGTATCAGGTTGAGCCTGCTACATTCTTTAAAAAAGTCACTTGCCCCGTCCTCGTGCTGAACGGATCGAAGGACTTGCAGGTAGATGCCCGGCAAAACCTGCCTGCGATTTCAAAAGCATTAAAAGATGGCGGCAACAAGAATGTTACCATAAAGGAGCTGCGTAATTTGAACCACCTTTTCCAGGAGTGTAAAAGCGGCCATCCGAACGAATATCTTCACATCCAGGAAACATTTTCACCGAAGGCACTGGCGGCCATTTCCGACTGGCTTACGGAACAAATGAACTGATGTCATCTGCAACAATACCCAGCGCATTATTAAACTGATGCCCTCCGGTTGAAACCTCACGGAAAGTCGCCCGGGGAAGATTCGTCTTGTAAATTGACATTTGTTCAAAGGGAACTTCCTCATCATCACGGCAGTGATAAAAAAACAAAGGTATCTTCCGGTCGATCTTTTCCGCGAAATCCGGGCGCAATTTGAACGGTTTCACCCAATCCTCGTCTCCTTGCCAAAAAGGGGTTGCTATCAGAAAAACGCCCGCAATGCTTCGTTCGACCTCGAATTCGGAAAGGCATGCCAGTAACATGGAAGCGCCGAATGAATGGGCGACCAAAATTACCCCGTCCCGGCTGTCTGCTATGGCCTGGTGAATTTGCTGGCGTCTTCCGAAGTCCGGAGAACCGTCATTGGGTAAGTAGGGATAATGGACGACATGGGAAGGTCCCAGATGATCTTCCAGCGACCCGACCAGTTTTTTGTCGGCTTCATAATCCTCTACGGACCCGCCGCCGTGAAAAAATATGATTTGATTTGCCATAGTGCTGCTGTTTTGCGGTTATCCTGCTTAGCCGGATAGGATATTCATTTAAACTCACCTGCCAAAAAAAGCGAACCACGGGAAAGCCGAATGTCCAACCGCATCAATAAAACATGCAGTTGGACATCGCTTCACTCAAAACCAGTGGTCTTGCGCATTAACAGGATATCAATTATACCCCGGATTCTGCCTGAATTCGTCTTTGTTGGTAATCGCATCCAGCTGCACCTGGGGAATCGGGCGGAGCATGTGCGTTTCCTTAATGTTGGCTTTCGCGTCGTTGTTGTATTTCTGCACGTAGCTGACCAATTTTCCTGTGCGTTTCAGGTCGTACCAGCGGAGCAATTCACCAGCCAGTTCGCGGCCGCGCTCGTCCAGGATGAAGTCGATAGTCAGGTCTTTTGCAGCGACTTCCATAGCTGCCTCCTTACCCGGGATTGCACGTTTTTTACGAAGGTCATTCACGTATTGCAATGCTTCTGCCGGATTGGTTTTCATCAACGCTTCGGCTGCGATGAGGTACATTTCTGCGATCCGGATCACAAATCCGTCCCGCGAGCTCCACTCCTGGTTGGCCGTCAAGCGCGTCGGGTCCATGAATTTGCTCATCTGAATGAACTGTGACCTCAGCAAAAGCGAACCGTCTTCCTTATACATCGTGTTCCGGTCGAAAATCTTGTATCGGCCCGCTGCCCTCGCGGTCTGCGCAGGTGTCGCGACCGTTTTGAGGAACAACATGGATGTGTCGCCAAGCGCCATTTGGGGATAGCCATTCACGGTTCCCGGTTTCAGGTTTGCCATATTAGCCTTCCAAACAGTCTGAAAGGTCCCGTTGTAACGCTGATCCACTTTCTCATCGAACAGGTCCAGCAAATGTAAGGTAGGAACGTAGCGCTGGTACGGACGGCCGTAAGCAACAGAGCGCTCCATACCGGGCTGTTTGTCATATACCATAATGAAGTGCAAATGGCTGTTATTACCCTTTCCGGCAGCCGGGTCGTAATCGCCGTTCATGGTGTCGTCATTGGTGTAATTGACATAATATACGACCTCCGAATTCGCACCACCCTCCGCATTTTTCATATCCCAAAGTGACTTGAAATCAGAAAAGAGTGCGTAACGGCCGGAAGCGATCACTTCCTTTGCCAGCGTGGCCGCCTGCGCGTACATGTCCGCATTGTTCGTCGCGCTCGCACGGGTAAGCGACATTCTTGCTTTGAACGCTTTTGCCACGTCCTGCGTAATACGTCCGTTCGTAGATTTTCCCGGCGCCAGGTTTGCAATGGCGATGTCGAGGTCTGCGAAGATCACTTTGTAAAAATCTTCCACACTCGATCGCTTCGCAGTTGTCACAATGCCGGCAGTCGGTTCGGTGGCAAGCACCACATCGCCCCAGGTTTCTGTGATCAGCCACAGGTAATGCGCCCTCAAAAACCGCACTTCACCCTCATATTGCTTGTTCAGGGCTTCACTGATCACCGTAGAAGGCAACAGCTTCAATGCCGTGTTACAGGTGTTGAGCGCTTTGTACAAATGGGCCCAGTAGTCCTTCAAATTCGTCTGCGCGCCATTCAGGTCGACGGTATAATCCGAAATCTGATTGGCTTTGTTATCGCCTCCCCGCAGGAAAAGGTCTGTCCCCGTTTCGGCGAATGCAGATGGAAACTCTTTCCCATACCATAGCCTTGTTCCTGAATAAGAGGCATTTACCGCAGCAGTTATTCCGAGTTCCGTTTTGAGGAAAGGGTCTTCGGTCAAACCGCTTTTGTTGGTTTCGGCAAGATAGTCCTCGCAAGAAGTTAGCCCTGCGAGCGAAATAGCCATCATGAAGGCCGCTATTTTTATTTTCATTGGAATGTCTGTTTTAGATAGATCAAAAATCAATGTTTACACCAAAGATCATCTGCTTCACCAGCGGGAATGACAGGTCGCCGCCACGCTCCGGATCGTAATCCTTGATCTTGCTGAAAGTGAAATAGTTTTGCAGCGTTCCGTATACCCGCACACGGCCGACACCGATCTTCTTCGTTAGCGGCGAAGGAATGTTATAACCCAATGAAACGTCCCTGATTTTGACAAAAGAGGCCTTCACATAACCCAGCGTCGACTGATACAGGTAGTTCGTTGTGGAATAGGAGCTGTTCGGTCTTGGGAAAGCATTGGTCGGGTTTTCCGGCGTCCAGTAATCCACGTTGGAGGAATTTTCCAGCGCGCTCGGCTTGTAGGCGCCGGCATTGTATTCGTAATTGATGTAGTGCCCTATCCGGCCATAAACGAAGACGCTCAGGTCAAAGTTTTTGTATTCAAAATGGTTATTGACCCCGAAAGAGAACTTAGGCACCTGCGAGAAAGTAGTACGGTCACCCGGGTCCACGACGCCATTCCCGTTCACATCCGCCACCTTTACATCGCCGGGCTTATTTTTCCCAAAATTCAATGCAGCATCCTCTTCTCCCAATTGCCATATACCTATTTTCTTATAATCAAAAAACACTTTCGTCGGCTCGCCTACAAACCAGCTGTTCGCCTCGTTTCGCGTCACGCCGTTGTTCAATGCGAGGATTTTTTCACGGTTCAAGGTAAATGTCCAGTCGGTAGACCAGTTGAATGCTTTGCCGCTGATGTTTTGAGAGGTAATCGCCAACTCCACGCCTTTATTTTCAACCTGACCAATGTTTTCCAGGATCTCGGCGTAACCTGTGTGCGTAGGAAGCAGGCTTGGCAGGAGCAAATCCTTCGTTCTGGAACGATACACATCGATGGTACCCGAGATTTTGTTTCCTAAGAACCCGAAGTCGACACCCGCATTCCAGGTTCCGGTCGTTTCCCAGGTCAGGTTTGGATTGGGGATAATGCTTGGCCAGTAACCGAAGGCGGCAGTCGTTCCGAAAGCATATGCCGAGAGCCCCAAACCTCCTTTGGTCGCATAAGGATCAATGGCCGCATTCCCCGATTTACCCCAGCTGACGCGTAATTTCAGGTCGTTCAGCACTTTGCTATCCTGCAAAAACGGCTCTTCGATCACACGCCATGCACCGGATACCGACGGAAAATAGCCCCATTTGTTTCCAGCCGCCAACACAGAAGAACCGTCGGCACGCAGGGAGGCCTGGAAAACATATTTATTGCTCAACTTATAATTGATCCGTCCGAAAAACGAAGCAATTTTCGTTTCCCGCAGCCTGCTGCCTATCGCTTTTGAGATCGTGTTCGAATTCAGGTCATGGTAGGATGTGATCGGCGACGTCTGGTTGTTTCCGGACGAAGTATACTCCTCCAACCGCGTTCCCAATGAACTGGTACCCAACAGCCCCTGTATCTGGTGATTGCCAATGCTTTTGTTGTAGTTCAAAGTGTTTTCCCAGGTGTAATTGAAATAGTTGTTCAATTCCACGCCCGAAGTCGAATTGCGGCCGGCGTTCGCAATGGTGTTGTAGCCTTTGTAATATCCGCGGCGGTAGTCCCTGAAATCCAGTCCAATGGTCGATTTCAAAAACAGCTCGTTGGTAATTTTCACGTCCAGGTAAGCCGAGGAGAACAACCGTTTGTCGACAATGTTGTTTTCAAAAACGCCCGGCTGCTCGTCTGCCAATGGCGTAAACTGGGCGCTGTAACCCGGTGCCGGGTTCAGGATCAGTGAACCGTCGTCATTAAATGCCTTGGCGATCGGAAGGATCTTGTTGGCCATATTCAGCGGGTTGTCGCGCTTATCCTGGTTTTTGTAGGAATAAATAGCGCTTAATCCGACGCGGAACCGATCGTTCAGCCTATGGTCAACGCCAATCTTGCCATTCAATCTGCGGTAAACGTCATTCAGGAGGAGACCTTTGTCCTTCTGGTAACCGAAAGACGTCGAGAAAGTCGTTTTTTCATTTCCGCCCGTCAGGTTGATTTCGTAATTCTGCCTCAGCCCGCTGTGGAAAATGTAGCTTTGCCAGTCTTCAAATTGCTTATCCTTAATGTATTGCAATTCGGTGACCTGGAAAATATCCTCATCCTTCCGGTAAACATCGCCATTGGTCGTTCTGTAAGCTTCGCGTTTTTGCTGCGCATACTCCTCGCCGTTCATCATGCGCGGATACAACGCCTTTTTGTTCATCGAAACGTAAGAATTGAACGATACCGTCGATTTACCGGCCGAGCCTTTTTTGGTCGTAATGATAATCACCCCGTTCGCGCCACGGGTTCCGTAAATGGCCGTTGAAGCAACGTCCTTCAATACTTCGATAGACGCGATGTCGGTCGGGTTGATATCGATAAATGAACCGTAAGGGATCCCGTCAACGAGCACAAGCGGCTTGTTATCAGCCTTTAACGACCGGTTACCGCGCAAGACAATGTTGATATCCGCACCAGGCTGTCCGGAACTTTGGGTAATATCAATCCCCGAAACCTTTCCCTGCAAAGACCGTAAAGCATTGGTCGTCGGAATGGCCGTAATGTCCTTTGCTTTCACGGAGGTGATAGCCCCGGTAACATCGCTTTTTTTCATCGTCCCATACCCTACCACCACAATTTCCTCCAATGCCTTGGTATCCGGCAATAGTTTGACATCGATCACCGAGCGGTTGCTGACCTCGATTTCCTGGCTGATATAGCCAACATAAGAGAACACGAGCGTTGCTGTTCCGGCGGGGATTGTCAATTTATACACGCCATTGGCATCGGTAGTAGCGCCCGTGGTCGTTCCTTTCAACAAAATACTCACGCCCGGCAGCTCCTCGCCATGCTCACCCGTCACCTTTCCGGAGATATCGATCACTGCATTTGACTTGCCTTTCCCCTCTAAATGGGCCGCTGTTTCCTTCGGAAAATCCGGGTTACCGGCGGCATAAACGTTCTGATTACCAATCGGTAAAACTCCATACATGAGCAGCAACCCCAGGGTCGACGCACTTTGTAGTTTTCTAAACATACATCATAACAGTTTATATTATTCTATTTATTAATGCAAAAATCCAAGCCGAAATCGGTAGCTCTCCATGCTGGCCGGAGATGTAGACTTTACCCGAAAATCTTTGTTTATTTAGAGACGAACCGAATATGAAAAATCAAAGAATTATTTGATTGCAAAATTCGTGTTCCTTTTTACTAGTAGACGGAAGGTTAGTTATCTGCCAGAAATCGCCAACGGTTTGTCGATATTTTTTTATGCAAACGATGTCGGGAACGTAGCCAGAATTGACTCGATCCGATTTTTTGTTGGATTTTTTGATTGCTGTTAATAACTTTTTAATGTGGAAGCGGAGCAGCTTAAACCAGGAATAACTGGATTAATTTTATATGATATTCCAATGCCCGATGCGGTATAAACAGACGCGTCTTCTACATGATCGTTATCCTCGACAAACAGTAACCAACAAGTTAGACATATCAACGGAGGCATTTAACGTCCAGTTACCCAGGTTTTGGTTAAATGCAGCGGGGATGAGGGAAAGGTTTATATTATGCGTTGATACGCTGCGTAATAGGCTTATAACCCTCGGTTTCAAAGAACCAAAAATAAGCGAGGCCGACCTCCCGGCCAGCCTCGCTTACTGCAACAAAACTTGCTGAACAACTAGATACGAACAGGAATGTATATATTGATCTGCAACGGGTTATCGACCAATATTTCGATCAGGAAATATTTACCTGCCGGGGTTTTGCATGCGATGAGCGTTTTGGCAGGCATGTAGTTGACCCAGGAAGCCGATCCTGCCGGTGCGCTTGCAATAATGAACTGGTTATATACCAGATTCTTAGCCGCCG
>CBIHPQ010000324.1:0-7998 GCA_966211825.1 uncultured Dyadobacter sp. | reverse complement strand
CCGGAAAAGGATACCGGGCTGGGCGGGCTCGATAATGTGCTGCTCGTGCGTTTGGACGTGACCGATACCGCCACCATCCGGCAGGCGGTGGAAGAGGGGATTGCCCGTTTCGGGGCCATCGATGCGCTCGTGAATAATGCAGGCTATGGCTCGCTGGGCGTTTTGGAGGCGGCTCCCGCGGAGTTGGTGCGTCAGCAATTTGACGTTAATGTGTTCGGGCTCATCGAGGTGACCAAGGCTGTGCTGCCGCATATGCGTAAAAACAGGAGCGGGGTGATCGTCAATGTAGCGTCGATGGGCGGGCGGATCGCATTTCCGTTTTCTACCTTATACCATGCTACCAAGTATGCCGTGGAAGGGCTTTCGGAATCACTGCAATTCGAGCTGGAACCGTTGGGGATCCGCGTGAAGATCGTGGAGCCGGGCGGTTATAAAACTGATTTTGCAGGACGCTCGCTGGCAACTTTCGGGGCTGGGGATGTGTTGGATTATAAGCCTGCGTATGATGCTTTTGCGGGAAAGGTCGATGACTGGCCGATGTCGGAAAGCGTGTGGGAGGTTGCAGAGGCGATTTTTGAAGCGGCGGCCGATGGTTCGGCGCAGTTGCGCTACCCGGTGGGTGCGGATGCCGTGCAGTTTCTTCAGGCCCGAAAGGAAATGGATGATCTGGCGATCAAAAATCTGATTTCCGCGCATATTTAGCAGCTTAGTTCCAAACAACCCATTCCACGTTATGACCAGCCAGTACCTGGACATCGAATCCATCGCCGCCCTGCACAGGTATGTGGGAGCGCCCAGCCCCAGGCACCCGCTCATCAGCCTGATCGACAACACGCAATTCTATGCGCAATGCCCGCGGGAGCTCACGGCATTCCGGTTTGGGTTCTACACGATTTCCTGCAAACGGATTCAGGGTGTGCTCAAATATGGCAAGGGGCACTACGATTTCAGTGAAGGTTCGCTCATGTTCACGGCGCCCTGGCAGGTCATAACGGGGAGTATCGACGAGGCCGGCGTCGAGGAAGGATGGGCCCTATTCATCCACCCCGACTTGCTTAATGCGACTGATCTTGGCAAAAAAATGCATCAGTACACCTATTTCAACTACGATGTGAACGAGGCCCTGCACATCTCGGAAGACGAGAAGCAGACGATTCGTGACTGTGTGGCTAAAATTGAAAAGGAATATTCTCAGAATATGGATAAACATACGCTGGGGCTGATCACGGGAAATATCGAGCTGCTGCTCAATTATTGCGAGCGCTTCTACGACCGGCAGTTTTATACCCGTACCAAGGTGAGCAACGATCTGGTGCAGCATTTCGAGCGGTTGTTAAATGCGTATTTTGCAGAAGATACGCTCATTGATAAAGGGTTACCCAATGTAAAATACTTTGCATCGGAACTGAACCTTTCGCCGAATTACCTGTCCGACCTGCTCAATCGCTTCACCGGCAAAACAACCCAGGAGCACATTCATTTGCGGATGATCGATAAGGCCAAGTCGCTTCTCTGGGGTACGGAGCATTCCATTAGCGAAATCGCCTATGAACTCGGTTTCGAGCACCCTTCCCATTTCACCAAAATTTTTAAAACCAAAACCGGAAAATCACCCAGCGCATTCAGGAGCCTGAACTGACGACTGGCGCGAAATACTACACAGTAAACCGGCTGCGCTGGCTAACTTTATAGGTAAATGAACCTTTAATGCACAGCCAATGAACATCAAAACAAAACGCATTTACGAAACCGCAGCGGCCACCGACGGCTACCGGATACTGGTAGACCGCCTGTGGCCGCGCGGGCTCACCAAGGAAGCGGCCAACATTGACCGCTGGATGAAAGAAGTGGCGCCATCCAACGAGCTGCGCACCTGGTTCCACGCGCATATGGAGCAATGGGACGAGTTTGCTGCGCGCTACAAAGCCGAATTGAAAGATTCGGAAGCATTACAAACGTTACGAGAGCTCGCCCAAGAAAACGAGGTAGTTACCTTGCTTTTCGCGGCAAAAACCGAAGACCGTAATCAGGCGATGGTTTTAAAAAACCTGCTTGAAAAGTCCTGATTAAGATACTCAACGTTCCAATCTTACAACTAGTCCCTCATCACCGCTCAGCAGCAGATTATGGTCGACGCGCAGCCCAATGCGCTCAGCTTCGGTGCTGATGATGATCTCTCCCTCAAATGCCTCGTTTTTCGGCCTGAAATACCCTGGCCTGTGGCTGAGGTTCAGCACGACCAGGAAACGGTCGGTGTCGTTCTCTCGGATATAAGCCAGCAGCTGTTTGTCGGAATAAACCGGTGTGTATTTGCCCGTTTGAAATGCGGGATGTCTTTTGCGCAGGGTGATCAGGCTGCGGTAAAAAGATAGCATCGACTCCGGATCTTCTTTTTGCGATTCTACATTTACCCGGCGGAAACTGTATGGCAGCCGCAGCCAGGGCTTGCTATTGGAAAAACCTGCATTTTCATCGTCGTTCCACTGCATGGGCGTCCGCGAAGGGTCGCGGCTGATGTTGCGGTCGGGCATATTCAGCCCTTGCGGGTCCACGATTTCGTCCTGCGGGATCGGTACATCGCGCATGCAGATTTCATCTCCATAATAAATGGTAGGCGTTCCGCGGAGCGTCAGGAGCAACATCGCGGCTACGCGTGCCTGCGAGCGGCCCACGCGGCTGGCCACGCGAGGCTGGTCGTGGTTGCCCAGTACCCAGTTGGGCCAGCCATCGGCCGGCAATGCGCCCTCATATTCGTCTATCGCCCGGGCAATTTGTTCCGAATCCCACGGTAAAGTGAGCAGCTGAAAATTGAATGGCAAATGCGCCCCCGATCTATCCAGGCCATAGTAAGTGACCAGCTTGTGGACAGGCAGATAAATTTCGCCGATCAGCACGCGATCTTCATATTCATTGGTCACGCGGCGCATCATGCGCACGATTTCGTGCACTTCTGGCTGGTCGGTGGAATATACCGGGTCGTGGTACTCGTAGATGAGGTCGTTTTCATCAAATGGCGAGTTGGGCACGACCGGATTGTTCCGCAGTTGCGCATCTTTGACCATATGCCACATCACATCCACCCTGAATCCGTCGACGCCTTTCCCGAGCCAGTAATGCATGACGTCCATCATCGCTTGCTGCACTTCCGGGTTGCGCCAGTTGAGATCGGGTTGTTCTTTGAGGAATGCGTGATAATAGTGTTGCCCGGTCGCTTCGTCCCATTCCCAGGCGTGGCCGCCGAACACGCTGAGCCAGTTGTTGGGCAACGCCCCGTTTTCGTCCGCATCATGCCAGATATACCAGTCACGTTTCGGATTATCGCGCGAGGAGCGGGATTCGAGAAACCACGGGTGCTGGTCGGAAGTATGGTTGGGTACCAGGTCGAGGATCAGTTTCATGCCGCGGCTATGGACCTGGTCGAGCAGCTCGTCGAAATCCTCCATTGTGCCGAACAGCGGATGTACGCCCTGGTAGTCCGATATGTCGTAGCCGAAGTCGGCCATGGGCGATGGGTAAATGGGCGACAGCCAGACACAGTCGATGCCAAGCCATTGCAGGTAATCGAGCCGCTGGACGATGCCTTTGAGGTCGCCGATGCCATCGCCGCTGGCGTCCTGGTAAGAACGTGGGTAAATCTGATATATAATGCCGGTTTGCCACCAAAGGTGACTTCCGGTTGACGGGTTACCGCCCGTGAGTGCTTCCATCGGTTTTGGATTTGCTGATGCCGTCCGCCCTTCAAAAATCACACCACTTAGGGATCAAAAATTTTATAGGAATTATTTGATAAAAAACATGGATAATCAAAGCGCATTGATTATATTTCACTAAACCAAAATTTCTCATACCATGATGCCTTTCATCAAAGTTACCGGCGAATTCGACGAAAGTCTGAACGTGAGTGTAGAGAAGATCCTGTACTACATGGGATACAGCCATGGGTGTACGATCTTTCTCGGCACCAGTATTTCCATTCGCGTGAAGGAATGCGAGGAGGATATTAAAAGGCTCATCGAAGAAGCATATATGCAGGTGGCCTAGGTCTGAGCTGATCGGGACGATTCGCCGCCAGATAGTCCATTTAAATAGTATTATTTTAATAAGTTCAAATACTGATTAAAGAATTTTAGCCTAAGGAGCCAAGAATTACTAGTTTTGTAAACTATTGATATCCAATAGCAGTTTATAAGATTAGTATAAAGATTAGTTCGGGTGATGGTTTGTGTCTGGAAAATATATTTTGGTATTTTACCGCTAATGCAAGTTTCGCCATCACCAAATTTAGAACCTCCTTTGAAAGTGATGCCCCGTTGGGCATCGGTTAAAATTCAACACTATGAAACAATTACAAAAGCAAAAGATTAAGTATGCGCCGACAGGTTTCCGCGCATTTTTCGGTCAGATTTTTACTGATCGTACACCAGTGAAAGACGACAAATATTCACAGAACCGGTATTCGGTCCTATATATGCTCAATGACCAGTATCAGCATGTCGGCTGCCCTACCCAGGAGGAAGCGCAGCTTGTTCAGAGCCTGATGCTGACCGACGAAAACCGCGTGCCGGTGGGTATTTACGATTCCCGCACAGATTCTTTCGAATGGGAAATTGTTGGGGAATATCTTGCCGCCAAAGGCTCTGACGATCATCAGCGTGACCGCGAGGAGGCGATCCTGACTATCGCACGTGCGTTACGCCGTCGCGATGCGAGCTGGCATCCGGAATACCTGCAGCGTCCGAGCTTTTTTGCCTGAGCGAAAAAGGCATTGTAGTTAAGAAACACAACGAGGCCGCCTCCCAGGAGCGCGGCCTCGTTTTATTGAATGCATTACGGTTATTACCAGTTCAGGGTAATAGCAACGTTAGGAAGAATAGAATCAAGCCACAAAAGAAGCTGAGTAAGAGAAAGTCCAATTCCTACCATGATATTGATGAGGTTAATGTTTTTTGCCTACTCGATTAGTGGTTTTCGGCTGTCCCACACCTTGCAAGATATTGTAATATTAATACGACATTTCACTAAAAGCAAATTCGATAGTATGGATCACTGATGTGTTTGCTTGCGTTCTTGCAGAAGCAATTGCACAATGTGGATTTTCCATCCTCAATACATTTCTACAACAATGTGTTATGTTAACTAATTAATTATCAAATGGCTATGAGGGTGTTCATGAGTCTGTTGCTTTAATTAGTGCTTCGGAAAAGTTGTCAAATAGTGTCGAACTTTTGTAGAACAAATTTAATCGTGTTGAATTAAATTTGACTCTGTTCAAGGGATTATGCCACAATTTGCTGGCCGGGTTTAAACCATCTGTCGGGGGTGGAATGCATTTGCAACGTCTGGAAGGTTCAGCTAACTTTCCGGAAATTTCCAAATTCCTTAGACCTGATGAAAAAAATTCTGCTTCTTCTTGCGCTTGTAGTCATTGCTGCGGCATCGAAACCGCGAAAAATCACATGGGTGGCCATCGGCGATTCCATTACCTATCTCAACGACCATCAAAACGAAACCGGGAACCGCGTCACGAAAGGATACCTGACACTGATCGCGGAGAAATTTCCGCAGGTTACCTACATCAATCAGGGGCATAATGGCTGGACGGCCGTTAATATCGCAGACAAAATCGAGTCGCTTGGACTTGTGAAAGCAGATGTGTATACGGTTTTCCTCGGTACCAACGACTGGTGGCAGGGGAAATCGCTCGGGACAATCTCGGATTACGAGGAGGCAAAGGGCAGCGGCACGGTTTACGGCGCGTTCAGGGTCATTACCGACAAGCTGAAACAGCTCAACAAAAAGGCCAGAATCATACTGATCACGCCCATGCAGCGCGGGGATTTTGTGTATATCAACAGCTATAAAAACAACGCATTCGGCTCCTACAAGCCCAAAAAGGACCAGGCGCTCGAACAATTCGCGAATGCAGTGGTGGAGATTGGGAAGAAAGAGAAGATCCCCGTCGTGGACCTATATCACGACAGTGGCATCGATCTGAACAACATGGTGCATTTTAAAAGGCTTAAAGACCCGCAGACAGGCGCTTACAAAGATTTTAAATATCCCGACTACGTCGACGTCCCCTTTAACCCGGAGACCGACGAATATCCATACCCCGTGGAGGCCAGCGACATGACTTACGATGGCCTGCATCCTTCCGACAAGGGATATGAAGTGATCGCCGGAATGCTGATAAAAAAATGGAAGGGGCTGAAATAACGCCCCGGTTTTAGTTGGCTTTGGGGCTGCTGATATAGGTTTTCAGGTCAGCTAGCAGATTATATAATGATGTATTAATGCCTTCATTATCAGCCTTTATCACTTGAAGGGCGTCCTCGGCTTCCTTGCGCTTTTTGCGGTTGCTTTGGTTTTGGCGATTTGCTCCTTTGCCGTGATGTTATCGTTTTCCTTCGCATTTAGTCGCACCGGGCTGTGTTCGGCAGAAACGCCGTCGAGTGTAGTAATGCGGGCGTCGTATTGATTGTCTTTATATTGTACACCGAGATCGAACCGAACATACTGATAATCGGAATGGATGACAGGTATGTAGCTCGTAATGAGTATAATGCCAGCCTGGGTGTCGTCGCTGGTGATCGCATTTTCTACATTACCAAACTTTTTTTCTACCCATCCCCGGACCTTCTGGTGGAGCTCGGTTTTGCGAAGATTCGGTTGTCCGGAATCGGTGTAGCTGATGTTGTTTTTGGAATCGAGCGGCAACCGGCCGTCCTGTGCAAATGCGCTGGTGCCCGCAGAGAGCAATGCGAAAAGAATCAGATGTTTCAAGTCGGAAGTTAAAATTGGTGAGTGAACAAATATAGCGGAAAAGAATTTGGGAGGGTGGGCACGCAGTTTGTAAATGGTTTAGTTTTTTAAAATGGATGATTTGGTTACTTTTAACTACACAAAAATCAATAGGTTATGGCTAAGCTCAAAAACTTTTCGCTTGCAATGGGGTTGCTTATCTGCGCTTCGTTTACCATCCTGCACCACGGTTGGGCCGACTACGACCAAACCAAACCGACCGACTTCAAAGCCAAGATTGAGGAAATTACCTATGAAAACCCGCATGTGCTCGCCAAAGTGAAGTATAAAAAGGAGCTCACCACGGTGTACCTCGCGCCGGTTACCCGCATGGAATCCCGTGGTTTGACTGCGGACATGGTCAAAAAAGGCGCAACGATCCGTTTTGTTGCCTATCCTCACAAAACCGAGAAAAATGAAATGCGGGCTGAACGTATTTTTGTCGGTGACGATAAATACGAACTCCGCTAAGCGTGCAGTCATACCATCAATCGCTTGAATGGCTGGAAAAATCTTCCTGGGCGGTCGGCATCAGGCAGTCGCTGTGGCTTTACCCGGCCTTGGAGATCGTACATATTTTAGGCATTGTGATGCTCGTAGGCGCAGCGTTCCTGTTCGACCTGCGCCTGCTGGGTTTCTCACGCGGACTACCTCTGAGAGGACTTTCAAGGTATTTGTTGCCATGGTCGCAGCGAGGGTTGATACTGATCATTCCTTCCGGCCTCTTGCTCTTCATTACCAATGCGCAGGCATTAGGAACCGATCCCGTTTTTTGGACGAAAATAGCGCTGATATTGCTGGCGGCATTCAATGTATTCTGGTTTCACCGGTTCATATACGGTCCGTTCACCCGATGGGGCGCCACAGGCGAGTTGCCCGGCGCAGCACGCTTATGCGCGGTGATTTCCATTGTGGTGTGGATCGCGGTGGTGGCTTGCGGGAGGTTGCTGGCTTATTGAGCGGAAGCCGTTTGCTCATTGGTTTTCGATGCATCGATTTATGTTTTTAGCTTTTCGCTGAACGTAAATCCGTGACTTATGGGCAATTCTTATTCTCAAATCTTCATTCAATGTGTTTTTGCCGTAAAATATCGTGCTGCCCGGCTGCACAAGCCCTGGCGGTTTGAATTATTTGCAGTAATCGGCAACCTGATTAATGAGACCGGGGCAAAGACACTCATTGTGAATGGTGTCGAGG
>CBIHPQ010000323.1:0-8042 GCA_966211825.1 uncultured Dyadobacter sp. | reverse complement strand
CCTTTTCACTTTTTTCCAGTTCCAATTGGTGCAGGTATTGCAGCCGTTTCTGTTATTCCAGGTGCATTTGCTGTTGTTGATTGAAACGCTTTTACTGCCATTTGTAAAAAAGCCAGGCGAACCCCAAAATCAACACTCCGTAACCGAGGTACGCCCAGATCGTCTGGTACCAGGGCGGCAGGACCACAAACGAATAACCCGCCACTTCCGACTCGCTCCCGAAATTGTTCCGGGCTTTTACTTTAAATGTATAATGTCCCGGCGGCAAATGCGTGTACTCTTTCGCGCTGCGCGACGACCAGCTCGACCAGTTGCTATCGAAACCTTCCAGAAAATAGGCATATTCAATGCTCGACTGCTGACTGAACAACGTCGAAGAAAACTCGAAGCCCACGGAATTCAGGCGGTTCGCAATGCGCGGGACCTGCTCGTCCGATTGCTTGCCCAGCTCATTCACCTCCCCGAAATAGCCGCCGAAAAGCAGCGAATCCGTTCCGGACGAGCGCATGGTACTGATCCGGACGTCAATATGGCTTTTGTTCTGTTTGTATTTTTTGTAATTGATATGAAAAATACCTTTTTCGCCCCCTATGAGAATATTTTCTTCATTTAATGGGTGAATATATTCGAAACCGGAAACCATTTTGTGGTTGATCTCGGGCAGGAAAATGATTTTGGGGTCGCCGCCGCTCATGTCTACCACACCCAGCTCTTTCCCGCGCACAAACCAGACATTACCGGCCTGATCTTCTTTCAGATACCGCACGCCAAGGTTTTTGAATATACCATTATAATATACCGACGTGCGGAAGCGGTCCATTACGGAATCGTATTCGTAAATACCTTTTTCGGTCGCGACCAGGATCTTGTTCCTGATTTTGTAGATATAATTGTTGTTAAGCGACTGCGGCAGGCCATCCCTGCGCGTGTAAAGGCGCGCATGCGGCTTGATATTGGGCGACAATATGACTTTGTACACTCCGCGGTAAGGGTGTGACGTCCAGATCACATCCTCCTCGCGCGCATCCGCACACAGGAACCGCGAAGCCACATCGAAGCCCTGAACCCCACCCGCGGGCCGGAATGTGCGGCCATCATATTCCAGGAAGTTAATGCCATTATAATTCCCCACGGCCACTTTTTTGACAGGATATATCCTCGAAAGCGGCAGAAATCCCCAGAAACCATTCCGTTTTTCAATCGGCTTCGCCTGGTTTCCTTCTACCTCAAAAATGCCTTCATGATGCGCCATCAGCAACCGCCCGTTCACCTCCGACAGTCCCCAGACCTGCCCGCGTGAATGCTCCACAAAAGTAAACGTGCCTTTGACGTAGCTGAGGTCACTAAACTCCCCGACCGCCGCTGAATACAGGCCATTGGAAGTGCCTACATAGAGCCGGCCTTTGTAGATTACCGAGGCATAGCCGGCCTCGTCTTTGGTTGCGGCGGGGTACATGGTCTTGATCGCATTGTCGTAGGCGATGAAGTCGATGCCGTTATCGAGGCCCAGCCACAGGTTTTTATCCTGGTCGCGGAAAACGCTGAGGACGTTGTTGTTCTGCAAGCCATCGGCCCGGGCGAAGCGGTGGACGAATTCGCCTTCATTGGTAACGATATAGCAACCGCCCCGGCTCGTCGCAAGGGCGATCAGCTTGTCGTTCACCCGCGTTGCCGCATAGATGCGCTCGCTTTTGACCTGATCAATGAATGCCGATTGCAGCCGGGTGGCCTTGTCGCCCGAGAGCCGGAAGAGGCCGGCATCCATGGTGACGAGCAGCGAAGTTGCATTGTCCACGGGCAGCAGGCCCGTGGTAAGAAATTCGGCCGGCAGTTCGCTCCCTGTGATCCAGGGGATCCAGCGGCCATTGTCGTAGCGCAAAAGTCCGCTCGCGGCGTCCTGCGCCACTGCTACACCATTGCAAACGCCCATAAAGCGCCAGTGTGAACCGCCGTTGAAAACACTCACGGCATTGTCTTCATACACAAAAATGCGGTTACTGGCCCGAAAGAAGACGCTGCCTTTCAGCACGGCGACATTCCAGATATCGGCAAAGCCGTGGTCGCGCTCATGCACCAGGTTCCGCAGTGACACATAATGCAAAACCCCGCGGGCATCGGGCGTAAAATAGCCGAACTCGTTTTCGCCGCCAACGTAAATACGGTTGTCTGCGCCGATTTCCAGCGAGCGGACCTTCGTTTTGTTGGGCAGCGGATAGGTGCGCCAGTAAATACCATCGAAAGTGAGCAAGCCTTCATTATTGGCAAAATACATGATGCCGTTTCTGCCCTGTCGGATCGCCCAGTTCTGGGTACCCGCGTGGTAGGTCTGTTTGGAATAATTGACTACCTCCGGCAAACCGATGGTATTCTGGGCATTTAGCCGTTGGGTAATCAGGACTAGGTAAAAGATAATTGCGACCGACATTATGGGCCACATTTGCTGTACACCGCTAAGACGATTGACGTAGTACCGAACTGCGTCAGGGCATTTATTTTGCAATTTTTCTCAGGTTGTTGTAGTAATGTAGTAGCCGTTCATGCATAATGTTGTGCAGGTTAACCTACATTTGAACTCGCAATATATTACATTATTTTCAGTGTATTTCACCATCCTTTCCATCGCCGCGAAGTGTATGAAAATTTTTAATCCTAAACCTGCACTACTACTCTGCATTTGCATGCTGGCTTCGCTGTGGGCGGCGGGCCAATCGAAAAAATCCAAGGTGGATTTCTGGCTTACCAACCTGGACAAGTCGGCACTATTCCAGCAGCAACCTTCATTGAATTTCTGGAAACCGGGCAAGACCGCCCCGCCCATTGAAGCGACGGTAGTCCATATGAACCCGAAACAGAAGTACCAGGAAATGGATGGTTTTGGCTTTACACTCACCGGCGGCAGTGCTTCCCACCTGATCGGGATGAGTAAACCTGCCCGCGCGAAGCTGCTGAAAGAACTTTTTTCAACGGACGGCATCGGCATGGCCTACCTGCGTGTGAGCATAGGCGCGTCCGATCTGAACGAGAAAGTATTTTCCTACAACGACCTCCCGCAAGGCCAGACCGACCCTGAAATGAAAAATTTCGATCTCGGCCCCGATCGCAACGACGTGATCCCTGTTCTGAAAGAAATACTGGCGATCAATCCGAAACTGAAAATCCTCGGTTCACCGTGGTCGCCGCCGGTTTGGATGAAAGACAATGGTGATACGCGGGGAGGCAGCCTGAAACCCGAGTGGAATGATGCTTATGCGCGCTATTTCGTGCGGTACATTCAGGATATGCAAAAAGAGGGCATCCGGATAGATGCCATTACCGTACAAAATGAACCGCTGCACCCGGGCAACAATCCCAGCTTGCTGATGCTCGCCAAAGACCAGGCCGTTTTTGTAAAAAATCACCTCGGCCCGGCATTTGAAAAGGCTAAGATCAATACAAAGATCATCGTATACGACCATAATGCCGACAAACCCGAGTACCCGATCTCCATCCTCGACGATCCCGAAGCAAAGAAATATGTCGACGGCTCGGCATTCCATTTGTACGGCGGTACGATTGACGCGTTATCAAAAGTCCATGACGCCCACCCAGATAGGAACCTCTATTTCACCGAGCAATGGATGGGCGCCCCCGGCGATTTTGCCAAAGACTTTCCCAATCATATCAAAAACCTGACCATCGGCGCGACGCAGAACTGGGCCAAAACGGTACTCGAATGGAACCTGACGAGCAACCCGCAAAACCGCCCCTTCACCGACCGCGGCGGCTGCGACCGCTGCCTGGGAGGCGTTACAATCGATGGAGACAATGTTACGCGCAATGCGGCCTACTATGTGGTAGCGCATGCCTCCAAGTTTGTACGCCCGGGTTCGGTAAGGATTGCCTCGGGCACGAATGTAACTATTGGCAAGCCCGCCGATGAAAAGTTGCCGAATGTGGCGTTTCTGACGCCTGAGGGGAAAATTGTTTTAATCGTGCTGAACGATTCGGAAGTGGAGAAAAAGTTTACCGTTCAATATGGCGAGATGGTGACCAATACCACTTTGAAAGCCGGATCGGTTGGGACGTTTGTCTGGTGATTGGTACTAAAACGCCACCTCGCGGGTACGTCCGCGGAAATCGGTCGCGGTTACTTTTTGTAAACCTTCGCGCACCAATTCGACGCTCCTGCCTGATTGCGACAAATACCCGGAACCATAGGCCAGTTCAAAACGCGCTTTCCGTCCATTGGCATAAGTTGCTTCCAGCAATGCATCCTGGAACATGGGTTTGATATAAACCATGTTGCTCCCAACATCACCCGCAAAAGCGAGCAGTGGGCCGTTGTTCTGCGCCGCGATCACCATCGACCGGCCGTCGGCGAGCGTCAAATGCGCCATTCCTTTGGCGTCACCGGGGATATGGATGCCGGTTTCGGCCGCATGAAGCGGTTTGAAGCCGCCTTTGCAATTACCGGCCATGAATAACCCGTTCAATCCATCGAGCCGGCCGCTGATCGACTCCGTCGCATGGCTGTTGCCGGAAAGGAGCAGATCCAGGTGGCCGTCGTGGTTGAAATCTTCGGCCAGCAAGCCGTACACCGGGCCCATCTGGGCAGGGGCAGGCAGGTATTTCATCGTGAATTTGCCGCCGCCCCCGTTTTCGAGCATAACCGATTGCATGGTTTCGCAGATCAGTTTGCGGGCGTCCTTTAATTCTTCCGGTTTAAAAATATCTGTGATTTTTGCTTTGGAATAATCGGCGTAATAGACGAACCGCTTTTTGAGAAAATTCATCTGGCTGTTCATTTCGTCTCGCGGGTGTATCGGGTAGAGGTCGTTGCCGATGTAACGGGCAATTACCGGGTCAATGGTGCCGCTATGGTCGAAATCTTTGGCCAGTAAAGTAAGCGGTTTGTCGTTGGATGGCTTCCCTTCGCTGTTCAGGCCTACATTGCCCAGCACGTAATCCGTGTCGCCGTCTTCGTCGAAATCGCCTGAAACGATGCTGTTCCACCAGCCGGTCGTGTTTTTCAAGCCGGTCTGTGTGCTTACGTTGGTTAGTTTCCCCCCGTTATTTTTATAAAAAACAATGGGCATCCATTCTCCTGCAACGATGAGATCAACCCAGCCGTCCTGATCGAAATCGGTCCACAATGCCGTGGTAACCATACCTGCATTTTTAATTTCAGGACAAACCTGCTGTGTCGCTTCAACGAACCTACCGCCTTCATTTCTGAGAATATAACTCTCACCGGGCATCGGGTAAGCACCGGGAGAAAGCCTGCCGCCGACGAAAAGATCGAGGTCGCCGTCGCGGTCAAAATCGGCCGCATTTACAGTAGAACCGCTGGAAGAAAATGCTGGTAATGCATTGGCATTAAGCTTAAAATCACCTTTTCCATCATTATTATACAACCTGTGCCGATAATACCGGGAGCCGGCCTCAAACTCGTTGCTACCGCTTACTACGTACAAATCCTGGTCTCCGTCGGCGTCCGCATCGAAAAGCAATGCGCCCATGTCCTCTTCGTACTTCTGGCCAGCCACCAATGCGCTGGACCGGAACCGCTGGTGCGGTCCCTGCACGAAAACAAAACCCGACTGGTTGAATGCCCCGCCGACATAGAAATCCTCCAACCCGTCGCCATTCACGTCGCCCACTGCGATACCGGGACCGTTTTGGGATAATAAATGAGGTAGCAGCGGCTGTATTTTAAAATCAATGTATAAATCGTCTTTATGCTGAAAATCAATGCCATTACTCTTCAACGCTGTAAACAAAGGAGTCGTAGCGGTGCCCTTTGGCACTTCGGGGTAGGTCGCGGGAGCCTTGCCCATTGCATTGGCATGATCCAGTTCCAGTATCCGGCCAGGTTTCACGTTTTTTAAAACCTGCATCCGCGAATCCGGCCAGATGATCGTCAGGCTGTCGATTCGAGACGCATTACCCAGCCCGAAATGCACCCGGTTGGTCTCCGTCGTCGACTGGTAACCGCGGTAAGGCGAATGTTCGGCGTAATGCTTCCCATTTGGTGTCCATACCCATATTTTAGCCCCTAATCCACCGCCATTCAAGGCCGTACCTGTTAGTTTGACCGTGAGGGAATGCTGCGCCGGATTTCGTTCAGCGTGATTAGCATATAAAAAAGCCTCCTGGCCGATGTTATTCATCGCCACATCGAGATCGCCGTCGTTGTCGAAGTCGGCATATACGGCGCCGTTGGAGAAGGAAGGGATATCAAAGCCCCAGTCGGCGGATTTGTTGGAGAAAGTAAGATCGTGATTGTTGGAGAAAAGATAATTGGGCACGTGGGCGCCTTCTACTTTTTTCAATGCTTCCGCGAGCCGCCGGTTGTCGCCGTTGCCCGAGCGCATTTGCATCTCGTACTCGGCCATGCGGTAAATCACAAAATCGCGGTTGGTAATGTCCTTGGGATAACCATTCGTGATCATCAGGTCCCGGAAACCGTCGTTGTCGTAGTCGGCGAACAATGCGCCCCAGCTCCAATCTGTGGCTTCCACGCCGGAATAACGGCCTATTTCGCTGAAAACGGGTTGTTTTTGCTCTGCCACATGGCCTTCATTGTGCTGCAATGTGTTGCGCATGAACTGCGGCTCGTAGCCCATCCTGAGCTCCGACAAATGCCTGTCGTAGTTCATTAACCCGAACATATTCTTGCGGCGGACGGGATCTTCGGGCAGCATATCGACGGTAATGAAGTCGACCAGGCCGTCATTATCGATATCTGCCGCATCGTTACCCATCGCCGAATAGCTCTGATGCTTGAAATAGGATGCTATCTCGTTCCTGAATGTGCCGTTTTGCTGGTTGATATACAGCAGGTCATTCGAAACGTAGTCGTTGGAAATGTATACATCCTGCCAGCCGTCCTTGTTGACATCGGTAACCGCAATGCCCAGCCCGTAACCTTCTTCCAGTATGCCTGCCTTGCCGGATACATCTGTGAAAGTGCCGTTGCCATTGTTGCGGAAAAGGCGGTCGGCATTAGGGGAAGAGCCATCGGTGACCTTCGGCCGGATGTTGTTCGGGCCGCGCATGTTCATGACGTTCGTGACGAGATAGGCGTCCAGGTCGCCGTCGTGGTCGTAATCGAAGAATGCCGCCTGGGTGGTATTACCGCTGTAATCCAGTCCGTAGGCCTTTGCTTCCTCTTTGAATGTATTGTTTTTCTGATTGATAAAGAGCAGGTTGGACAATGTACCGACGTGTGCAGGCCCTGCCCGGCAAACGTAAATGTCGAGGAAGCCGTCGGCGTTGATATCCACCATAGCCACACCCCTCGCCCAGCCTTCGGGTATCTGAATGCCGGAAGTTGCGGTTATATCCTCAAATTCAATCCGTTGGTCTTTGCTTTTGTTGACATACAACTTGCTCTCGGTCATGTTTCCGCTAAAAAACAAGTCCGTGAGGCCGTCGTTGTTGATATCGCCGGCACCTACCCCGCCGCCGTTGTAAAAATATTCGTAGGTGAGAATATTAAGCTGGTCGTCCTCGTGGAGCCGGTTGTTGAAATGGACGCCCGTTTCATCCGGGGGCAGCAGTTCGAACAGTTTTTGATCATCTTTCTTCGATGTACAGGCTCCGATCAGCCAGGCAATACAAAAGAATAGGGTTAGCGGGCGCGTCATGGGCGAATGCCGTTATTTTTCAGCATGAATTTTGGTAAAAAACCGGACTTCATACAGTTCCTGGTTCTTTCCGGGAAGGTAAGGTTTCTGCGCCTTTTTCAATATCAATTGGTCGCCCGACAGCTTCACGATTTGAAATGCGCTTAACCGATGACCGGTCGAATCGGTGTAAACGAGTGAATCGGCGGTAGGAAGCTGGTATTGATAGGTTTTGAATCGCTCCTTCTTCCGTTCGGTCATCACGCCATCAGCCCCATATTCGAACGTTGACCAATGCTCGTCGAAAGTATTATTGGTGAAACTAAACCCATTCACAAAATTCCTGATCGAATCCGTACGCCACGCGCCGTGAAGTTCCTGCTCGGGGTTGTTGCAGGATGCGAAGAGCAGGGCTGGAAGAATGATGGTTAGCAG
>CBIHPQ010000322.1:0-8049 GCA_966211825.1 uncultured Dyadobacter sp. | reverse complement strand
TTCCGGATATCACCCAGCTCGTCCAGTTGCTTTACATTATAGGCCGACGCATTGTAAATATTCACGGCCAATGCCGGCGATTCGCGCGCCAGCGGCAATATGGTCCGGTAGTCGGTATTCAAAGCCTTTACTTTCTCTTCATCGACAGCGGGAAAATCGTATTCGTCCTCCCGGTTTTGCGGTTGCAGGAAAGCTGTGGCGAGCATTCGCAGGGAATCCGATAGCGGCAAATCCGTCAGTTTTTTGTTAAAATCCGCCTTTTGCTTAACCCATAGTGTAAGCAGCGAAATCTCCTGCAAGGTAAGCTGTGCTTTTCCCGACGGCGGCATATGCTTTTTTTCTTCTATCGGCAAATGCACCCTTTGCAGCAGCAGGCTCATTTGCGGATTGCCGGCAACGATGAGCTTACCCGATTTCCCACCCTTCATGATCGACTGCGGATCGGTGAGAATGAGTTCTCCTTTCAGTTTGTCGGGGTTATGACAGCTTGTACATTTTTGTTCAAGGATAGGCCGGATGACGTTGGTATAAACCACAGCCTGATCCAACGGAACGTCCGCAATTGCGCGCTTATTCAGGACAGGCTCCCAGATAAAGTCGCTGCCGTGCGTGAGCGCGGCGCCGTAATGCCCGGTGAGGATGAGCGCCACCACCGTCAGCAAGGCCCCGGCCTTCGCCGTCACGGACTTATACCAGCCGGCATTCCTGATCCAGTAAATAATGGAAGCCAGAAAAAAAATACCCGCGCCCGTCCACTTGTGATACGTGAGCGTATCGCCCGCATACCCCTCCTCACGCGAGAGAAACAAGCCCATGATCACCGTCACCGCCGCGAAAAGTGCCCCTATGAGCAGCAGGCCTTGCAGAAAATTGCGGTAGAATGCATTGCCCGCGTACTCAGGCCTGAAACGGAAAAATTCCAGCAGCATCGCCAGCAGCAGGATCACGATCGGAAAGTGGAGGATCAGCGGGTGCATCCGGCCGATGGTTTGCAGCCACGCCGGAATCACCAGTTTGCCTTCGAAGAGCAGCAAAAACAGTATGAAGATATTGGCAGCGACTAATAACTGTTCCGCGAAAACCCTGAGTTTCAAATGCATTTAAATTTCACCAAAAAATGGACCAATGATAACAACTCTTGAAGATCAGCTGATAATGTCGCGGACGACCTTGCCCGAAACATCGGTGAGCCTGTAACGACGGCCCAGGTGCTTGAATATCAGCTTTTCGTGGTTCAGGCCCAGCTGATGCAGGATCGTAGCCTGAAAATCATGGACGTGCACGGGATCTTTGGCAATATTGTATCCGAGCTCGTCGGTTTCGCCGTACACTATGCCCGGCTTGATGCCGCCGCCAGCCATCCAAACCGTAAAGCAGCGGGGATGGTGGTCGCGACCGTAGTTTTCGGGCGTCAGCTTGCCCTGGGTATAGCTCGTCCTGCCGAACTCGCCGCCCCAAATCACGAGCGTTTCATCCAGCAGGCCTCTCTGTTTCAAATCGGTTACCAATGCCGCCGAAGCCTGGTCTACATCCATGGCTTGTTTGGTTATTTCAAAGGGCAAATTACCGTGCTGGTCCCAGCCCTGGTGATAGAGCTGCACAAACCGCACGCCGTTTTCCGACAGCTTGCGTGCAAGCAGGCAGTTGGCCGCGTACGTACCCGGCACAAGGCATTCAGGGCCGTAGAGCTTGATAATGTCATCCGATTCTTTCGAAAGGTCCATTACTTCCGGCACCGCGGTTTGCATGCGGTAGGCCATTTCGTATTGCTTGATCTTCGCCGCAATTTCCGGATCGCCAAACTCCTGGTACGACAGGTCATTCAGCTCCGATAGCTTGTCGAGCATATCGCGCCGTTCCTTACGGTCCATTCCGTCCGGGTCGCGGAGGTAAAGGACTGGATCCTCCCCTTTGCTGAACTGCACGCCCTGGTGCACCGAGTCGAGGAAGCCGTTGGACCACAATTTGGAATACACTCCCTGCCCGTTACCGACGCCGCGTGAAAGCAGTACCGTAAAATTCGGGAGGTTTTTATTCTCATTTCCAAGCCCGTAGCTCAGCCAGGAGCCCATACTCGGCCGGTTACCTTGCTGCGAGCCTGTTTGGAGGAATGTCAATGCGGGATCATGGTTGATCGCCTCCGTGTACATCGAGCGCACAAAACACAGGTCATCCACGATCTTGGAAGTATAGGGCATCAGGTTGCTTACCCACGCCTGCGACTGGCCATATTGTTTGAAATCCACAAAAGAACCCACTAACGGAAACGATGCCTGGTTGGCCGTCATGCCGGTAAGCCGCTGCGTCCCCCGCACCGAAGGGGGTATCTCCTGCCCGAACATTTCGCGCAGCTTCGGTTTGTAGTCAAACAGCTCCTGCTGCGACGGCGCGCCATTTTGGAACAGGTAAATCACCCGCTTAGCCTTGGGCGCAAAATGTGGGATGCCGGGAGCAAGGCCTTCTTCTTCCAATCCTCCCCCTTTCAGCAGATCGGGCATGAGCAGCGAGCCCAGTGCCACGCTACCGATCCCCAGGCTCATGGTGGACAGGAACCGTCTTCTGTTGAAACTAAATCCGTGTTCAATGATTTCCTTTTCCATTGTCATCCGTCGCCGGTCAATGCCGGCTTTCGTTTATGATTTGGTGATGGTTTCTTCGAGGTTGTAAATCGTCGAAATGACGCGCATAAGCGATGCCAATGCCTTTTTATCGACGTTTTTGGTAAGCGGGTATTCGCCTACCGATATCATCTTCCCGGCTTTTTCGGGCTGAATTTCCCTTAATTCCTTCGCATAATAGCCGGTTAGGACTTCCAGCTCTTTCTGGCTGGGCTTGCGGCAGACGATCTGCCTGAACGCCTTGATGATCTTGTCCTCCGTGCCGGTCTTTTCCTGCAACAGCTTCGCAGCCATGACGCGGGATGCTTCCAGCACCGTCGGGTCGTTCATCATCACGAGCGCCTGCAACGGGGTATTCGTTTTCAAACGTCTTACCTCGCACAAATCGCGATTGCTAGCATCGAAAATCGCCATCGTAGGCGGCGGCACCGTGCGTTTGATGAGCGTATACATGCCGCGGCGGTACAAGTCGCCGCCGTGATCCTGATTATAGACGGACAGCAGCCCGCGGCCGGATGTAGCGCCTTCCCACAAGCCCGCAGGCTGGTAGGGCTTCACGCTCGGCCCGCCGATGGTGCGGTTGAGCAACCCGCTGCTCGCGAGCACGAGGTCTTTCACAAACTCCGCGTGAATGCGGTAGCGCGACCCGCGCGCGAGGTACACATTGTCGGGGTCGACGGCCAGGTTTTCCTTCGTCACCACGGCTGACTGCCGGTAAGTGGCCGACATTACCATTTGTTTCACAAACCGCTTGATATCCCAGTTATGCTCCATGAAATCCACGGCCAGCCAGTCGAGCAATGCGGGGTGTGTCGGCAGCTCGCCCTGCATACCGAAATCGCCGGAGGTTTTAACAATGCCTTTCCCGAAAAACTCTTGCCAGAGAATGTTTACATACACCCTGGCAGTCAATGGATTACGCTTATCAAATAGCCATTTTGAGAGGCCTAGCCTGTTTTTAGGATATTTTTTATCAAATGGCAGGATCGCATTGGGGGTACCGGCCTGCACTTCTTCACCTGGCGCGTCATAGGCGCCACGTTTGAGCACGTAGGTTTTGCGCAGCGTGTCCAGGTCGCCCATGACAGACACGATCAGCCGGTTGGTGTCGGGTTTGTTAATAAACGTCAGGATATTCTTGACCTCATCGTTACTAATCTCCATCAACGGTTTCTTGGCATAGGTTTCAGGCCCGCCGATCACCGATTCAATGCCCACTTCATTCACATTATTAAAGAATGCGAACATCTGGTAATATTCCTTTTGCGAGAACGGGTCGTATTTGTGGTCGTGGCAATGCGCGCATTCAAGCGTCACGCCCAGCAAACCTTTGCCGAAAAGATCATTACGGTCGGTAACGTACATAATGCGGTATTCTTCCGGAATAACCCCGCCCTCCTCGGTGATCTTGTGGTTCCGGTTGAAGCCCGTGGCCAGCAGCTGTTCTTTGGAAGAATTGGGAAGCAGGTCGCCCGCAAGTTGCCAGGTTACAAAATCATTGTAATGCATGTTTTTGTTGAAGGCGTGGATCACCCAGTCGCGCCACGGCCATTGGGTACGGTAACCATCGTCCTGGTAGCCGTGCGAATCGGCATATCGGGCAAGATCGAGCCAGTGGATCGCCATTTTTTCACCGTAAGTAGGGTTAGCGAGCAACTTGTCGACCACCTTCTCGTAGGCATCAGGGCTATTATCGGCCAGGAACTCGTCCATCAGCTGCAAACTGGGCGGCAGTCCGTTCAGGTCGAGGCTGAGGCGTTTGAGCAGACGTTCCTTGTCGGCTTCGGCGCTGGGTTCGAGCCCTTTCTGCTCCTGCTTTTCGAGTATGAAATGGTCAATTTCATTTTTGGCCCAATCCTTATGGTCCACTTCCGGCACCTTCGGCTTTTTGGGCGCCACAAATGCCCAGTGCTTTTCATATTTCGCGCCTTGCTTGATCCATTTTCCGATCAGGTCGATCTCCCGCTCAGTCAGTTTGAGATTGGATGCGGGCGGAGGCATGCGCAGGGTGGTATCCTCGGTGGTAATGCGCAGGTACACAGCCGAATGATCCGGCTTACCGGCCACCAGGGCATGTGCTTTGGGGTTATCCTTTAAGGCAGCGAACGCGCTTGCAGGGTCGTCCAGGCGAAGGCCTGCTTCCCGTTTGTTCGCATCGGGGCCATGGCAGGCCAGACATTTATCAGAAAGAATAGGCCGGATATCGAAATTGTAGCTCACCTGCTCGGGCAATTTCTCCCCGGCAGCGCTTCCTGGCTTGTTGTTGCACGACTGGACGCCCAAAGCAACGACAACCGCTCCGGTCAGCAGCAAAAAACTGGTCCTTAAATAGATCATCTTGGGTTCAGGTTTGTGACATTTTTTTAACCGGTATATAAATTTAACTAAAAAAATGCACATTTATTGAAGCAATAATGCCAATTTACAAATACTCAACTGTCCTGCTCTATACTGTTCAAGGCTAAATAATTTGCTTTTTTTAACAGGCAACTATTTTCTTTTACCTAAACAAAAAGAGCAATGCCCTCCGGACATTGCTCTCTTGATACATTGGAATTCGTATTAACTACTTCCCTGCCTTAATCCACGTGTTAACCTTTTCTTCCAGGAGTTTAAGCGGCACGCAGCCCGATTCCAGCACCAGCTTGTGGAATGCACGGATATCAAACTTCGCACCCATTTCTTTTTCCGCCTTTGAACGCAGTTCCCGGATTTTCAGCTGACCGATCTTGTATGACAATGCCTGCCCGCCACCGGCCATATAACGTTCCACTTCCGCGGTAATGCTCTCTTCCGACTCCGCCTCGTGGTCGAGCGAATATTTAATCGCCTGGTCACGCGTCCAGCCTTTTGAATGCAGGCCCGTGTCCACCACCAGGCGGATCGCACGGTGCATTTCGGCACTCAGCATCCCGAAATACTGGTAAGGATCGGTATAAAGGCCCAGCTCCTTGCCCAGCGACTCGGTGTACAATGCCCAGCCTTCGCCGTAAGCGCTGTACCACAGATTCTTCCGGAACTCGGGCAGCGCGGTGTTTTCCTGTTGCAGCGAAATCTGGTAATGATGGCCGGGAATAGCTTCATGGAGGAAAAGGCTCTCGTCCGAAACAATATTGTATTCGGCCGCATTCGGCACAGGCACGTAGAATATGCCGGGGCGCGAACCGTCGGGCAGCCCGGGATTGTACTCGGCCGACGCGGATGCTTCCCTGAATGCTTCCGTCCGGCGTACTTCAAAAGGTGTTTTGGGGGTTAATTCAAAAAGCTTGGTCAGGTTCGGCTTCATGCGCTCGTGGATCTCGTTGAAATGCGTGATCACCTCCCCGGCTTTCTTGAACGGCATCAGTTTCTTGTTGTTCCGCACGGCATTGAAAAAGGATTTCAGATCGCCCTGGTAACCTACCTGCGCCTTCACCTTCTCCATTTCCGACGAAATCCGCGCTACTTCTTTCAATCCGATCTCGTGGATCTCGTCGGCGGTCAGCTCGGTGGTGGTGAAGTATTTGATGTAGTAGTTGTACAGCGATTTTCCATTTGGAAGGGCTGAGAAACCGTCGGTTGTTCGGCCTGAGGGCTGGTATTCCTTCTCCATGAAAACATGCATTTTCTCGAATGCCGGGATCACCTTGGACTCCACCATCGTGGCATATTCCTTTTCAAGCCGCGCCTTGTCCGCGTCGGAAAAGTCTTTCGGGAAATTTTTAACTGGTGAATAAAAAAGATGGTCTTTCACCGGTCCGTGGTCCATATCTGCAAGCTGTGGGATGACCTTTTTGATCAATGGGGCGGGCAAAACATAGCGCTGCTTGATCCCTTTGCGCATATTCACCACCGCCGTATCGCACCATACCACGAAGCCGTCGACCCTTTTCAGCCAGTTATCATAGTCCTTCACAGTTTTGAACGGCTGCACGCTGCTCCCGCTCGCCATCTGCCCGATCATCAGGTGTGTCGAGAAAATCTGGTTGATCGGCATCAGTTCTACCGGGTATTTGAGGCCTTCCAGGTTAATACTGCAGTCCCATTCGATCAGGTCCCAGCTTACCTTTTCCTCTTCCGTCCCCTTCCCGCGGTCATATTTCGCGAGTTCGTCCTGGTATTTCCTGTAAAAAGCGGTCAGCTGGGCTTTTCCGGCTTGGGAAAGGTCGTCGGACATCTTGTCGTTGTACCGGTTGTCGCCGTTCATGGTCGCTTCCAGCGGGTAAAGCGGAAGCCTTTCTTCATAATAATTGGCGAATACTTCACTAATCGGTGGCATAGTACTTTCTGCTTTTTCTGATTTTTTCTGACAGGCCTGCACAAGCAGTACCGTAGCGGCAAATGCGTAATAAACCAGTTTCTTCATGAATGATTATGTTTGGAGCTCCGTAAAGTAAACAAAAAGTGCCGGAAGAAATCAATGTTCTCCGGCACTTTCAACAAAGCTTTGGACAAGTCCTCCGCTTATCCTGTGGTGTTAATTGTAAAATTCCCGAGGATATTCAACTCCCCGCCGCCCTCGACCTGGATGTTCCGGACGGTGATATTTTGCCCTACGGCCACGACGTGTCCCGGGTTCACGCGCACATAGTCGCCCACGCCTGGAGGCCGTCCCGCCGACCATATCGAACGGTCGAGCCAAGCGCCGGAAGCGGTCGTTTCTATGACATTCGAGAATAATGAAGTCGTTTTGAAATTCCTGAAAAGCAATGAATCCGTGGCCGAGCCTTCTGCCCCGAACCAATCCCGGAGGATATCCGAATACACCCTCCTGAAATCGACCTGCATCTTCACTTCCTGGTTTTCATTGGTGGGCGAAGTGGTTGGCGGTTCCAGATCGTTGTTCAGATCGGGCACCACCCCTACCATTTGCCGTTTGATACCCGACCCGAATACAAACATCGGCGCCGCGACCCCGTGGTCGGTACCCCGCGATGCATTTGAATTGGCACGCCGGCCGAAATCGGAGAAGGTCATTCCCACCACACGTTCCGCAGTTCCCTGCTGGATCAGGTCGTTCTGGAATGAGGACACGGCATCGGAAAGGCGTTTGAGCAGGTTGGCATGGTTCCCCACAGTGGTATCGCTCGCCGACACCTGGTCGCCGTGGGTATCGAATCCACCAAGCTCGACGAAGTAAATTTTGGTCTGCAAACCTCCGTGGATCAGTTTCGCCACGATTTTCAATTGCTCTGAAAGTTCTGTCGCCGTTCCTGCCGCCGGATAGGTAGCGAGGGTTCTGCCGGCATCGTAGGCCCTTTTAATCTGCCCCGAATACCCTGTCGACAACAACTGCTGCTGGCGCACGTGTTTGATCATTTCCCCGGCTTCGCAGCAAGGCAGATCGGTCGACGACATTCCCTGACCGCCATTCAGCAGCGCATAGAAATTGTTCACGTTTTCAACTGAAATATTCATCGGGCTTTGCGGGCCCAGCAAACTCGTCGAATTA
>CBIHPQ010000321.1:0-8056 GCA_966211825.1 uncultured Dyadobacter sp. | reverse complement strand
GCCGTTTTCATCCCTTTTTTCAAAATTGGAAATAAATGGATTGGCGAAGTCGGTGAATGTAAGATATAATGCCGTCGACTGGGTCCATTTGTTTGACAACTGCAATACGTAATTGCCGCCGAGCATTGCGAGCCGGGTATAAATGGCGGCTCTCTGCGCTTCACTGCCGGGAACCGTCGGGGTCGACTGGCGGGCCATTTTAGGATTATTTTGATATTGCGCAAGGTTTATGCCGCCGGGCGTCTGGTAGTATAGGTCCGAATACATTCCCAGCAGCGACAATGTGCCCTTTTCACCGATTGCCGAAGAAGAAGTAAACCGGATCGCATCGCGTACCATGCTACTCTGGTTGCGGTAGCCGTCCTGCTCGCTATGGCCGTACTGAATGGAAATGTCGCCGATCTGCAATGTCGAGTTGCGGCTCTGGAAGCCGTATTTGCCAAAACTTACACTTTGCTCCGCCCGGTTCTGGAATTCGTTGTCCGGCCGGCTTTGCATAAGCACCACGCCGCCGGTGCCCGCGCCGTAAATGCTGCTACCGGGACCTTTGATGATCTCCATGCCTTGAATAGCACCATAATCGAGCGAATTCAATGGGGTGTTACCACTGGCGTCGGTGAAAGGGATGCCATTCCAATAGAATTTTACATTGCGGACGCCAAACGGCGAGCGGATCAGGCTTCCGCGAACGGAGAACCGATAGCTGCCTGGCGAGCGCTCCTCCATCCGCACGCCCGGAACGGTGTTGACCGCATTGGCCCAGGTGTAACTGGAAAACCGGCTAAGGGAGCGCGGCGTAAGCATTCCGACCGTTGCGGTGGTCGTGAGTGGGTCTTTTTCGGATTCAAATGCATGCACGGTGATTTCGCGCAGATCGCGCGCTTGCAGCGAATCGCTTTGGGCCGACGCCGGCCCGGAATCGTGGAAAATGAGGAAGGCAGCAAAAAGGCTGGTAATAGAGATTTTGAGCATAAGAGTTTAGGGGTATATCAATAAAATGCAAATCTGATCATAAATGCCAACAGTTTCAATACTTGGCTACCCGCTTAACCGAGCAGTATGGTGCGAAGTTCAACGACTTCCGGCGGTCTGAGAAGAATTTTCTACAAAAAATACGCCTATATACGCTGAATACACTGGTAAGCTTTTTGCTCTGATAAATGCATCACACAATTATTGAAACAAACCTTAATACCCAAAAACATGAAAAAGATCACCTGGATTGTCGCCTCTCTGTTACTGGTCGGTACACTTTCACTGACCAGCTGTTCAGAAAAAACAAAAGATTCCGCCAACGAAACGGTAGAGGAAGCTAAAAACGATATGGACGAAAACGTGGCCGACGCCAAAGCCGATATCAAGGAAGCAGGGGATGATTTTGAAGCCAAAGTGAAGGAAGACAAAGACGAGTTGAAGAAAGATATTGACGATGCCATCGGAAAAATTGACCGTAAAATAGAGGAAGCCGACGCCAAAATGGACAAGGCGGCCGACAAGGAAAAGGCCAAATGGCGCGAACGCAAGCAGGAGCTGAATGCAGAGAAAGAAGATTTGCAGGCTTCGTGGAAAAAAGCCCAGAACGAGACCGCAGACAAATGGGACGAGTTCAAGGCGAACACCAAAGAAAAAATCGCCAAAGTAAAGGCGGATTTGAACGACTAATAAATTGATGAGGGTTATGGAATAATGAAAAATGCTCCGGAAAACCGGAGCATTTTTTTGTTATCTGACGGGCAAGTGGATCTCGGTCATCATGCATCGAGCGGAGCCGCCGCCGTTGCCCTCGATTACCGAAAGGTCGATATGAAGCAGTCGCGCGTAATCATCGAGCCGGTCTTTTTGCCGCGGCGTCAGCGATTCGTAGGCTTGGGTGGACATGACGATAAACTTTTCGCCTTTTTCGCTCCGTACCATCAGCATATTCCCTGCGAAATGCCGCATTTGTTCCAGTGATATTTCGATTACATCCTTATGGGTTTCTTCCAGGACGGACCTTACCATCAGCCGTTCGTCGGGGTTCTTGATGGCTTCCAGGCACACAACGGCAAAAATATCGCCCACGCACATCAGCACATTGGTATGGTAAATGGGCTTGCCATGCTCGTCGGAAGCGGAGAATGCGATAATTTCGTACCCCAGCGCATCCGCAAAGGCATCGAGTACCTCCCTGTGCGTACGAGGGGACAGACAGGCGTAAGCGATCTTGTAACGTCGGTCGAAAACCATGCTGCCTGTGCCTTCCAGGTATTTGCCCTGTTCTTCAAAATGGGTTAAATCAATGATCTCCTCCACATTGAAATCACCGGCGAGCGAGTCGATAATGTCGTTCCGGCGTTCGAGGCGGCGGTTTTCGGCCATCATGGGGTATAGTACCACTTTTCCGCTTTGGTGGAATGATACCCAGTTATTGGAAAAAACCGCGTCGGGGCGGTCCGCGTCGTCGGTATCGTCGAAAATATGGAGGTCCAGACCGGCTTTTTGCAGCTGGTCGATCATCAGGTCGAACTCTTCGCGGGCCGTTTGCTGGGCAATGTTCCTGGTCTGCTGCGCGAACGACTCCTGCTGAAAGTCGTTGCTTCCGGCAGTTTCCTCATTGAAGCCAAACCGCACCGGCCTGATCATCATGATCCGCCATGTGGATTGCGGCTGGATTTGAGCGGATGAAGTGATAACGCGCATAGGAGTATGAGGTGATGGTGGGAAATCTGATTAAACCGGACAAAAAGCCCTAATGCAATTTACGATTCTGACAGCTTGATTACAAGACTAAGTTTACGGTAGCCGCAGCAGCGGCATGCTCATGCAATGCGACCCGCCACGGGCGCGTGAAAGCTCCGCCGAGGGCAATGTGATGAACGTGTCGGTCAGGTCTTCGGGAGACAGTTCATTGTGCTCGAACTTTTCGAGGAGTCGTTTGGCGCTGAACACGCGGAAACCTTCTTTTTTAAATGCTTCGAGCGTCTTATCATTCCGGTCGTAGCCGATCACGACGCCGTCGCGCAGGGCTAGCAGGTTGCAGGAATCGGTCCATTGCTCACGTTCACCGTAGGGAAATTCGTTGCCGCCGGAATAAATGAAGCGCACCGGGCCGGTAACCCCGAGGTCGTCGCGGCTGATTTCGGTCAGCAGGTCTTCCAGGTTCTCGATCTCGCGCGGATGCTGTTCATTGCCTTTTACAAACTGCAAGATCCGGAATTCCTTGTTCACGTCCACGGGTGCGAAAAAATGCAGCACATCTTTCTTTCTGGCCTCGTCGCCCAGGCGTGCGAGGGCGCTCAGGAGCACCCACACATCCTTTTTGACCTGCGTAAAAATGGTGTCGATGTGCATATAATCCCGCTTTTTAGGGATTTTAATGATAGAAATTTTTTCAACGACACTTTTATCAAACAAAATCTTCATCACCTGCTGTGCCGCATAAATAGAGGTCCGCTCGCTGCAACCGATCAGCAAATGGCCCGGCGATACCATCATTACATCCCCGCCTTCCAGCGTACAGCGTTGATAGTCACTCGCTTTTTCGTCGTCCGGGAGTAGAAAATGGCGTTCGTTTTCAGGTATTTCAATAATATTTTGTTTGAAATGCGCGAACATGGGATGGTAAAAGAACACGAACTGCGCCAGGATTGACTCTCTTGTGCGTGCTGCTTTGGCCGGTTTGTTGAGCAGGATGTGGTCGTTGATCACAATGCCGATATCTCTTGTGAAAATCAGGTTGGGCAGCGGTGCAAAGAGCATTCTTTTATCAGAACAATATCCTGAAATGAAAATACGCGCCAGCTCGTGGGCGTCGAACCCGTGCAGTTCTTCCTGAACCTGGTAGGAGCAGCGCTCGATACCACAAATGGCGGCGGTGAGCTTAATGCGGGTGTTTTTGTCTTCCAATATGTCTCCAAGCAGCCGCTGAATGTCCACCACGTGGTCGGAAGCGAAGTACTTATCGGTACCGGGGATAAAAAATGAGCGGGCCGGATCGTCGTTGATCTGGGAAAGTTTTCCTTTTATTTTGTCCGGGTCGAGGAAGTAGAGCAGGAGTTTTACATAGTAATCGTATTCTTTTCTGCGCATAGTGTCCAGGTGCACGATGTCCTCGAAAAGCCAGTCCTGGGCCTTGCTGGGGATCACCTTGCCCAGGCCGCGGTCGGGGCTGTGGATCAGCAGTCTTTTCAGGGTACCGGTTTCGGAGGAGACGCCGATAGGAAGCCCGGAGATTGGATTATCAGTCATAAATGAAGTGTTTGGAACGCTGGGGGCACAAAGTAAATGTTTCTTTGGTAATTAAAAACCGGCCTTTCTTCAACCCGTTTATTCTCTGACCGTTTCAGGCATAAATATCTCGGCTCCGGGAACATCCTACCCCATAAAAAGGTTGTACAAAATGAGTGGCCTGCACTTTAAGACATTGACGCTCATTTTCATTTACGGGTAATGCGTATTACTTTTGCGGGAAATTACCACGAACTATCTTTTAAGTATAAATCAGTTATGCTCTCTATTAATGACTTGCGTGCCTCCATTGAAGGTAAGGAAATATTAAAAGGCATCAATCTGGAAGTAAAGCCGGGTGAAGTGCATGCGATTATGGGGCCCAACGGATCCGGTAAAAGTACTTTGGCTTCGGTGCTGGCAGGAAGGGAAGAGTACGAGGTTACTGGTGGAAATGTAGTTTTTGACGGAAAGGATATCCTGGAACTGGCTCCCGAGGAAAGGGCTGCCGAAGGAATTTTCCTTGCATTCCAATATCCGGTCGAAATTCCGGGTGTTACCACGATCAACTTCCTGAAAACGGCTGTCAACGAGATCCGTAAATATAGAGGCGAAGCGCCCCTGGATGCTGCACAGTTCCTGAAAATGGTGCGCGAAAAAGCCAAGCTGGTGAGTATGAACGACTCCCTGCTGAAACGTGCATTGAACGAAGGCTTCTCAGGCGGTGAGAAAAAACGCAATGAGATATTCCAGATGGCCGTTCTCGAACCGAAACTGGCGATCCTGGATGAAACCGACTCTGGTTTGGATATCGATGCACTTCGCATTGTGGCAGAAGGTGTTAACTCCCTTCGCTCCCCTGAGCGTGCCACCATCGTTGTAACGCACTACCAGCGCCTTCTGGATTACATTGTTCCGGATTATGTACACGTTTTGTACAAAGGAAGAATTGTGAAATCCGGCCCTAAGGAGCTTGCACTGGAATTGGAAGAAAAAGGTTACGATTGGATCAAAGCGGAAGTTGAAGCGGTAGGTTAAGTAAAGGCAGATCGTCCATTTGAAACTTAACCCAACACAGCACCATACCCCATTATCGATGAGTACCGAGACAATAGATTTAAAAACCAGGCTGATTACGGATTTTTACGCCCGTGAAGCGGTCCTGAATGGCGAGGCTTCTTCGGAGTTTCACCAGAAAAAACGTGAAGGACTGGCCCGTTTTGAGCAGTTAGGGTTTCCTACGATCAAGCACGAGGAGTGGAAATATAGCAATGTAAGGGACCTGATCAGTGTTTCTTATGATTTTAATGCGGAGAGCTCTATTGGGCTTTCTGAGCTGGAAGACCTGAAAGTACCGAAACAGGAGGCTAATATCCTGTATTTCGTGAACGGCCGGTACGATGCCAGCTTGTCGACGATCATTTCGCCTCTTGAAAAGATCACGATCAGCTCGCTTGCAGATGCTTATAAAAATGATCCTGCGAAAGTAGCGTCCTTTTTTAATGAGTTGACCAAAGATGCCGAAGATGCTTTCACCGCACTGAATACAGCATTTACCCAAGACGGCGTATTTATCCATATTCCTGACAATCAGTCGGTAGAGCATCCGATCATCCTGCGTTTTGTAAGCGATGCGCGTGAACGGAATGTGGGCAGCCAGCCGCGGAATATCATTTCTGTGGGTAAAAATTCGCAGGTGAAAATGGCAGAGGCGTTCAGGACATTGGGCGACCACCGTTCGTTTACCAATGCGGTAACTGAAATTCATGTTGCCGAGGAAGCCAACGTACAATATTATAAAGTGCAGAACGAAAGCGAGAATGCTTACCACATCGGCACCACGCAGGTACGCATGCTCGACCGTTCGCATTTCTACGCGGGGACGGTTACGCTGAACGGCAAGTTTACGCGCAACAACCTGAACATCGTTCTGGACGGTGAGCATTGCGATGCGCATATGTACGGCCTGTATTTTCCGGATGGCTCGCAGCACGTTGATAACCATACCGTTGCAGACCACAAGAAGCCAAATTCGGAAAGTAACGAGCTCTACAAAGGTATTTTGCGTGACAAATCGAAGGGGGTATTCAACGGAAAAATATTCGTTCGTCCCGACGCGCAGAAAACCAATGCATTCCAGTCTTGCAAGAATATCGTTCTCTCGCCAGATGCGTCGATGAATACCAAGCCGCAGCTGGAAATTTTCGCCGACGATGTGAAGTGTTCGCACGGAACTACCACTGGCCAGATCGACGAGGAAGCCTTGTTCTATATGCGGTCACGCGGGATTTCGCGGCCGGAAGCCATGTCGCTGCTGATGTTCGCATTCTGTGCCGACGTCGTTTCACAGATCAAGATCGATTCGGTTCGGGAATATCTCGAAAACGTGATCACGCAGAAGCTGGCTTCGAAATAGCTTTTAACGGATTTAATTATCCGAATTAATACATTTCCTGGTACCCAACCGCCATTTTTGGGGTTGGGTATTTTTCTTAAATGACGAATCACAATGAGCCACAACCTCAATATCGCATCCATCCGGAACGACTTCCCGATCCTGAACGAAGTCGTCAATGGCAAACAACTCGTCTATTTCGATAATGCGGCAACTACCCAGAAACCACGGCTGGTACTGGATGCGCTGTCGGGTTACTATGAGCATTACAATGCCAATATTCACCGCGGCATCCACCATTTGGCCGAGAAAGCTACTTCTGCATTCGAGCAGTCGAGGAAGCGCTTGCAGGCTTTTTTGAATGCGGAACATTCGGAAGAAATCATTTTTACCTACGGAACAACCGACGGTATCAACCTGGTAGCATCGTCCTACGGCCGGAAATTTCTGAAAGAGGGCGATGAAGTGATCATTTCGACGATGGAGCACCATTCGAACATCGTGCCCTGGCAGATGCTTTGTGAAGAGAAAGGATGCATCCTGAAAGTAATCCCCATTAACGACGAGGGCGAGCTGCTGATCGATGAATATGAGAAGCTGCTTACGGAAAAAACTAAATTCGTGTCGGTAGTGCATGTTTCCAATGCATTGGGTACCATCAACCCGATCAAGGAGATTATCGCCAAAGCGCACGCGGTAGGAGCGAAAGTGCTCATCGACGGCGCGCAGGCCAGCTCACACATTGCCATTGACGTACAGGACCTGGATTGCGACTTCTATTCGCTTTCCCTGCACAAAATATACGGGCCTACCGGAATGGGTATCCTTTACGGAAAGCGCGATTTACTGAATGCAATGCCTCCATACCGTGGCGGCGGCGAAATGATCAAGGAAGTAACGTTCGCCAAAACGACCTATAACGAGCTTCCTTACAAGTTCGAGGCCGGTACGCCTAACATTGCCGATGTGGTAGCAGCCAAATTTGCGCTGGATTATGTCGATAATTTGGGTAAACCGAACATTGCTGCATATGAACACGAATTGCTCGCATATGCGACCGAGGCTGTGAAGGAGATCGAGGGACTGAGAATTATCGGTCAGGCGAAGGAGAAAGTGAGTGTTTTGTCGTTTGTGATCGACGGCATCCACCACCAGGATATCGGCGTTTTGCTGGACCAGCAGGGCATCGCGGTCCGCACAGGTCACCACTGCACCCAGCCCTTGATGAACCGGTTCAATATTACCGGAACCTCGCGTGCATCATTTGCTGTTTACAACACAATTGAGGAGATCGACAAGCTCATTCAGGGGCTGCATAAAGTAAAGCGGATGTTGGGATAATTTTTTAAATTACTGCATTGTTTCATTTCAAACTATATACGCATTATGAAAGACAATTTGCAGGAAGCCAGAAGATATCTTAACAATGCCAAAGAGATGTTGAGTGAGAAAGCC
>CBIHPQ010000320.1:0-8077 GCA_966211825.1 uncultured Dyadobacter sp. | reverse complement strand
GTCTTTGGCGAGTGAAAGCTGCACACAGAGCATCCATAGCAAACACGGGACAATGCTGATTTTCATGATCTGCCAAATGATCTCCTTGTAATTTTTTCCCATAAGTGAAAAGGTTAAGTAATGCTATTCGCAGCCTTCCGAAGTGACAACCACTATGTTGCCCCGCGTTTCGTACCGCGCATTCACGACCGCGCAAATGAGGTCGAGCTTTTCATGAACCGGCTCATCGCCGAGCTTGGCTGTGAGCGTGCAACGTGAAATCGTATTCAGGTCGGCCTGGATGCGTATGCCATAGGTTTTTTCCAATACCTCGAATACCTCCGCGAGCGGCGTTCGCCTGAACTCGAAGTCCTGGCTTTCGGCCGGCAGGTTGAGCAGAACGGGTTTCTGTACGGTTTTTGTCACCATATTCAGGCTTTTGCGGTTAAAAGTTACCTGTTCATTCGGTTTTAAAACCAGTCTTTTCCCGGCTCCCACTTCGGTTTCACCTGCATTGTCCATGGCCGAAACTTCCACAACACCTGTTTTAACCACCAGCTCCACTTCCTCGTCCCCGTCATTGGCCTTAATGCTGAAACTCGTGCCCCTGACTTTGGTAACCATCGAACCGGCGTACACGAAAAACGGCTGAGCGGGGTTTTTCACCACTTCAAAAAAGGCCTCCCCACGTAGCCTGACTTCCCTGCGATCGGCAGCAAACGCCGCCGGATAACTGATCTGCGCATTCTTTTTGAGAATCACCGAACTGCCGTCGGGCAGGTTTACGAGCTGGATCGCGTGGGTTTGATTATGAACTTCCAGCTGCGCAGGGGCGTCGCCGTTGCGCAGCCCGGCCACAAAAGTTTGCAGGGTTTGAAGGTTTTCCTTTTCCCTAACCAATGCCGTCACGATCCCCAAAGCCAGCAGTAACATGGCGGCAATTTTTAGCCAATTGCTTTTCCACCAGGGCAATGCACGCAGCTTATCGTCCGGAATGGCGTTCAGGATTTCGCTCACGCGCAACTTCACTTCCGAATCGGGCAGCGCTTTGAGCTCTCCGCGGACCGCCAGCAGTATTTCACGGGCTTGCTCGACGTTGGCCAGCTGGCCGGGGTTGTCTTGAACCACTTCCTTCCAAAACCCGTCCTGTTCGCCATGATAAACCCAGCGCTGAAACGCCGGATCATCGAGCCAGTCCCTGACCTGGAAATGACTATAATTATTCATGGATTTTCTTTAACTATTTGCTTTGATACGATGAGTAGCCGGCTCGCAAATAGTACCCACGGGTTTCAAAAAAATTTCAGAAAATTTTCAGTACCAGGCGATTTCAGAACATAACGCAAGGAAAATGGCCGCTTGCTGCCAGTATTCGCGTAATTTCTGGATGCCGTATTGCAGGTAATTGGCTACGGCCTGCCGCTGCAAGCCCATTACGGATGCAATCTCTTCGTAGGAAAGGTTTTCGTAATATTTGAGGTAGAGGGCCTCTTTCTGGCGTTTGGGCAGGGTCTCGATGGCTTGTTTCAGGCGATGGCTCGTGAGCTGGTCGGTTTCCTGAATGATCCAGTCGGATTCGGGCGAAATATCATCCTGTACATCGTCGTCGCGGATGTCGGAAAACACCGATTGCCTGCGAATGCGACGAATGAGGTTGTTGCGCAACGATTGGAAAAGGTAAGGTTTGATGGCGACGATGTAGGAAAGCGTTTCGCGTTTCTCCCAGATTTCGAGAAAGAGGTCCTGCAAACAATCCTTGATCAGGTCGCCGTCGGGCGTAAAGCGGGTGCCGTAATGGTAGAGCGCCCCGTAATTCAGCTCTGTAAGCTCGCCGAAGGCACTTTTATCCCCCGCACAAAACTGTTGCCAGCGCGTGATCAGATAGGTTTCGGGTAAACGTTCTGAATTTTTCACAGGATCAGGAATAGTCAGCGGTCTGAGATACGCTCCTTAATGTCCAAGAAATTCTTGGCATTGGTATGTAAATATCTGTACTGACTATGCCTCAACTGTCCTGCCCTATCATGCTTTTATTTAAATATTTCTCCGATTTGGTCAATATTTATACCGAGCACCTTTTCGGCGATCGCATTTAATGCCGCTTTGTCGCCCTCGAAATGGAACGTGCTTTGCCGGTGCGTGATGGTTTCGCCTTCTTTTAATGCCTTCACCGACGAATTGGATTCCAGCTCGTAAAACGGCCCCATTTGTGTCCCGTCGGCCAGTTTGCCGTCGTTATAGGCATTCAATGCGTCGCCGTTGTAAGGATCTTTGTGCAGTTCCCAGGTCGATTTCATGTAGTGGCCTTGTGGATCGAGATCGTACTGGATGATCGTCAGGATGCCTTTTTCCGCGTCATAGCTTCCGGCCACATTCTTCGCGGATTTGGGCGCGATACCGATTTTGCTGCGGTGCTTGCCGTCGGCTTTGAGGAATAATACCGAGTCTTTGATCACCAGTCTTTCCGACGGTATTTTGCCAAAATAGTCATCGGTTATAAGTGGCTTTCCGGACAATGCTTTGGAAAAAGGTGCGATAATGGTCGTCTGGTCCGATGGCCGGAACATGCCCAGCAGCCAGATGCCCAGCATACCGGTTTCGGATTTCCATTCGGCGTCTTTGTTAGTCACTGAATTAGTGGAACGGTATGCCACTGCCTTCACATTCCCCAATGCAGGCAAATCGAGCAGGTGGGCAATATTTTCCTTAGTCAGCATTTGAATTCTGCGGTTGATCTCAATCACGAACATCTTGCCCGAATAATTCTCGATCATCGCATTCACCTGAAATGTCACCTTCGAAGCGTCGGATTCTACCACTTTATAGGAAACCGTGTCGATCAAAGCCGGCGTTTGCCAGTTTTCAAATTCAAAGGTTTGGTCCTTTTTAAAATAAACGGAAAACTGCCCGCCTTCCGGCGAAAGCCAGAAGCGCTCTTCTCCGCCAAAACCATTCATATGCGGCTGATGCTGACCACTTTCGATGAGATTGTAGTTGATCCAGCCATAGCTGTTGCCGATGTCGCCACTGGCTGTGCTGGTCATCACGCGTCCCTGATAGGCCGGGATGACGATAGCCTGTGCATCCGCATTATCCGGTGCGGAAAGCACGACTGTTTCCTGGTATTTATTCAAAAATGCAAGGTCATGGCCGAAAGTACCGGCTGCCTGTGTATGCGCTGTTTCCAATTTACTCTGATCACTTTTATTGTTAGACTGACAGCCCCAAGCCGCCACCATCACCGCGAGAATGACCGGATAATGCGCTTTCATGGCTATTCTTTCAAATAGTTGCCATAACCGACGATCAGCACGGAAAGGATGATCACCAAAATACCCGCGATAATCGTGGTAATGGTCTTCTTATTTACTCCTTTCCACTCATTCAGGACTAGTCCCCACGAGTTGGCGATCAGGATAATGAAGGCCATGTGCAGGATCCAGGAGCTCGGCCCGTTGCCTAACTTGCTCTCTCCCATGCCGTAGAAGAAAAATTGCAGAAACCAGGTGGTACCGGCCAGGGCCGAAAAAATGTAGTTCCTGAGCAATGGCGTCGACGAATCGGTGTAGTTGCCGAAGGTTTTGTTGCGCGCATTGAGGAGCATACACCAGATGAAGTTGGTGGTAAGCCCGCCCCAGAGTATGACGACGTAAGTGACATTGTTTTGGAATAAAAACTCTCCTTCACCCGGATTGGCCGCCTTCCAGACCTCGTTGGCTTCCTGCGCCATGATCTTGCCGGCGTCGATCCCGAATGCAAAACATGCGCTGAGAATACCGGAAATGATGGATACCGTCAAACCCAGGCCGATTTTGAACTCGATATTGTCGGCTGCCACGTGGCCTGTTTTCCGCAGATCGCTGTCCTTCATCGCGCCCGCCTTGCCGCAAATGATGATCCCGATCACGCACACGAGCAAGCCCAGCAGCACCATTTGTCCCCAGCTTTCGCTGAAAAGCATTGAAATGGTATCCTTGCCCGGTTGCGGGTTGAATTCATAATAAATGGAAGGGATCAATGCACCGAACACCGAACAGAGCCCGAGGATGATCGAGCTCCCGAGCGCTACGCCCAGGTACCGCACGCCCAGCCCGTATGTGAGGCCGCCTATGCCCCAGAGCACGCCGAAAAAGTAGGTCAGGAACAGAATGCCGCCGTTGGTATGGGCGATGATCTCGGTGTAACCCGGGATGGTGAGGTAAGCCGCAAGCGGTGGTACAACGAGCCAGGAAAAAAGCCCTCCGACGATCCAGTACGACTCCCAGGCCCAGCCTTTGACCTGCTTGTAGGGAATATAAAAACTGCCGGAGGCGAAGCCACCGATAAAATGGAAGATAACACCCAGAAGAGCTTGCATGAATATTTTGGAATTTTATCATGTAAGGGCGTTCTTCCGGGTATCTACTTGAAGCCCGGGCAAGTCTTTAAGCGTTGCGTTTTTTTAGTCCCCGACGACCACTTTCCTTACAACCCGGCTGTTACCGGCCTTTAATTCCACCAGATACAGCCCAGCGGGCCATTGTGCAGTTGATATTTGCTGAACCTCGTTGGCGCGGATGGGACGGTTCCGGAGTATCGCCACGCCGCCGGTAGTGAGCACATCGAAGGTGCCGGTTTTAGTAGAATGTATTTTAAAAAAGTCCACGGAAGGGTTCGGGAACACTTTCACTTCTCCCGCATTGCCCGGCTCCACACCTGTAACTGACACCGGCAGAATGTTGGTCAGCAAGCGCACGCCGCCCGCATTATTACCGATCGCCACGTCGGGCTTTTTGTCGCCGTTCAGGTCGGCGATGGCCAGGGAGAGGTAATTACCGAAGTTCACATTGCCCGGTTTGCCATTCACGCTCACGAGCGACCCGGCGCGTTCGGTCCATTTGCCCCAATCCGCATTGTTAAAGACACGGATCGTGCCGGTGTGGTCGACCGTCGCGAGGTCGGGCTTGCCGTCGAGGTCGAAATCTGTGACGGCTACCTGCGAGAACCGGCCTGCGAAGTTGATCCCCACACCTGCAAATGAGTCGGTTTCGCGCTTGAATGTGTACTGTTTGTTTGTTCCTGTGTTGGTGTAATAATAAATATTGCCCTGGGTTTTCCCCACGAGCAGGTCGAGGTCTCCATCGCCGTCGGCATCGTAGTAATATGGCGAATCGCCGATTTGCAGCTCGCCCGGCAATGCAATGGTGACTGCTTCGGCGATATTGAGCTGAACAGGACCTCCATTGGTGCCTTTGTTGGGAATATAGCGGTATTCGAGTTTCAGGTTGGAGGTTGCCGTAGCTGCGAAACCCAGGTCGGGAATGCCATCTCCATTAAAATCGGCCCATTGGGGCTTGATATTGTATACCGAAAGCTTGGGAAGCAGTTCCAGGTAATCCTGCGATTCGAAAGTGAAGTCCGGCGCGGTGGCAGTTCCGGTGTTTCTCAAAAGCCATAAACTACCCTTATAACCGCCCGCAAGCGGCATTCCGCTCGTTCCGATAACCATGTCCAGGTCGCCGTCGCCATCGATGTCGAAAAAAGAAGGTACCGCATTTTCGCCTACATCGATCATCTGGTCCTGCAAGAAGTTTTTCTTTACCAGTTTGAAATTGGGTTTATCGCTCGTGCCTTCATTATGGTAATACCAGCCGGAGGACTTGAAATCAGTGAGGTTAATGTCGTTGGCGGGAATGCTCGGAGCGATGAGCAGGTCTTTGATGCCGTCGAAATCCACGTCTTCGTAAAAAGCCGCAGGGAAAATATGTAGGGAAACCGGGTTTACGGCCGGATAGGTATTTGTAAAACCCGTGAAATTGGCAATAATGCCTTTCGCGGAATTGGGCAGGAAAGAAATATGCTCGTTGCTGACGTGCCCGGCGAGCAAATCCTTCGTTCCGTCGCCATTCAGATCGTGCAACAGAATGGAGTTCCCCGCGTGCAGGATACGCCCGTTCGAGGGGTCGGTCACAACGTCGCAATTGACTCCTACCACGAAATCTTCCGCATCACCTTTATGAAAATTGCCCCAGCAATCGCCATTACGCTGAAAAACCGGGCTCGCCTGCGTGCCGAGGCTGTCGCGGACACCGAATTTCTCCATACTCAGGTTCTGGTGCAGTTCTATATAGGTACCTGAAAAATCGAAAGTCAGCAGGTCGAGATCGCCGTCGTCGTCCACGTCGGTAATGGCCGGAACGTCGGTGCCCGACACCTGCATATTGATATTGCCCGAGAAGCCTTTGGTATACAAAACATCCCGCATAAGCTTCCACGACCACGTATTGCCTGTTTTCACCTGTTTGTACACCACAATTCCCAGTGATGTGCTCGCAAAGAGGTCTTTCAGGCCGTCGCCATTGTAATCGGCGAGGATCATCCAGTTATCCACCTGCGGGAAAAGCGTTTCGTAGTAGGGCGCGTGGATGAATGTCTTTTTGCCCGCATTTACCGGATCGGGCCCGGCGAGGAACGTGGTAACCTTGCTGTTGGTACGGTCGTAAACCACCAGGTCCTCGTCGGTGTCGTTGTTCAAATGCATTTTCAGGTATTGCGATGCGTTGAGGCCGCCGCCCCAGGGATTGGTCATTTTCACACCCCCGCTCGTGACGCCCGTGAGGGTATCGGGCTTGAACCACGCTTGCTGGGCGTGCAATGAGGGCGAGTTGTAAATGCAGATCAGGAAGAGGAAAAAGGAGGTAAATTTGGTTCGCATCGTTGAGGAATATTCTATTAGTTTTGCATGTTTTTGGCGGAAGCCGCGCGCGCTTGTTTGTCCTAAACGTAACGAAATAAGCCTGCATTACTTTATAACGACCGGTCAATTCATGTATACTTCCATAGAAACGCTTTACGATATATACCGCAAGGGCGCCAAAGTTTCCACCGACACCCGCCAGATCACCGACGGCTGCATTTTCTTCGCTTTGAAAGGCGATAAATTTGATGGCAATCAGTACGCGGCCGAAGCTTTGCAAAAAGGGGCGGCTTATGCGGTCGTGGACGACCCGGCTGTGGCTGCGGACGACCGTTTCCTCCTTTTTGCCGACGGCCTCACCGCATTGCAGGACCTGGCGAAGCATCATCGCAAAACATTGGAAATCCCTGTCGTGGCACTGACCGGCTCCAACGGCAAAACCACCACCAAGGAACTGATCGCAAAGGTGCTTTCGATGAAGTTCAATACCTACGCCACGCGGGGAAACCTGAATAACCACATCGGTGTGCCGCTGACGATCCTGTCTATCGACCCCGCGAAACACGAAATGGCCGTGATCGAAATGGGCGCCAACCACCAGCAGGAAATTGCCTTGCTCAGCAGCATTGCGCAGCCGACGCACGGGCTCATTACCAACATCGGCAAGGCGCACCTGGAAGGGTTCGGCGGCGTGTCGGGCATTATCAAAGGCAAAGGTGAGCTGTTCGATTTTCTGTCCAAAAAGAAAGGTACCGTGTTCGTGAATTCGACGCAGGATGTGATCCTTGAAATGGTTAGCAAGCGCCGGGCATTTGGCGAGATCGTATTCTATTGCTCGGAAAACAGCCCGGTGAATCCGGCTTTGATTGAGGAAAATCCTTTTGTAGTATTCCAAAACGGCAGCAAGACGGTAACTACGCATTTACCGGGAAGATACAATTTCGACAATATCTGCGCCGCGCTGGCCGTCGGAAAGCATTTCGGGGTGACGGATGAGGATGCATACGAAGCCGTGGCCAGTTATGAGCCGGACAATAACCGCTCTCAAATCGTGAAAAAAGGCTCGAATACCGTCATCATGGATGCCTACAATGCCAACCCATCCTCGATGGCAGCGGCTGTGGCCAATTTCGGACGGATGGAAGCGCCTCGGAAGATATTGATCCTGGGCGATATGTTCGAGCTGGGCGATGCTGCGCCGGAGGAACATTTGGCATTGGGAAAACAGATTGCCAGTGAGAACTTCGACGTCGTAATACTTGCCGGTAAACTCATGCAGCATGCGTTGCCCGCATTGCCGAAGGCTTACTACTTTCCTGATAAATTCTCATTGCACAACTGGATCATGGACAATCCGCAGGAAAATACACATTTCCTCATCAAAGGTTCAAGGGGAATGTCACTGGAAACGGTACTGGGTGT
>CBIHPQ010000319.1:0-8122 GCA_966211825.1 uncultured Dyadobacter sp. | reverse complement strand
CGATGCATTATTTGGAATGCTATTATTGGTCGCTGCCGGCGATGTGGTCGCAGAAGCGGGCGTTTTTTCGGGAACAACAGCAATGACGGAATCTCTTTTTGCCGGTGCCGTAGGTTGTGGCGGTGCGATGATCTCGATAGGCTGTTTACGCGGCCGTGTTTTGGTGAGGAAAATGAAGTTTACGGTCTGAATAGGGTAGTTGCGGCTGGTCGTGCGGTTGAACTTCAACAAATTGACCAAGCGGAGGCCATATTGTTGGGAAACGCTCAGCCACGTATCGCCGGGGCGGGCCGTGTGGAAAGGTGTAGTTGCCTTCTTGTTCTTGCGCGCAAGGTAGTAAACCTGGCCGGGAACGAGCGGCATCTCCGCCAGCAGGTCGTTGTAACGCATGAAACGAGGCGTGCGAATGCCCGCCGCTTTGGCCAGCGTTTTAGGTTTGTCGCCTGCGCGGGCCTCTATACCCGGCAAACCGTTGATTTCGTACAATGTCGGTGAATTGGGTTCCGGAAGCTGTTCGGCCGATTTTTTGAGTACTGGAAAACCTGTATCCTCGTAAACCGAGGCGACGGCTGTCTGGCGGGGCGGTAATGAAAGCTTTTCGCGAACGGAAGCAACCTGATCTACCGGAACAGGCAGGGTAACGAGGTACTCACGGTCGCTGGGGATCTTGTCATCGTTCAGCCACCTGTTATGGTTTTTCAATTCGGCTTCGGGAACGCCGAGTGACTTGGCAATGTCGTCGAGCGACTGGCCTTTGCCATAATCGGATTCCATCAGCACATAGGCGTTGGGCGACTTGTACCGTTCGATACCCGATTCCAAAGCAATTTTGTGCGCAAAAAAGCGGAGCATGTAGCGGTCGGTTTTGCCGGTAAGCGTCACTTCACGTGCGTACGCCCAGCTGGCGGGAACTACTTTTTTCACACCACCCGCTCCCTGATAATAGGAATATAAGGTCGTTACCCAGTTGTTGAACTGCTGATTGTTCTTTTTGAGATACCAGGCGGCAGCGTGGGTCGAAGAGCTGATATTCTTTCTTTCATCGATATCATTGTCCACACGCAGGTTCAATTCACGTGCGGTTTCAGGCTTGAATTGCCAGTAACCCACAGCATTCGAGCTGGAAACGACATCGGGCCGGAAAGAGCTTTCCTGAACGGCCAGGTATTTGAAGTCGATGGGCACTTCTTCGTCCATCAGAATGCCTTCCACGATCGGGAAGTGCATGATGGCGCGATCCATTTTTTCTTCCCAGAATTTTTTGTTCGACATCAGACTTTTGACGTCGTCCTCGATAATATCCTGCGCGCTTCTGTCGAACTTGACGGTAATGCCGCCGAATGAGACACTGGACGGGATTTCGGGGGCCTGCGCAAACTATGCATTGCCGGTCAGCAGCAGGACGATAACAAAAGAGATGATGTTGTTAGTGGAAGTTCTGGCCATAAAAAAGTAAATGCTCGCCTGACTATTGAGTACTATAATTTCTGAAGAATCATCAACCCGTCACGGATTGGTAGCAGAATGTTGGAAACCCTTGGGTCTTCATGTACCATCCGGTTGAAATCCAGTAACGCCTGCGTGTCTTTGTCTACCTTTTTCAACTGCTGTACGACTTTGCCGCTCCATAGGACATTGTCGGCGATCAGGAACCCGCCTGCGCGGACCTTGTCAAGACAGAGGTTAAAATAAGCAGAATAATTGATTTTATCGGCATCGATAAAGACGATGTCGAACGTATCGTTGAGCGTCGGGATAATATCCAATGCATTGCCGATGCGGTAGTCGATCTGGTCTTTGAAAGGCGTTTCGTCGAAATAGCCTCTGGTGAAGCTTTCGAGCTCCTCGTTCACATCGATGGTGACCAGCTTGCCGCCGGGATTAAGCCCTTCGCAAAGGCAAATGCCCGAGTATCCCGTATACGTGCCGATTTCCAGGATGCGGTCGGGCCGGATCATCCTGGAAATCATGGAAAGAAACCTGCCCTGCACATGCCCTGAAAGCATACGGGGACTGAGAACCTTGGCGTGGGTATCCCGGTTGAGGGATTTCAGCAATGCATTCTCTTCTTCCGTGTGGGCTGCGGAATATTCTTCGATTTCCTCTACCAAAAACTTCATTCGAATATAATATGTGCTAATCCCGGTGCCTATGCCTGTCAGGCATTGGCTACGATGCGTTCCAGATAAGTGCCATACCCGCTCTTGACAAGAGGTCTGGCGATTTCACGCAATTGTTCTGCATTAATAAAGCCCATGCGGTACGCGATCTCCTCAATGCAGCCTACTTTTAAGCCTTGTCGTTCTTCAATCACCTGAACGAACTGGCCGGCCTGCATGAGCGACTGGAATGTGCCCGTATCGAGCCATGCCGTACCGCGGTTAAGGACGCCTACTTTCAATTTGCCGCGTTCGAGATAAACCCGGTTCACATCCGTGATTTCGAGCTCGCCGCGCGGTGATGGAGGGATAGTTTTAGCGATTTCGACAACGTCGTTGTCATAGAAATACAAACCTGGTACCGCGTAATTGGACTTGGGTTCAGTTGGTTTTTCTTCAATTGAAATCACATTGTTAGACTTGTCGAATTCTACAACGCCGTAACGCTCCGGATCGTGTACCTGGTACGCGAAGATCACGCCGCCTTCCGGATCATTGTTGGATTGCAGCAAGGTTGAAAGGCCCGAGCCGTAGAAGATATTATCGCCCAGGATCAATGCTACCTTGTCGTCGCCGATGAATTCTTCGCCGATAATGAATGCCTGTGCCAGACCGTCCGGGCTCGGTTGTACCGCATAGCTGAACTGGCAGCCAAGGCGGCTTCCGTCGCCTAGCAACTTTTCGAAATGCGGAAGGTCGTGCGGGGTCGAAATGATCAGGATCTCACGGATACCCGCCAGCATCAGAATGGATAGCGGGTAATATATCATTGGTTTGTCATAAACAGGCATGAGCTGCTTGCTGACTGCCAATGTAAGCGGGTGTAACCTCGTACCGGAACCGCCGGCCAGAATAATGCCTTTCATATATAGAGTTTCAATTGAGTAAGGAAACGGCTCGGATTATCTGTCCTGGTACATTTCATTATAATATTTCTGGTAATTGCCGGAGGTAACATTGTTCAGCCAGTCCTGATTGGTCAGGTACCAGTCAACCGTCCTTTCCAGGCCTTCCGCGAATTGCAGGGAAGGTTTCCAGCCCAGCTCTTCCGACAATTTGGTGGCGTCGATCGCGTAACGCAGGTCGTGCCCGGCGCGGTCGGTTACATAGGTGATCAGTTGTACGCTTTCGCCTTCGTTGCGACCAAGCTTGCGATCCATAATGCTGCAAAGCAGGTGTACGAGGTCGATATTCTTCCACTCGTTATGGCCGCCAATATTGTAAGTATCTCCATTGGCGCCATTATGGAAAATCACATCGATCGCGATCGCGTGGTCTTCCACGAACAACCAGTCGCGGATATTTTCGCCTTTTCCGTAAACAGGAAGCGGTTTTTTCTGGATGATGTTGTGTATCATCAGCGGGATCAGCTTCTCGGGGAAGTGGTTCGGGCCGTAGTTGTTAGAGCAGTTTGAGATCACAACCGGCAATTTGTAAGTGTTGTGGTAGGCCCTGACAAAATGGTCTGATGACGCTTTCGAAGCCGAATAAGGCGAACGCGGGTCATATGCGGTCGTTTCCAGGAAGAACGTGCCCGGGTCGTGCAGTTCACCATACACCTCGTCGGTAGAAACGTGGTAGAAGCGGCGGTCGCTGAAATCACCTTTCCATGCGTTTTTAGCAGCATTGAGAAGGTTGACGGTCCCTACGACATTCGTCATTACAAACGACATCGGGTCGGAAATCGAACGGTCCACATGGCTTTCCGCCGCGAGGTGGACAACTCCGTGAAAATCGTTATCAGCAAACAGCTTGTCAATAAATGCCGCGTCGACGATATCTCCCTTTACAAATGTGTAGTTCGGTGCGTTTTCGATGTCGCGCAGGTTTTCGAGGTTACCTGCGTATGTAAGCGCGTCGAGGTTATAAATATGATATTCCGGGTGAAAGTTGACAAACCGGCGAACCACATGTGAGCCGATAAAACCCGCTCCTCCCGTAATCAAGATCTTTTTCATTTTTCAGCTTTGAGTTTGAGTTGCCAGTTCCATGCGTCGCGCAATGCGTCGGCCATGGTTTTCTCGGCATGCCATTTCATTATATTATTTACTTTATCGGACTGGGCATAGATCTGTTCCACATCTCCTTCGCGGCGTGGCCCGATGGTGTAGTTTAGTTTCACGCCATTCACTTCCTCAAAAGTATTAATCAATTGCAAAACGGTGTAGCCTTCGCCCGTTCCTACATTAAATACATCATAATAGTTAGTATCCGTCCGCGATTCGAGCAGATCGAGCGCTTTTACGTGGGCTTTTGCGAGGTCTACCACATGAATGAAGTCGCGGATACAGGTGCCGTCGGGCGTGTTGTAATCGTCGCCGAAAACGGTGAGCGATTTGCGGAGACCGGCGGCTGTTTGCGTAATGAACGGTACGAGATTGCTCGGAACGCCATTGGGCAGCTCGCCGATGAGCGACGATTCATGTGCGCCGATCGGGTTGAAATACCGAAGCGAGATGGCCTTAATACCCGGATTGGAATGCACGTGGTCGCGGATAATGTCCTCGGCGATGGCCTTCGTATTGCCGTAAGGAGAGTTGGCAGGCAGCCTTGGTGTGCTTTCGGTTACCGGCAGCTTTTCGGGCTGGCCGTAAACCGTGCAGGACGAGGAGAATACAAATTTATCGACATTGAATTCCTTCATGACCCGAAGCAGGACCAGCAGGGAAATCAGGTTGTTTTCGTAGTAGTTCAAAGGTTTTTCAACCGACTCACCCACAGCCTTGTAGGCCGCGAAATGGATGACGCCATCGAACTTTTCCTTTTCAAACAAGGCCCTTACCTTGTCGGTGTCGTTGCAATCGATTTCGTAGAACGGAAACTCTTTGCCGGTGATTTTTTTGATTCCTTCTAAAACGTTGAGATTAGAGTTGTACAGGTTGTCGATAATGACCGGTTCGAACCCCGCTTTATCCAACTCTACAACGGTATGGGAACCGATAAATCCGGCCCCTCCGGTAACGAGAATTTTCATGCGTTATGTGCGTTTTTTATAAAAATATGGTGGTATAGATGGTATTCAAAAACAACTTCAAACTATGCATTACGACGCAAATTGAGCGTAGTTACCATGAAAAATGCGGTTTCGGGCTTCCTTTTTTTCCGGGCAAAAGTAGAAAATTTGACGTCCATTAAAAAAAAATGTTTTTATTTATCCGTTGGTTGTAAAACGCAGATTTGAGGAAAATGAACCAGAAAGAAATCAAGGCACTGATATCCTTGCTTGATGATGAAGATCATGAAGTGAGTCAGCATGTTGAAGGGAAGATATTATCGTTGGGAGGGACAGTGATACCTTTTCTGGAGACCGAATGGGAAGAAAGTTTTAATCCGATTGTGCAGCGCAAAATCGAGGAACTGATCCACGAATTGCAGCTTAGCATTATGATCGAACGGTTGCAGGCATGGAAAAATGGGGGCGGGCTCGACCTGCTGGAAGGCATGTGGATCATCGCAACCTACCATTATCCCGACCTGTCTATCGAAAAGCTGAAAACGACCATTGAGCAGCTTTACTACGATATCTGGATCCAGTTCCAGGAAGAAATGAATGCAGTGGACCAGGTGAAGCGGATCAACAGCATCTTCTTCGGGGTGATGAACTTCGCGGCGAACACCAAGAACTTCCATTCACCGACGAACTCGATGATCAACTCGGTGCTGGAAAGCCGTCGCGGGAACCCGATCACATTGTGTGTGATTTACCTGCTGGTTGCCAGAAAACTGGGCATGCCTGTGTATGGCGTAAACCTGCCTAACCTGTTTGTCCTGACCTACAAAAGCGATAAGACGCAGTTCTATATCAATGTGTTTAACCGCGGGATTATTTTTTCCAAGACAGACATTGACCACTACATCGCGCAGCTGAACATCAAATCCAAGGATATCTTCTATCAGCCCTGCACCAATCTCGAAATCGTGCAGCGGGTATTGCGTAACCTGATCCTTTCCTATGAGAAAACGAGTGAGCAGGACAAAATCAGGGAAATTGAGAAAATACTGAAATCGACGCTCGACGAGCTGCCGGAAGGCTGAGTTAAAGTGCAACGGCCAGACAATGGCTATCGAACCAGCGAACGTGGATATTGGAAGGCACGACAAGGTCTTCGTCGGTAAGGTGGCCTCTGAGAACAATTTCTTCGTTTTCAAACGGACTGATAAAAATAGAGTCCCGAAAGCTGATCTTTTTCTTTCCGTAGAGTTTATACAACGCCTCTTTCGCGCACCAATACATGCAGAGCCGTTCCATTTCGTCCTGCGCATGGTCGAACTCGGGAGGTGAGAGGTACTTTTTGGAAGTTCGCTGTAATTTTGCGTCCGTTTTTTCCATGTCTATACCCACGGCGGCTGTCGGGTTGATAGCCACGGCGACGAACTCGGCGGTGTGGGTAATGGAGATGTGCGAATCGTTGTCGATCAGGAATGCCTTTCCGTGCTCGTCCTTGTGAATGCCCACGTAATTAATCCCGAACTGCTCGGCCAATGTCTTTATTAACATGCGGCTGGCGAGCCATTCGCGTTTTTTTTGGGGGTGGGAAATACTGTCGAGCTCTTGCTGGTTGAAGCCGTTACCCAGCGCATTCTGAAGTTCCGCTTCGGTTTCCGTCAGTTTCCAAAGCAGCAGTGTGCTGGTTTCTTCGATCTTTTCGGAATGAACGAGGGGCATGGGAATAATGTTCGATACAAAACTAAACAGATGAATATTCGCAAAGTAGATACTTTTTCCGGTCATAGGGACAGTGTTTATACAATTATTTCTGACGAAACAGGGCACGGCTTTTATTCCGCCGGGGCCGATGGCTTTGTGATACAGTGGGATCTGAGAAAACCAGATTTGGGGAAGCTCGTCGCGCGGGCGGGCGCGTCCGTATATGCGCTCGCATTGCAGGAGGGCGGGCATTCGCTGTGGATCGGGCAGAATTTCGAGGGTATCCAGCTGCTGAATGTGGAGGATAATAAGGTAGAAAAGACTTCCAAAATTACCAATGCCGCTATTTTCGATATCCGTTTCGCGGGCGAAAAAGCATTGGTTGCATTAGGCGACGGCGTGGTGGTGGTCATGGATGTACCCACATTTGCCATTCAGAAACATATTAAGATCGCCACCAAAAGCGTACGCAGCATTGCCGTCAATATCGAAACCAACGAATTCGCCACCGGCGACAGCGATTGTAATGTGCATATCTTCGATCTTGATGGGTTTAAATTAAAAAAGACGATCCAGGCGCACACAAACTCGGTGTTTTCCGTTAAGTATTCACCGGACGGCAAACACCTCTTTACAACCGGCCGGGATGCGCACCTCAAAATCTGGGACGTCAACGATGCATACGGCGTCGTATCCGACATTCCCGCGCATATGTACGCGATCAACGACGTTACATTCAGTCCTGATCGCTCCCTCTTCGCTACATGCAGCATGGACAAATCCATCAAAGTATGGGATGCGACCACATTCAAGCTCCAAAAAATAATTGACCGGGCACGTCATGCGGGGCATGGAACGTCTGTCAATAAACTGCTCTGGACGGGTTATGAAAATCAATTGATTTCATGCAGCGACGACCGGATGATATCGGTTTGGGAGGTCGGGTAAGCCAATACTTATAATATGGTAATGTTGGTAAATACTTTGAAAAATGAATCATATATCTTTAACTTACACGACTGTTTTTTACTACGCATCAAAGCACAGACTGCATCATGAAAATATCCGCTATTGAGATACGCAAGCACACTTTTGAAAAGATTTTCAGAGGTTATGACCCGGACGAAGTAGATGCTTTCCTGAACTCTCTGTCTCAGGAATGGGAGCGGTATTCAAGCGAAAACAATTTGCTGAAGATGCAGCTGGAGTACGCGGAGAAGGAATTGGCGAAGTTGAAAGATATAGAATCAACCTTATTCAGAACCTTAAAAGCAGCTGAGGATACCAGTAAGTTAATTGAAAAAGAAGCCAACGA